>NZ_CM129662.1:2550956-2869825 GCF_052978205.1 Rhodanobacter sp. UC4452_H20 | reverse complement strand
CGCGCATCGAGATGGTGCGCCAGCTGGTGCAGGCGCATGCCTACTGGCGGCAGAAGGGGCTGGCGGTGGACCTGGTGATCTGGAACGAGGACCGCGCCGGCTACCGCCAGCAACTGCAGGACCAGATCCTGGGCCTGATCGCCTCGGGCAGCGAGGCCGGGCTGCTCGATCGTTCCGGCGGCATCTTCGTGCGCCCGGCGCAGCAGCTCTCCAGCGAGGATCGCATGGTGATGCTGGCCAGCGCGCGCATCGTGCTGGCCGACCATCGCGGCAGCCTGGCCGAACAGATCGGCCGGCGCCAGCTGGAAACCCACGCGCCGCCGTTCGAGCCCAGCCGCGCCGAACGCCCCGCGCCGGCGCTGCCGGCGCCGGTGGCCGCATTGCCGGAACTGCAACTGCGCAACCCGCACGGCGGTTTCAGCGCCGACGGCCGCGAGTACGTGATCGTTTCCGCCGCGAACGACGCCACGCCGGCGCCGTGGTCCAACGTGCTGGCCAACCCGCACTTCGGCACGGTGATCTCCGAGAGCGGCGGCGCCTACACCTGGGGCGAGAACGCGCACGAGTTCCGCCTCACCCCGTGGCACAACGACCCGGTCGGCGACGGCAGCGGCGAGGCGATCTACCTGCGCGACGAGGACAGCGGCACGCTGTGGTCGCCCACCCCGCGGCCGTGCCGCGGCAGCGGCCAGTACCTGACCCGCCACGGCTTCGGCTACAGCGTGTTCGAGCATGTCGAGGACGGCATCCATTCGCAGCTGTGGATCTACGTGGCGCTGGATGCCTCGGTGAAGTTCTCGGTGCTGAAACTGCGCAACGAATCCGGCCGGCCACGGCGGCTCAGCGCCACCGCCTACGTCGAATGGGTGCTCGGCGACCTGCGCGAGAAGACCGCCATGCACGTGGTCACCGAATCGGACCCGGCCAGCGGCGCGCTGTTCGCCCGCAACAGCTACAACGGCGAGTTCCCCGGCCGCGTGGCCTTCCTCGACGTGGACGATCCGGAGCGCGGCATCGACGGCGACCGCGGCGAATTCCTCGGCCGCAACGGCAGCATGCGCAAGCCTGCCGCGCTCGGTCGCAAGCAGCTTTCCGGTCGACTCGGCCCCGGACTCGATCCCTGCGCCGCGCTGCAGTCGAAGGTGGCGCTGGACGACGGCGCCGAGCGCCAGCTGATCTTCCGCCTCGGCCTGGGCCGCGACGCCGCCGACGCCAGCGCGCTGGTGCAGCGTTTCCGCGGCGCCGGCTCGGCCGCGGCCGCGCTGGAGCAGGTGCGCGCGCACTGGCAGCGCGTACTCGGCGCGGTGCAGGTGCGCACGCCGGAACCGGCGCTTGACGTGCTCGCCAACGGCTGGCTGCTGTACCAGACCATCGCCTGCCGCATCTGGGCGCGCAGCGGCTACTACCAGTCCGGCGGCGCGTTCGGCTTCCGCGACCAATTGCAGGATTCGATGGCCACCGTGCACGCCGCGCCGGAACTCTCCCGCGCCCAGCTGCTTCTGTGCGCGGCGCACCAGTTCCCCGAGGGCGACGTGCAGCACTGGTGGCATCCGCCGCTGGACCGCGGCGTGCGCACCACCTGCTCGGACGACTACCTGTGGCTGCCGCTGGCCACCAGCCGCTATGTGCAGGCCACCGGCGACCGCGCCGTGCTCGATGTGCCGGTGTTCTACATCGAGGGCCGCGCGCTGCACGCCGGCGAGGAATCCTGGTACGACCTGCCGCAGCCCTCGGGCCTGTTCGAGCCGCTGTACAAGCACTGCGTGCGCGCGATCGAACGCAGCTTCATCCTGCGCGGCGAACGCGGCCTGCCGCTGATCCGCGGCGGCGACTGGAACGACGGCATGAACCGCGTCGGCGAAGGCGGTCGCGGCGAGAGCGTGTGGCTGGGCTTCTTCAGCTGCGAGGTGTTGCAGCGCTTCGCCGAGGTGGCGCGTGGGCACGGCGACGCGGCATTCGCGCAGCGCTGCGAAGAAGAAGTGGCCAGGCTTCGCGGCGCGCTGGAGCAGCACGCCTGGGACGGCGCCTGGTATCGCCGCGCCTGGTTCGACGACGGCACGCCGCTGGGCGCCGCCGGCAACCTCGAGTGCCGCATCGACTCGATCGCGCAAAGCTGGTCGGTGCTCTCCGGCATCGGCGCGCCGGCGCGCCAGCGCCAGGCCATGGAGTCGCTGGACCGGCACCTGGTGCGCCGCGATGCCGGCCTGGTGCAACTGCTGGACCCGCCCTTCGACAAGACGCCGATGGACCCGGGCTACATCAAGGGCTACGTGCCCGGCGTGCGCGAGAACGGCGGCCAGTACACCCACGCCGCGATCTGGGCCACGATGGCCTTTGCGGAACTCGGCGACAGCGCCCGCGCGTGGGAGCTGCTGCGCATGATCAACCCGGTCAACCATGGCATCGATGCCGAGCAAATGGACGTCTACAAGGTCGAGCCCTACGTGGTCAGCGCCGACGTCTACGCGGTCGCCCCGCACGTCGGTCGCGGCGGCTGGAGCTGGTACACCGGCTCCGCCGGCTGGATGTACCGGCTGATCGTGGAATCGCTGCTCGGCCTGCGCCTGGAAGCCGGCACGCTGCGTTTCGCGCCGGTGCTGCCGGCGGAGTGGGAGGGCTTCACGCTGGACTACCGCCACCGCGACACGCTCTACCGCATCGACCTGCGCCAGAGCGACGCCGGCACGCCGGGCACCGTCTGGCTCGATGGCGAAGTGCAGGCCGACGGCCGCATCCCGCTCGCCGACGACGGCGCCGAGCACAGCGTGCAGCTCAACCATCCGCGCAGCCCCCCGCTCCCCCTGTAGGAGCGCACCCTGTGCGCGATGCCTTCCCCCCGCAAGATCCGTCACGCGACGCCACCCGCGCACGCGCCCACTCCCGTCCCGGTTCTGCCGTTCACCGATCCAGCGGACTCAACACCCCATGCCCGCCGCGATTGAGCACATGCGTGTAGATCTGCGTGGTTCTCACGTCCTTGTGGCCCAGCAACTCCTGCACCGTGCGGATATCGCTGCCTGATTCCAGCAGATGGGTGGCGAAGGAGTGGCGCAAGGTGTGCGCACTCACCGGCTTGGCAATGCCTGCCTCGCGACACGCCTTCTTCAAAGCCCGCGCCAGCAAGGCATCGTCGAAATGGTGTCGCCGTTCGCAGCCATCGCGGGGGTCGCGCGAGCGGCGAGCCGCCGGGAACACATACTGCCAACCGAACTCGCGCGGCGCCGATGGATACTTGCGTGCCAACGCAAACGGTAGCCAAACCGCACCAAAACCCTCCTGAAGATCGGCCTGATGCAACTGGCGCGCCCGCTCCATTTCGCGGCGCAAGGGCTCGGCCAGCGACCTTGGCAGCATGGTGTGACGATCCTTGCCGCCCTTGCCATCGCGCACGGTAATTTCGCCGCGATCAAAGTCCACGTCCTTCACGCGCAGACGCAGCGCCTCCATCAAACGCAGCCCCGCCCCGTACAGCAGGCTTGCCAGCAGCCAAGGCCGCCCATCCAGACGCGCCAGCAGACGCGTCACCTCATCGCGCGAAAGCACGGCAGGAACCCGCGCAGGCCGTTTGGCCCGGGTCACCCCTTCAAGCCAGGGCAGCTGCACCTGCAGCACCTCGCGATACAGGAACAGCAGCGCCGAAAGTGCCTGGTTCTGGGTGCTTGCCGCCACCTGTCCCTGCACCGCCAACTGCGACAGGAACTGCTCCACCTCAGCCGGCCCCATGTCGCGAGGGTGTCGTTTGCCGTTGGCCAGAATAAAACGGCGAATCCAGCCCACGTAAACGTGCTCCGTACGCAGACTGTAGTGCTTTACCCGAAGCACTCTCCGTACTTCGTCCAGCAGCCGCGGCGGCTTGCCTGCGCCAGCATGCATATCGGCGTTTTCGGGGCGATAAGGCATACACACCTCATTTCGCGAGATATGCAAACCAGCATCCGCTTTTGCGGCGGGCCAAGGCAGCCGGGCAAACTCTTGATGGAACGTAGGACTTCCCCGCTTGACGGCGCCGCAGCGGGCGCGGAGCATGGCGTGCATATGCCCCGATCTGGGGTCTACTTAGCGTTAGGTGTCAAGACAAACATGGTCGAGTGTCCCTACTGTCACAAGCAAGCTATGTCCCAGCTCCGGAAGTCGTGTTTGGGACCCATCCTTACGGCTTCTTGCCGGTCTTGCCACAAGCCAGTCTCTGTACATCCGGCAGCCATGCTTGCTGTAACCCCGTTTCTGTTTAGCATCGTCCTTGCAGGGCTCGTCGTGTCTCAGGGCTGGTGGCTTACCGCCACTTCATTATTTGCCGGTGCTGCATGCATGTTCGCAATTCATGCGTTTCTCGTCCCACTGGTGCCGCGCGGCACCTAACCAGTCATTCAAGCGGACGGCTCCGCCGCCGCTTAATTCCAGCGTTAGAACACACGGACAGTCCTATGCAATCGAAGCTTCCATCGCGCTACTTCGTACACGGCGACCGCGTCGAGCCATCCAAAGACGAATATTTTTGCGCGGCATGTGACCTATTTGTTCCGCGAAACCATTTCGACTCTTGTCACTGCAAAAATCACTTCGACAGGTACGAAAAGTCTCTCGGTGCCTTTAAAACTCTAGTCAAGCATGGCTCAAGTTACACACGCCCTGCGCGCCCAGAAAACTTGTTCGGTTAGGTTCTAACATTTCGTTCAAGGCGGACGGCTTCGCCGCCGCTTAACTCCAGCGTTAGGCCGCTATGGCAGCAATCTCAGAACTCGTGGCAAAAGGCGCTGAGGAGTTGCGCAGGTTCAAAGACACGCCTGGCGCTACCTCGTTTGACGCAGCATGGCTTGATCGCATTGCCGATCGACTTTCCGCCGCTAGCTCACTGACACCTGACAAAATGGAGCGAGAGGTTCATACCATTGCCCACTTCTTCATAGACTCTGGCCCAATGGACGAGCAGGCAGCACCTTCATTCTGGTTAGTGGTAGATGCGCTACAACGTAGGTCTCGCCGTCGTTAATCATGGCTACGCGGCCTAACAATTCATTCAAGCCGACACCGCTTCGCGGTGCGGCTTAATTCAGGCGTTAGAACTCATGGACCCATTCGATAAAACTGGCTGGAATACGTTCGCGCAGGTGTGTAGAGAGGACTTTTCCCGCTGCTCATTTCAAGAACAGCTCATCCAAGAATGCGCAGGGCTTCAAGATGTCGCATGGGCTGTCTTCTATAGGCTGCTCGGCAAGTCTATGGGTTGGCTTCACCATCAAATCCCAGCGCTCAATGGCGAGGTTCCAGTCGTTCTATTTGCTTCCGGCAGAGCAGACGAAGTGCGCTGTTGTCTTTGGCGAATGCCGTAAGTTCGTTCTAACAACTCGTTCAAGGCGGACGGCTTCGCCGCCGCTTAACTCCAGCGTTAGGTGTCACGTGACGGTTGCTGTGAAATGGAAGGTTGCGGCACTCACCTTGGTCACTTGGCCAGTAGCTGCTTGGCTGGTCTTTCCAGACCCCAACTCTCGCTCATCCAAGGCTTTGCTTGTCGTCGCATCTGTTCCTTTGTTCATTGCCGTAGGTATCGAGCTGTACGCCCAGTGGCGGCAGTTGTGCGAGAGGCCGGAGTCCTTCGTATCAGGTAGCCCAACAGGTAACAAAATTGCCGTAGTCTTGGCTGCAGCACTCATCGGGTTGGTTGCTTGTCTCGCTTATGCAATTGCGCGGCACCACACCTAACCTGTCGTCCAAGCGGACGCGCGAAAAGCCGCGCGCCGCTTAACTCCAGCGTTAGGCCGCATGGAAAGTCTATTCGCGCTCGCATACACCACTGGCCTCATTGCATTCTGGTCGGGTGTCGTCGTGACACTTTGGCGCTTCGTGCAGATGGCTTCCCGGCTCTCAGCTGCGACTGCAGTCCGGTTCGCGGCTGCGTCTTTGGCACTCGCGGTCGGGGGTTACATTCCGGCTGCACTCATCGGCGCTTGGGGCTTTTGCTCGGCGTCAGCCGGCGGCCTCTGTGCACTGGGTGGGTATGTCGGCACCGGGCTGGTCGCTGCCGGTGGCGTGCTGCTTTACCGTTTCTTTCGGGCGCGCCGGGAACTCGCTGCGGCCTAACAATTCGTTCAAGGCGGACGGCTGCGCCGCCGCTTAACTCCAGCGTTAGGCCATATTCGGACACATTCATGCAGCCAGAGGCCCATCTCGACCGACATTACATCGGCATTCGGAAGCGGTCCGAGACAGAACAGGTATGCCACTATGAGTTCATCTGCACGGAATACAGGCGGATCGGCACCAAGCGTCTTGAACAGCTCGGGCACGTTACCGGCACCTTTCAGATAGACAAGCAAACGGGGGCTACAGAGCTGGTGCGTCCTATGCCCGGCGATGAGAGTCTTAGCGCCTTCAACCGTGCGAGCTACATGATCCACAAGCGCTGGCTGGCCGGCGAGCTTCCAAACTCAGCGCAATACTGTGCGGGCTGATGTGGCCTAACATTTCGTTCAAGGCGGACGGCTTCGCCGCCGCTTAACTCCAGCGTTAGAGCGCACATGAAGTATTCCGCGGCCATTCGAAGAACGATCCCTTGCGGAATTTTCGGCATGTTCGCGGGCGGCTATTTAGCATCTCTACTCCTTGGCGCCGGAATCGCGTTCTCCAATCGCACTCCACAACTTCATGATTGGGCGTCTGCACCATTAGCAGCCTTTCCTCTTCTCGCGGTTGCGCTGCTCTTCGCTGCACCGGCCACGCTACTAGTCGGGTGCCCGCTGTACGCGGCACTGCTGCAACGAAATCGCGCTTCAGTCATCTCTACGCTGCTCGTTGTCCTTGCCATGGTCGCTATATGCTTTGTGGCAGCAGGCTCGGCCGTTGCATACCTGGTCGGCTTATACGGAGTTCCCATTGCGCTAGTCACACATGCTGTGCAGCGAGTACGCTCTAACAATTCGTTCAAGGCGGACGCGCGAAAAAGCCCGCGCGCCGCTTAACTCCAGCGTTAGGCACCATGAGCAACTGGAAATCGGCAGGCATCACAATGGACGGCCAAGCATTCCGACTTGGCGGCCTCAATGTCTGGAAGCACAAGTGGTTCAGGCTTGCGGAGGAGCCCGTCGAGCTTCCTCATCCTTCGTATCCAGCCCAGCGGCACAAAATGTGGCAGTACGAAATTCAAGACGGGGGCAAGCGGGTTCGGTTCGCCGCGGGCGAGCTATCGGCAGGGGTGTGGGGCTTCTACGTTCATGCCTAACATCTCGTTCAAGGCGGACGGCTTTGCCGCCGCTTAACTCCAGCGTTAGTCGGTAGCTCGTGTGGGTTCTTCGTTGCATGTGTTTCGCCCAGCCTCGCGCTGGCTTGTCGTCCGTGGCCGCAGCAACTTTTCGCGCGGCATCGTCGCAAGCCTGGGCATTCAGAGCTGGCAGCTTTGGGGTAGTCGGTTGCTCAAGCTGTGCGTTCGTCGTGGCAGTCGTTGTCGCCCGAGCATGCAGCGTCGCAACCGTCTAACATCTCGTCCAAGCGGACGCGCGAAAAGCAGCGCGCCGCTTAACTCCAGCGTTAGACCTCATAATTGAGGCTCAAAGGAATCCTAATGAAAAGCCGCACTGAACTAGAAGCTGAGTTGGAGGAAGTTGAGAAAAAACTCGACCCTACCTCCAGGCAGCTGGATGATCTTCTCAAGCGCTTCGCCGCCTCTGTTGTCCCTGAGGTTAAAGAGTGGATTAAGAAAGAGGCAATTAGCCAGATGGAAGAAAATCACGCCAAGGTCAATGAAGCTGGCGTTGATTTTGTCCGGGAGTTCAAGGGAGATGTTGTAGCTCTCCTAGAGAACATTGATGAGATTTGCCTGATTGCGCTGGGTCCAAAAGACCGGTGGCCCCACAACAAAGAGCTTCAACAGCAGGACTTATACACGTCATCGCAAAATGACTTCTTCTCCGACGTTTTTAGGCGCGCGATCTCGTCTCTTGGCAAGATTCTTGATGCGCGTGGACTCTTGACTGGCTACACGCAGAACAGCAGTTGGCGTCGTGCGCCCTCAAAAGGGTACGAGTACGCATACCACTCAGGCTTCGACGGACGAAAGTATGAGGAAGTCTCGACGTACCGTGAACTGCTTAGAACGCACTGGGAGTTGAAGCAGTCAGTTTCCCGGATAAAAGTGAGCATAGAAAAAGCCAAGACTAGGGAGTTGTGGGATGAGGTCTAACAATTCGTTCAAGGCGGACGGCTACGCCGCCGCTTAACTCCAGCGTTAGAAGATGACGTGCGTAACTTTTTCATAGGGCCAAACATCACCCCATTTTCTACCACTCTGCGACTGGCCGTTGTTGCGGTGTGTCTCGCGTTCGCCGGTTTTTTACTGACCCTTCTCGCAATGTCCTGGCATGCGCGCGTACTCTTTGTTTTGGGGTTCGCGTGCGCAGTGACCGGCATCTTCGGTGGCATCGGCGCGATACTCTATGGCTGGTGGTGCGTTTTTGCTCGTTCACGCGGTAGGTAGCGGCGTCGCAACCTTCTAACTACTCGTTCAAGGCGGACGGCTTCGCCGCCGCTTAACTCCAGCGTTAGGCCTCATGGAAAAGCTTGCGCTCTCCAACATAGAGGACAGTGTCTTGGCTATGGCTGAGGACGCGTTCATCCACTTCAAAACAGCACGTCCAGTGCTGGGTACCTACTATGAGCGCAACGTTAGTTTCCAGGAGCTGTCGTCTATCGTCGGACGCTTGTCCGCCCTCGGGCTCATCCGCTGGCGTATCAAACAGCGCAGCACAGTTCATTTCTGCAAGCGTGCGCCGGTCAGCTCTCAGCACAACTGCACGGCGGCGTTCACGGCCACGGCCAAAGGCAAGGCGTACCTCGCTCAGCCTCGGTGCGCGGCCTAACCACTCGTTCGAGGCGGACGGCTCTGCCGCCGCTCAACTCAAGCGTTAGCCGTAACAAGGGGTGCTCTCATGTCCGTGAACTTTGCCGCTGTGCACGACCGTAAGCCTTGGCGGAAACACAAAATTCACCAATCACTTCACGCCGCGATTGATGGGGGCGACGGCGCAAAGAATCTTCTTCGTCAAGTTGGGCGTGTCGCGGGCATGTGGCAAAAGTATGGCGACGTGAGGTGTGTGTTTGTTTGGGAGGACAACGCGCCGACTGGTTATGCTTTCCGCCTAGCTTCCGTCGGCAGTGCCGAAATCGATTCAGCGGAGCTGTCGGTCGATCAGATCCAACAGTTCGGTGCCCGGAAAACATGTACCTCCCAAGAAATAGCCGAACTGTTTGCCAGCGCGACGTTGTCCGACTTGACGGCGCCAAATCCGGTGCTGGGGCCATCGATCTTTTCTCTAGCTCCGACCGTCGAGGTCGGGAGTCTTTGGCCTGACGACCTTCCAGAAGGTAAAACTTACTTTGAGGGCCTCGCCCAGCAAGTTGTCATAAATCGGTACGAGCGCTCGCCGGACGCTCGTGCCGCTTGTATCGCGCACTACGGTTGCGTATGCCAAGTTTGCTCAGTGGACTTCAGCAAGCGCTATGGCCCCCTTGGCGAGGGATTCATACACGTTCACCACGTCGTACCAGTCTCGTCAGTCGGTAACGAGTATCGAGTCGATCCGGTCGCTGACCTTGTTCCCGTCTGCCCGAATTGCCATGCAATGCTCCATAGGAGCGTGCCTCCACTTGCGGTAGAACGTCTGCGTGCATTGCTGCATGATGGCTAAC
The DNA here is from genome assembly GCF_052978205.1 of Rhodanobacter sp. UC4452_H20. The sequence continues at coordinate 2,860,147 of NZ_CM129662.1, read as the reverse complement.
AAGTCATTCAAGCGGACGGCTGCGCCGCCGCTTAATTCCAGCGTTAGAGGGCTCATGGACGGTTCCGAAGCAATTGCAACGTTGGCTCTGGTTGTTAGCGTGGCCTCGGCTTTCATCAGTTATAAGGCTTTTAGGCACTCTGTAAACATTCACGAGCTCGAAACAACTTTGGCGTTTGAGCGAGACAAGTCAGAGCTTCTCATGCACGTAGAGCAAAGTCGCAATTTGTTCTCGTCGGCTCAACGTGAAATTGAGAACGTAAAGTTTGTCCTCGCGCACGAGCCCTCACAAGTTCAAAATGCGCTCGGGTCGTACCAGAATCTTTTCACGGAGTTCCTTCCTAAGCTGGTTGGCGCGGAGCGCCAAGCTACCGCACTCTGGAATGAAATCTACGAGTGGCAAGACAAGTCCGGCCGCAGCGCCTTTGCACATCACACGCCACAGTACCGAGCTCTTCTGGAAAATGATCGAGTCGCCCACCAGTCTGCACTCAAGTGCGTCGCAGAGCTCCGAAGTCAAATCATTCGAGCCCATGAAGCATATGAGCGGGGGCAGTTGGGATAGCCCTCTAACAATTCGTTCAAGGCGGACGGCTGCGCCGCCGCTTAACTCCAGCGTTAGACCACGTTGATGATCCCAGACTGCCTAACCAAATCTGCGGAATTTCCGCACAAAGCTGACGTGCTTGCCGCGCTCAACAATGGCGCGACTCTGCGGCGCGATGAGCGCTCACTGCCAGCCGATAGACTTCTTGGCACATATCAAATCCGGTTAAGAATCGCGCAAGAGATTGCACCTCGGGAATCTGAAGCACAACTGCAGGCGCAGGCAGCCTTGGACATGGCTTTTCTAGTTTCGCAGCTGCGCCAACAACAGACGGCTCTGGTTACTATCTGGTACGTTCGCGCTACAGATAATTCCAAATTCGTGCTTATGGAAAATGCCCAAACGAGCGAAGCGTTAGGGTGCTTGGCGAATGTGGTCTAACTACTCATTCAAGGCGGACGGCTTCGCCGCCGCTTAACTCCAGCGTTAGCTAACACATGACAGACCCAAGCGATTCGATCCACTTTGATCACGACGCAGTTCGCCTCGAGTACGAGCGGTGGATGGCCGATATCGCAAGAGATGATCCTTATACGTCGGATGCGATTCCTGGGCTCAAGGACGTATTACGTGCCCATTTTCTCATCGTTGATTACTTTTACGGCAAAGGCAGCGGCTTGGGCGGTATAGGGCCCAAAAGTGTTGACCTTCTACACTCCGCGCTCTACAGGCCGTTCGTTTCCCTGGGCGGTGTTGAGAAGTGGAAAACTCACTACGAAAAAGCCGCTACGCTGATCTATGGAATTGTTTGCGACCATCCGTTTCACGATGCAAATAAACGCACTGGCCTTCTCACACTTCTTCTTTACCTCAGCAAGAACAGCAGAGTTCCCATCGTTGGTCAGAAACAGTTAGAGGATTTCGCTGTCGATGTTGCAGATCACCAGCTTGACAAATACCCCCGCTACAGGGAGCTAAAGAAAAGAAAGCATCCGGATCCAGAGGTCGCGTTTCTGGCGGATCATTTGGAACGAAAGTCCAGAAAAATCGATAGAACCAGTTACACAATTACATTCAGGGAGCTGGATCGCGTTCTACGTGGTTTCGGCTACAAATTGGATAATGCCTCTGGAAACTATATTGACCTCATCCGGGTTCAGCATCGGAGAAAGATTTTTGGTTGGGGCGATAAAGAGCCAGTTGACGTAAAGATTCTCCAGGTAGGCTTCCCGGGGTGGAAGAACCAGGTCAACGTGGGTGCAGTTAAATCTATTCGGACTGCAGCAAAGCTAACGCCGGAATATGGAATTGATTCGCAAACCTTCTATCAAGGAACGGATCCCGTGCAAGCTCTAATCTCCGAGTATGCAGGCCCGCTCGAACGACTGGCTTACCGCTGAGCGTTAGCTAACAGTGCGTTCAAGCCGAAATTGCATCGCTACGCCGTCAACATGGCAGATACAGCTTGCCATGTTGCCAGCTACGCGCTGCAATTCGGCTTAACTTAGGTGTTAGCGCTCATGAGCAAACTCGGTCTAACACTGTGCTTTCTTTACGTAGCTGTCAGCGCGCTCTGCGTCTGGGGATCATTTGATGCCGGCGGTGACAGTAAAGGAGCGTTTGTTCTTCTCCAACTGCCTTTGGCATTTCAACTTGAGGCGCTAGATTGGCTTGGCTTTCGTCCCCTGCTAACCAAGATGTCTTGGCCGGTCGCTTATGCTTCCATCGGACCACTCACGCTTGCACTTCTCTATGGCACGGGATGGCTCATTGGCTTCCTCTCCAAGCGAGCGCTTGCAGCTTTATGGCATGCGCGCTAACAATTCGTTCAAGGCGGACGGCTACGCCGCCGCTTAACTCCAGCGTTAGGCTCGGTGAAATTATGGATATCATGACAACGGCGTTTGGCACGTTCGTCGCTGGCCTGATCGGTGCGTTCGCTGTGGCTTTTATTCTTCGCCTTCTTGGCAAGAAGCCGGATTACGTAAGTGCAGTTGCACTCGCCATAGGCGTAACAATTCCTGCTGTTGTAGGGATGGTCTGGCCTATCAGCCACACCACGCACTCAGCGATCCTTGCCGTGAGCGTCGGTCTCGCCCTTTACTGCGGCCAACTGGTCTCCAGGCTGCGCACGCCTAACCAATCGTCCAAGCGGACGCGCGAAAAGCCGCGCGCCGCTTAACTCCAGCGTTAGAGCGCACATGAAGTATTCCGCGGCCATTCGAAGAACGATCCCTTGCGGAATTTTCGGCATGTTCGCGGGCGGCTATTTAGCATCTCTACTCCTTGGCGCCGGAATCGCGTTCTCCAATCGCACTCCACAACTTCATGATTGGGCGTCTGCACCATTAGCAGCCTTTCCTCTTCTCGCGGTTGCGCTGCTCTTCGCTGCACCGGCCACGCTACTAGTCGGGTGCCCGCTGTACGCGGCACTGCTGCAACGAAATCGCGCTTCAGTCATCTCTACGCTGCTCGTTGTCCTTGCCATGGTCGCTATATGCTTTGTGGCAGCAGGCTCGGCCGTTGCATACCTGGTCGGCTTATACGGAGTTCCCATTGCGCTAGTCACACATGCTGTGCAGCGAGTACGCTCTAACAATTCGTTCAAGGCGGACGCGCGAAAAAGCCCGCGCGCCGCTTAACTCCAGCGTTATACCTCACAACCGCACCTTTTTGGCCAAATAGCATGGGGACGTTTCTTGAATGAAACATCGAGCGTTACTTTTCTTCATCGTCGCATGCGTAGTTGGGTGTACATCTACGTACGAGCTCGCTCAACCAGGGGAAGGGTTCTTGTCACACTGGAACGCTTCTGTGCCCAGTGAAGGGCTCCAATTGAAATCGGATTCACAGGGCGATTACGCAAGCAAAAATGGCGATATACTTATAATGTATCGTAAAGGAAAGTACGGCCCTTCTTGGATGCTTATAAGTACCGTAGAGCCGGAAGGCAATATGATTTGTGCAGAACTATTAATAGCTTCGACAAAGATCTCCTACGATCACGCAACGTCGATGGTGGAAGAGACGGCTACACAAAAATCTATTAAAGATGGCAACCTTGAGTTCTACATGAATCGTGGTGGCGGTGGCGTTTCATGTAATGTGAGCCTCACCAAAACCTAAGTAACCTCGTCTCGCACTTGCTGCAACGGTATAACAATTCGTCCAAGCGGACGGCTGCGCCGCCGCTTAACTCCAGCGTTAGGCCTCACTATGAGACTACGAATCTACCGAATGAGTGCGGTCATTGTTGCTGCGGTTATTGCGGCAGCTTTAGTTTGCTGTGTTGCGGCCCTTTATCTTTATCAGTTCCACGGCGGGCTTGCTGACAACTCTCAGGACTGGGCAAACCTTGGCGATTATCTCGGTGGCACGCTGGGGCCATTGTTTGCCTTCCTCGCCTTTGCCTTAGGCCTGCACACCATTAATCAATCTCGGCAACAAAGCCGCCGCGACGAGCTCCTTAAGACCATCCAGGGCTATGAACACGACTTTGAGCTGTGCGCGGCCAAGCCCGTAACTTGCCAAGCGCCTTGGATTTGGGGCAATGACTTTGGCGCCGCAGACAATGTTCAAGAGCTGCCTTTGCGCACCCTCCTCCAAAGCGAAGGAATTGACTGGGAGCAACATCTACCCATCGTTGCGCAGGGCTTGAAGTTCCGCATACTCCCTGATGGAGAGCTGATCCAAGACCGCGATATCTGGCTACGCGCTCACCTAGCGGTCGAGGGAATCTTTCGCTATTTGGAGTTGTACAAAGAAGCCGGTGGAGATATGTCGCTAGTGCAGTACCTCACTGAAAAATATGAGATTGCTCGTAATCGTTTGCTATCCTCCGGCTATGAGGCCCAGCTCTTGGGGGCGTGAGGCCTAACAATTCGTTCAAGCCGAACTTGCTTCGCTACGCCAACAACGTGGCAGGTAAAGCTTGCCACGTTGTCGGCTACGCTACGCAAGTCGGCTTAACTCAGGCGTTAGGCTACCCTATGCAGTCTCCCGAAAAATCTGGAATCATTGCCTATTTTTACTTGGCGTTCTTTTTAGTGATTATCGCTTTCGTCGTCGCATTAGTGATGAGGCACCCAGCGGGTTCCACCCAAGAAATTACCGGCACCATTGAGTCAATTGGCTACACGGATGTAGGTGGTGGTGGGCTCCATGGACGTATCAGCAGACATGCAGTTGTACGCCTTCCAAGTGGCAATATTGCCCAAGTTCTTGTTCCCACCAACCAGAGGTTGGTTCCGGGAACTCAGGTGGTACTCACTGAGATCCCGCAAAATTTTGGCCAACCGGAGTATGGTTTCATCCGGCTCTCTAGTAGCGGTCAGCCCTAACAATTCGTTCAAGGCGGACGGCTACGCCGCCGCTTAACTCCAGCGTTAGAGCGCATAGGGGAAGAAGATGGCGTACCAAGCAACGATAATTCCAGTCATGATTGCGTCGCCCGGAGATGTAGCAGAGGAACGCGACGTCATTCGTGGCGTCATTCACGACTGGAACGACGTAAACGCGGAGCATACGAATACCTTACTTTCGGCTGTTGGCTGGGATACGCACTCATCGCCGGAACTTGGTGCACGGGCACAAGACCTCATAAATACTCGCGTGTTAAAAAACTGCGATCTCCTCATCGGCGTTTTCTGGACTAGGCTCGGTACGCCGACCGGGAACTCTCCGAGCGGCACGGTTGAAGAAATCGAAGAGCACATTCAAGTTGGTAAGCCGGCCATGATTTATTTTTCTTCAAAACCTGTGGCCCCGGAAAGTATAGACTCGGCTCAGTACGCTAAAGTGAAAGAGTTTCAGAGCAAGCTGAAGGATCGTGGAATTATTGAGACTTACAACAATATTCAAGATTTCAAGTACAAGTTGTCAAAGCAAATGCAATTATGTCTTGTCAATAACCAATATCTGCGCGGCCTCGTCGCATCACCGTCATCCTCTGGTGCTGTTGGCACCCCAGGGGTTTCTGTTCGGGGCTTGTCGATCGACTTTAACCTAACCGACGAGGCCAAGGAATTACTGAAAGCGGCAGCAACCGATGAACGGGGTACGATCATCAAGGCCGCGTACATAGGCGGTCGGGTTATTCAGGCGGGCGGTAAATCTTTTGGTGGCGAGCGCGGCCGCGATAGCGCTAAGTGGGAAGCTGCGCTCGACGAGCTTGAGTCTACGCATTTGGTGGTCGGCCGGGGCGAGAAGGGGCAGATCTATGAGCTTACGCATCGCGGATGGGAGGTCGCAGATGCGCTCTAACAACTCGGTCAACCGGACGCAAACCCGCTGCGCGGGTTGCGCCGGTTACCTCGGGCGTTAGGCCTCATGTCAGACGACGAAATGACTCCGGGATTCAAGGGGCTCTTGGATCTCATCAATGCTCCGAACAAGCGAGAAGCCCAGAAGATTTGTCGGGATCTGATAGTAGAGAGTCAGGACCTGTTCGAGCTGATCATTGCTGGTCGTCACGGCCTGCTTCAGCCGTACCGATACGCTTGCCATTTCTCGGACTACACCCCTGAGCATGTAATCCCAACACAAGAGCAAATGTCCGCGTTGTCGCAATACGGCCCGGGAGAGTTCACCGGCAAGGCAAAGACTGCTGTGAACAAACTGTTTCAGACATTCAAAGACCGGCGCATGTTTGCCGCCCATCTCTTTTATCTGCCGGAGCAAGACTACTGGTCGTTGTTCTACTTCGATCAGAGAGACCGCTCGGAGTTCGATAACCATTGGAAGATTGGCGGCCCTCACATACATTACGCATGTGAGGCGTTCACCCGCGATCCAATGCAGATGATGTGGCAAAAAGTTTGCCAGCTACCGCCCAATCCGCCAGGTGCCTCGCATGTTCGTTATCGGGAGACGCAGGATGAGGGCTAACAATTCGTTCAAGCCGATGCCGCTTCGCGGCACGGCTTAACTCAGGCGTTAGACCTCACAGCAGATGACGTTGCACATGGACTTCTATATGGCCAAAACATTCCAGAAGGCTTGTTCCATTTGCGGCAGGACCTATCCCGCGCAAGAGTTCAGCTACGGCAACAAAGACAATCGGTCGTATTGCAGAGCTTGTGACAAGGCTGAGAAATCGGCGTACTCAGCAGGTGGCACCGAGGCGGCGCGCCAGTTCCGCGAGCAACAGCGTGCCAAGTGGCAGAGTAAGGTCTAACATTTCGTTCAAGGCGGACGGCTTCGCCGCCGCTTAACTCCAGCGTTGAGGTTGTAGAAAAAGTCGGTTTGCCAAGTTGATCGCGGCGGCGCCGAAAATCGCCCTGACAGGAGGCGCTAGAATCGACGCGCAGCACCTTGGGAGGGGTCGAAGTACCCCCGGAAATCGGCAAATTTCTTGACCAAGGACTTTTTCTACAACCTCGTTAGGTGCGGCAGTAGCTCATGCGCAAACTGGCAGCAACTGCATTTGCACTACTAGCAGTGGCGGCTACGGCAAGCCAGCCGCGACCAAACGTGAGTGGTATCGAGGTTTACTACCGCTCGTTTGACAAGACTTCCATCGTCAACTTGGATGCGGAAGCATTGATCGGCGCTCACGATCGCCATTTGGTCATAAACGGGCCTAGCCAAGTAAAGGCGCTACTCGGCGCACTCGAGCAACCCTGCAACTCGGTCCCCCCAAGGCAAGCTCAAGATCTTCGCCTGCTCATTCTCGTTCGTGGTTCGCATCCTTGGCGCTGGGAGGCGTCAAACTTCGCGTACTGGGATGGCCGCACTGGTGCCACTTGCCTTCTTTCCTCATCACAGCAGTCCCATCTGCTGGCACTATTGGGGCTCGAAAGGTAACGGCGTGTCGGCCGCACCTAACCACTCGTCCAAGCGGACGCGCGAAAAGCCGCGCGCCGCTTAACTCAAGCGTTGAGGTTGTAGAAAAACCACTGCTGGACAAGTTGATCGCGAAGCCGGGGAAAAGCGACCTCACAGAACGCTCTACAATCGACACGCAGCCTGCCGGGAGGGGTTCAAGTACCCCCTGGGATCATGTGAATCCGCGCCGGGATATTTTTTCTACAACCTCGTTAGACCCCATGACCAACACTGTCGAATGCCATACACACGGGGAGCAAGACGAAACCTTCGTTTGTCAGCATCTTGTCGGCGCCCTCAGCACCGGGGAGAAAGTTGGGTTCTTTTGGTCGGGCGGCCCGCGCGGTGATGCTTGGTGCTCCGCATGTGAGGAGGTTCGCCTCCGCGAGGGTGATTCTACCGGCGATTGGAACGAGCGTTCCGAGGCGTTTGCGGGCATCAAAATTCTGTGCGGTGCGTGCTATGACCGGTTGCGTGCGCAGCACGGCGTCTAACATTTCATTCGAGGCGGACGGCTTCGCCGCCGGCCAATTCCAGCGCTAGCTGCCGTCATACTGAGACACCTGCTCTTTGAGGTTCCTGACATGGCCTATGACGAGTCAAAGATCGAGGACACTGTGCTTGCGCTGCTCGCTGCTTTCAGTTTCGAAGGTGGCAGAGCTTGGAAGGGGTTCGACTTCGACGTAATGGATCGCCTTCATGCTCAGGACTTCATCGACAATCCGGCTAGCAAGAACAAGTCGGTCTGGCTCACGCCGCAGGGCCTGGAACGTGGTCGCAAAATTGCCGAGCGGCTCTTTTCGGCTAGCTCAGGCAGTGCCGGCTAACATCTCATTCGAGGCGGACGGCTACGCCGCCGCTCAACTCCAGCGTCAGGCCAGGAGGGATTGTGAAGACGGGATCGTGCATGTGCGGGGCGGTCAGTTTCACCGTCTCGTGTGACCTTAAGCCTCCTGATGCTTGCCACTGTGTTCAGTGCCGAAAGTTCTCGGGGCACTATTCAGTCGGAACGGACGTGCCCAGGAGTGCAGTGGAGATTTCTGGCGCTGAGAACGTAACCTGGTATTACTCGTCCGAGAAGGTGCGTCGCGGGTTCTGCTCGGTATGCGGGTGCTCCATGTTCTTCGATCCACCTGCCAAGGAGTGGATCGGAATCCATATGGGAGCGTTCGACGTGCCGACCGAGACGCGCGCCGAGTTGCATGTATTCGTCGCCGAGAAGGGTGACTACTATGAGATTGGCGATGGGTTGCCCCAGTACCAGCGCATTCCGTAGGGACGAGCCTGCGGCCCGTCTGAGCGCAGGCATCAAGCCTCCGCCCAGGACCGGGAGCATTCGTGCCACGATGCATCAGATGTGCGGGAGAGCTTGAAGAGCCTTCGCACCTGACTGGGATGGCGGCCGCCGCACCAGACAGGCCCGATGGGCAAACGGCGAACCCGATGATTCACTTGGTAGCGGGCAGTGGAATCGCACTGCAGCGCCAAATGTCCCTGCCGGCGCGTTACCTGTTGTTGCTTGTCGTTGCAGAGAATGCGGCTGGCCCGACGCATTTGCGCATCCGGTGGCCTGATAAATCGTTCCAGGCGGATGGCTTCGCCGCTGCTCAATTCCAGCGTCAGGCGTCGCCATGAGGCCCATACCTCAAGGTGAGAATGCATGAGGCACAGCGAAAGACATCGAACACACCGAACAGGCTGGCTTCGCGCTGCCGTGCTTGGGGCAAACGACGGTATCGTTTCTACCGCGAGCCTTGTGTTGGGGGTTGCCGCCACCGGAGCAGGTACGAGAGCAATTCTCGTCGCAGGAGTCGCTGGCCTGGTTGCCGGCGCCATGTCGATGGCTGCTGGTGAGTATGTCTCGGTCAGCTCACAGGCTGACACCGAGCGCGCAGACTTGGCTCGCGAGAGCAAGGAGTTGGCCGCAAATCCCGACCAGGAGCATGACGAATTGGTGTCGATCTATGTACAGCGGGGGCTGGACAGGTCATTGGCGTCGAGTGTTGCCACCCAACTCATGGCTCACGACGCGCTCGGGGCGCACGGGAGGGACGAGCTCGGCATCTCCGATACGTTGGCTGCCAAGCCAGTCCAGGCTGCATTCGCTTCTGCCGGGACATTCGCGACGGGTGCGGCGCTGCCACTCCTGATGGTACTCGTGCTCCCAAGCGCCACACTCATGTGGGGCCTCGCAGGCAGCTCACTGTTCTTCCTTGCATTGCTAGGCCTGCTGGCGGCGCGCACAGGCGGCGCCCTGGCACTCGCATCCGTGCTGCGCGTTACTTTCTGGGGCGCGCTGGCAATGGCTTTAACCGCGGCAGCCGGGGCGATCTTCGGGGTGACTGCATGAGCAGCGTCAAGTGGGTGATCACGTCTTTTCGCTCGGCGGCGATCCGCAGCGCGATATCGTCATGGTCAGGCCGGTGGCTTGCGGGTGACGTGCTTGACCCCTTCCCCGATGGTTTGCCGCGCAATTCGCACGCCCGGGCGCGCATCGGGTTCCACGGACGCGATGCCCGCGCAGGCGGGCATCCATCGGACTTCCCGATCGGCGAGCAGGCCTGTCCGCGAACTTCGGTTGCACGGAACAACGGCAAGCCGCGCGTGACTTCGCCGAGAGGTGATTCCTGCGTTAGCCTGCAGCCTGGTTCCCCCGAGAGTTCGATCCGCGCCCATGCCTCCCTCGACTTCCGCGCCGCCGCCAGGGCTTCCTGCCTATCGCATCCTTACCGGCCCTGACGATGCCGGGTTTTGCCATCGGGTCAGCGAGGCGCTGGCGCTCGGCTACGTCTTGCACGGATCGCCCGCGGCGACCTTCAATGGCGAGAGCGTGATCGTCGCCCAGGCCGTGGTCTGGCCTGCACGTCACCGAACAACGCCACCGGGCGTGGGCTGACGGTTCCTTTCGGCGGCGGATGTCCGCCGTGCGCGCTCAGCCCAGGCGCAGCCAGCGACGCACCGCGGCGAGGTTGCGGCGGCTGATCTCCGGGCTGTGCTCGCTGCCGTCGAGGCGGGCCAGCACGCGGCCGTCGGGCAGGCTGCGCAGCCCGACCAGGCGCGCGCGCGGCACCAGGCAATTGCGGTGCAGGCGGATCAGCTGGTCAGGCCAGGCTTCCTCCAGCTGGCGCAGCGATTCCTCGATCAGCAGCTCGCCGCCGGCGTGCTGCACGACCACGTACTTCTCCTCGGCAAGCAGGCACAACACGTCGTGCAAGGCGATGCGCACCTCCTCGCCGCGCAGGCGGCCGTGCAGGAAGGCGGTCGACTCGCGCGGGCTGTCGTCGAGGCGCCGCCGCGCACGCTGCAGGGCATCGCGCAGGCGTTCCAGCCGCACCGGCTTGAGCAGGTAATCCGCTGCGCCAAGCTCGAACGCCTGCAGCGCGTGCGCCTCGTACGCAGTGCAGAAGATCACCTGCGGCCGTGCCCTGCCCGCGAGTCGCTGCGCTACGGAAACGCCGTCGATGCCCGGCATGTTGATGTCCAGCAGCAGCACGTCGGGCTGCAGTTCGTCGAGCGCGGCCAGCGCGGACTCGCCGTCGGCGACCGTGCCGACCAGCTGCGTGTCGCCGCATTCGCCCAGCAGCGCGGCCATGCGCGCGCGGGCCAGCGGTTCGTCGTCGACGATCAGCACGCGCATCACGGCGATGCCCTCGGCAGGCGCAGCAAGACGACATAGTGGCCGCCCTGCGGCGCGGCTTCGACCACCGCGCGCGGCCCGTAACGGAACGCCACGCGCTGGCGCACGCTGCGCAGGCCGTGGCCGTTGCCCGCCACGCCTGGCTGCGGCGGCAGCGGGTTGCGGATCTCGATGCGGATGCCGTCACCGTCGCGGGCGCCGCCCAGCATCACCTCGCCGCCTTCGCGCAGCGGCTGGATGCCGTGGCGCACGGCGTTCTCCACCAGCGGTTGCAGCAGCAGGCGCGGCAGCGGGAAATCCGCCGGCAGGTCGTGCAGTTCGCGGCGGATGCGCAGGCGAGGGCCGAGCCGCAGCTGCTCGATCGCGAGGTAGCGCTCGATCAGTTCGAGCTCCTCGCCCAGCGTGCCGTCGCCGCGATCGGGCGAGCCCAGCGCGGCGCGGAACAGTTCGGACAGATCCTCCACCGTGCGCTCGGCCGCGGCCGGGTCGACGCGGATCAGCGCGGCCACGGTGTTCATGCTGTTGAACAGGAAGTGCGGGCGGATGCGCGCCTGCAGGGCCTCCACCTGCGCGCGGGTGACCGCGGCCAGGCGCGCCTGCCACTGCGCCAGCACGTAGAAATAGCGCAGCATGGCGGCACCGAGCAGGGCCGCGATGATGGTGTTGTCGCGCACGAAGGCGATCATGGGGCTGCCGATCAGGCCGGTCTGCAGCGCGCCGTCGAGCCAGCGCGCGGTGGCGCTGGCGAGCAGCACGATCAGCACGATCAGCAGCCACACCGCAACGTACGGCATGTGTCCGGGCAGGCGCTGCAGCAGGTGGCGCAGCTTGCACAGCGCCAGCGCGACCACCATCGCCAGCCAGGTGACGAAGAACATGCTGACGCTGTAGGCGGGCCAGTCCTGGCGATCGTCGCGGGCCAGCCACATCACGGTCACCGTCAGCGCGCCCACCACGAACAGTGCGAACAGCGCCGGCAGCTGGCAGAAGTCCGGCAGCGGGCTGTGTTCGGCGCGGCCGCGGACGTCGCTGGCGGGCGTGGATTCGGGCATGCGGCAAGTATGCCGCATGCGTCCGGACTAGAGCCGGCGGGCGGTGCCCGCCCTACGCAGCGCGATGCAAGGCAGGCGCTCCCGCCATGGAGCTGCCTCAAGCGGTCAGCCGGGTGCCCAGCCAGTGGCGCAGGTCGGCGATTTCCTCGGCGCACACCGCGTGGGCCATCGGGTAGCTGTGCCAGTCCACCGTGCAGCCCAGCGCCTGCAGGTGGTCGCGCGAATCGATGCCGCGTTGCATGACCACCACCGGGTCGGCGTTGCCGTGGGCCTGGAAGATCGGCGTGGCGGCATTGGCGTGGCTGCGCTCGCGCGCCACCACCTCGGCGATCGGCAGGTAGGTGGACAGCGCCACGATGCCGGCCAGCGTCTGCGCGTGGCACAGCCCGGCGGCCAGCGCGATCGCGCCGCCTTGCGAGAAGCCCGCCAGCACGATCCGGCCGGCGGGCACGCCGCGCGCGTGCTCGCGCGCGACCAGCGCCTCCACCGCGGCGATCGAGGCACGGATGCCGGCCTCGTCCTGCGGCGCGCGCGCGTCGAAACCCGCGATGTCGTACCACGCCCGCATCGGCATGCCGTTGTTGACCGTCACCGGCCGCACCGGCGCGTGCGGAAACACGAAGCGCAACGCCGGCCAGGCGGGATCGACCAGCTCCGGCACGATCGGCGCGAAGTCGTGGCCGTCGGCCCCCAGGCCGTGCAGCCAGATGACGCTGTGGGTGGGGTTGGCGGCGGTTTCGTGTTCGACGGCGGGGAGGGTCATGGGGTGGATTGATGGCGGAGGAACGTCATCGTAGCAGTCCAGATGACAGCCCTGACGGGTAGGAGCCCGCTGGCGGGCGATGCTCCTGCTCCTGGCCTTTGCGAATCCCGAATCCCTGCCTTCAAGGCATCGCCCGCCAGCGGGCTCCTACAGGGTGTGGGGGAGCGGGCGGACGAGGAATGATGCTGGTGCGCGATGTGCTCTTGCTGATGTCCGCGGCAGTCTGCGCGCATGCCCGCTTTCCCTCCCGTTGGTCGTCGTGCCTTGCGCCGGGGTCGTGTGTCCATTCCTGGCCAGATGTATCTTCTGACGACGGTGACCCGTCGACGCGAGCGCCTCTTTGCCGATCCATCCAGCGCACGGGCGCTAAGCCGGCTCATCCACGCCGCATCGACCTGGGCGGATTCCCGCCTGCTTGTGTGGGTGCTGATGCCCGATCACTGGCATGGTCTGCTGCAACTCGGCGACGAGCCGCTGGGTCGGGTCATGAATCGATTCAAGGCATGCGCATCGCGTGTGTTGCACGAATCATGCGGGTTGGATGGTTCGCTGTGGGATCGCAGTTTTCATGATCACGCACTGCGTGCCGACGAGGACATCAGGGCGGTAGCGCGATACGTCGTCGCCAATCCGGTGCGTACCGGTCTGGTCGACAGCGTGTTCGATTACCCTTATTGGAATGCCGTCTGGCTCGACCGCGACGCGCCTCCGATCTTGTAGGAGCCCGCTGGCGGGCGATGCTCCTGCTCTGGCCTTTGCGAATCCCAAATCCCGAATCCCTGCCTTCAAGGCATCGCCCGCGAGCGGGCTCCTACCCATCAGGGCGGCTACTTGCTGGTGTCCAGCCCCAGCTCGTGCGCGAAGAAGGTCAGGCCGATCGCGGTGTCGCCGACGCGCTGGCTGAACGGGGCGCCGATGCCGTGGCCGGCGTGCATGCGGGTAAGCAGCAGGATCGGCTGGGGCGAGGAGGTGGCGTTCTGCAGCGCGGCGGTGAACTTGCGCGATTGCCACGGCGCCACGCGCGGATCGTTCTCGCCGGTGGTCATCAGCACGGCCGGGTAGGCAGCGTGCGGCGTGACGTTCTGCAGTGGCGAGTACGCGAGCGTGGCCTTGAACTGCGCCGGGTCGGCGATGCTGCCGTACTCGGGGATGTTGTACGGGCCGTTGGCGAAGTCGGTCTCGTGGCGCAGCATGTCGTAGATGCCCACGCGTGCGACCACGGCGCGGTAGTCGGCAGGGTGCTGCACGATCTGCGTGCCCATCAGCAGGCCGCCGTTGCTGCCGCCGAGAATGCCCAGGTGGGCGCGGTCGGTCCAATGCGTGTCGATGAGGGCCAGCGCGGCGGCGTGGAAGTCGTCGAACACGTTCTGCTTGTGCAGCTTCTGGCCTTGCGCGTGCCACTGCTGGCCATTCTCGTTGCCGCCGCGGATGTTGGCGTAGGCCAGCACGCCGCCGTGTTCGAGCCAGGCCAGGTTGGCGCCGATGAAGCCGGGCTTGATCGGGATGTCGAAGCCGCCGTAGCTGTACAGGATGGTCGGGCGCGCGCCGTCGGGCGTGATGCCGGGCATCGACAGCACGGTGACCGGGATCCTGGTGCCGTCCTTCGAGCTTCCTTCGATGCGCTGCACGACCACCTTCGAATAATCGGCGGCGGGCTGCACCGCGAACACCGTTTTCAGCGTGCCCCGGTTGCCGTCGTATGCCGCCCAGCGGGTGGGCGTGGTCCAGCCGGCGTAGCTGATGAGGGCCTCGGGCCGACCCGACTCGGAGGCGATGTCGCCGATGCTGATGCCCTGCGCCGGCAGCGGCACGCGGCGCACGAAATTCGCGCCGGCGTCGTACTGCTCGATCCACCAGTCCGGGCCCTGGCTGCGCACCACCAGGAAGCCGTCGCCGAGCGGGGCGATCTGCTGGATCGCGCCGTCGCGCTGGGCCAGCACCGGCACGGTCTTGCCGTCGTCGGTGACGGCCACGATCCTGCCGCGTGGCGCATCGTCGAACGACGCCACGTACAGCCGTCCATTCACCCACGCGGCGGTACGCACGTTGGCGCGGCGATCGAGTGCGCGCGTGAATGCGGCGCCGTGGCGCAGGAACACTTCGGCCGGGCCGCCATCACCGTCGTAGGCGAGCACCGCGGCTTGCGCCGTGGCGGGCGAGTTCACCAGCACGTACTCGGCGGTTTTCGAGTAGCCGCGGCCGAACACCACGGTGTCCGTATCGGCGGCCCGGCCCAGCGCGTGATGCACCAAGGTCGCGTTGAACTGCACCACCTCGTGGCCCGCCGCCGGCGGCGCGAAGCGCACATAGCTGAAGCCTGCCTCGTCCGTATCCCAGGCCACGCCCTGCGGGGTGGTGCCACCGCCGGCCCAGGGCAGGGTGTCGGGGAGTGTCTTGCCGCTGGCTACGTCGAGCACGTGCAGGGTGGTCAGTTCGCTGCCGCCTTCGGCGGTGCCGTAGGCCAGATAGCGCCCGTGCGGCGAGGGCCAGTAGCCGGTGATCGCGGTGCCGCCGTGGTCGGCGTTCGGATCGACCAGGGTCCTCGCCGCGCCCTCCGGCCAGGCTTGCGCGACCAGCACCGGCTGCGATTGCGGCGGCGTCTGCTGCAGGTAGAACAGGGTGCCGCCGGCCAGCACCGGGCCGGAGCGCGTGGTCGAGGTGATCGCCAGCTGCTGCACGCGCGCGGTGAGCGCCTTGCCTTCGGGCATCGCGGCGAGCGTCGCCTCGGTGTAGGCGTTCTGCGCGGCGATCCACTGCTGCACGGCCGGGTCGGCGGGGTTTTCCAGCCAGCGATACGGATCAGGCACCTGCACGCCATGCAGCACGCTGGCCGCCGTGTGCGTCGGCGACGCGGGCGGTGCGGCGGCGTGGCTGCAGCACGCCGCCGTGGCGGCAAGGACCAGTGCAAGACGACGTCGCATGGCGTACTCCGGAGACAGGCGTGGGATCGACATCCAAGGTTAGCGCCAATCGCCCGCGGCACCGCGCGAGCCGCCCCTGACTTTCGGCACAGATGACGGCAACCGGTCCCCACGCTCGGTTATGCTGATTTTTTTTGTCTGGGGAAGCACCATGCCTCGCCTGTTGTTCGCCGCCCTCGCCGCCTTGCTGGCGCTGCCCGCCGCGGCGGCCACGCCGACTGCCGGCGCATCCACCCCGCTGGACCTGGAAACCATCATGGCCGACGCCGATTGGATGGGACAGCCGGTGGAGAATCCCTACTGGAGCGTGGACGGCCGCAGTCTCTATTACGAACTGAAGCGCGAGGGCAGCTCGGTGCGCGACCTGTACCGCGTCGACCCGGCCAGCGGCAGCAGCGTGAAGCTCGATCCGGCGGCGATGGCCGGCGCCGACGGCCCGGCGGTGTTCGATCGTGCGCACCGGCACGCGGCCTTTGTCCTGCACGATGACATCTTCCTGGTCGACCTGGCCAGCGGCCAGCGCCGCCAGGTCACCCTGACCACGCAGCGCGAGTCCGCGCCGCAGTTTTCCGCCGACGGCCGCGCGCTGCAGTACCGCGCCGGCAACGACTGGTACAGCTACGACCTGGCGAAGGGCGTCAGCGCGCCGGTGGCCGAGCTGAAGTTCGCCGACGACCCGCAGGCGAAGCAGCCCGACGACCTCGGCCAGCTGCAGCTGGACCTGTTCAAGACGCTGCGCGCGATCAAGGCCGACAAGGAAGCGGTGCGCGAGCACACGCAGGCGCTGGAGGCGGCCGATGCCGGCCGGGCGCCGCGGCCGTTCTGGCTGGGCGGCAAGATCAAGGCGGTCAACAGCACGCTGTCGCCGAACGGCCGCTGGCTGCTGCTGGTGACCGAGCCAAGGCAGTACAAGGACGGCAAGGCGCCGGTGGTCAACCATTACGTCACCGACAGCGGCTACACCGAGGCGGAAGACGCGCGCACCTACGTCGGCCGCGCCGACCCGGCACCGCAGTCGCTGCTGCTGCTGGACCTGGCGCAGCACAAGAGCTACCCGCTGACGACCGATGCGCTGCCCGGCATCAAGACCGATCCGCTCGCGGCGCTGCGCAAGCAGACGGTGGCCGCGCTGGAGAAGGCCGGCAAGGCCGACCAGGCCAAGGCGCTGAAGGCGCCCGAGGTACGGCCGGTCACGGTGAACTTGCGCGGCCTGGCGTGGAGCGAGGATGGCGCGAACCTGGCGGTGCAACTGCGCGCGATCGACAACAAGGACCGCTGGATCGCCAGCGTCGATTTCACGCAGCACGTGCTGACAAGCCAGCATCGGCTGACCGACCCGGCGTGGATCAACTGGAGCTTCAACGATTTCGGCTGGCTCAAGGACGGCCGCACGCTGTGGTACCTGAGCGAGCAGGGCGGCTATTCGCGGCTGTATGCCAAGCCGCTCGACGGCAAGGCGCGAGCGCTCACCGGCGCCGGCAAGTTCGAGGTCAGCGCGCCGCAGCTGAGCGAGGACGGCCAGTGGTTCTACGTGCTGGCCAACAAGGTGGCACCGTACAGCTATGACGTCTATCGCGTGCCTTCCGCCGGCGGTGAGCTGAGCCGGCTGACGCAGTACCAGGGCGTCGACGGCTTCGAGCTGTCGCCCGACGGCCGGCAGCTCGCCGTGCTGCATGGCTCGCCGTACCGGTTCGACCAGCTCGCGGTGGTGGACGCCGCCGGCGGCACCGCGAAGGAACTCACCCACACCATGAAGAGCGCCTACATGGCGCACCCGTGGATCGCGCCGAAGATCGTCGAGGTGCCCTCCGCGCACGGCGCCGGGGTGGTGTATGCCAAGTACTACGGCCCGGCCGACGAGGTCGCCGCGCCGGCCTCGCGCCCGGCGGTGATCTTCATCCACGGCGCCGGCTACCTGCAGGACGTGACGCTGCAGGCCACGCCGTATTTCCGCGAGCAGATGTTCAACAACCTGCTGGTGCAGCAGGGCTACGTGGTGCTGGACATGGACTACCGCGGCTCGGCCGGCTACGGCCGCGACTGGCGCACCGCTATCTACCGCAACATGGGCCACCCGGAACTGGAGGACCTGCTCGACGGCAAGGCGTGGCTGGTCAAGCACCACGGCGTCGACCCGCAGCGCGTGGGTCTCTACGGCGGCAGCTACGGCGGCTTCATGACCGAGATGGCGCTGCTGCGTGCGCCGGGCGAATTCGCCGCCGGCGCGGCGCAGCGCCCGGTCACCGACTGGACCAGCTACAACCACGAGTACACCTCCAACATCCTCAACGACCCGCAGCTCGACCCGGAGGCGTACAAGACCAGCTCGCCGATCGAGTACGCCGCCAACCTGCGCGACCCGCTGCTGATGCAGCACGGCCTGATCGACAACAACGTGATGGCCAGCGACACGATCCGGCTGTACCAGCGCTTCATCGAGCTGCACAAGAAGAACTTCTGGATGTCGCTGTACCCGATGGAACGCCACGGCTTCGTCCACGCCGATTCCTGGTACGACGAATACCGCCGCATCGACGAGCTGTTCGACACCTACGTGAAGCCGGTGCGCGAGCGCGCGCACTGAGGCACTGAACGTCACCGCCCGCCGGAACGGCGGGCGGTGGGCACGGGGCACCGTGTCGCGGCGGGCTACAATGCGCGGCCTCCCTGCCTGTCCGGTACCACCCGATGCCTCGCCTCCGCCTCGCCGAACCGCTCGTGATGCTGGCGACGGTGGTGCAGTGGCTGGTGCTGTCGATCGTCACCGGGGCGGTGATCGGGGTGGGCTGCAGCCTGTTCCTGCGCGCGCTGTTCGCCACCTCCGGGCACACCTACGCGATCTCGTGGTGGGCGCAGGCCGGCCTGCTGCTGGCCGGCGGCCTGGCCAACGGCCTGCTGCTGCATTACGGCTATCGCCTGCGGCGCAGCAACTTCGACGATTCGCCGATCGTGGCGGTCAACGAGCAGCGCGGCAAGATGCCGTTCCGCACCTTGTGGATCAAGCCGGTGGCAGCGCTGATCACGCTGGGCTGCGGCGGCTCGGCCGGCAAGGAAGGGCCGTGCTCGCACATCGGCGCCAGCCTCGCCGCCGGCATCGGCCGGGTGCTGCACCTGAACCCGGAGCTGCGCAAGCGACTGCTGGCCTGCGGCGTGAGCGCCGGTTTCGCCAGCGTGTTCGGCACCCCGATCGCCGGGGCGATCTACGGCGTGGAGATGCTGGCGATCGGCCGCATCCGCCACGACTTCCTGTTTCCCGGCATCGTCGCCGGGGTCACCGCGTTCGAGGTCAGCAAGGCGCTCGGCGTGCCGTATCCGGTCTACCGCATCGCCTTCGTCGGCGATTTCACCGAGCTGCTGTTCCTCAAGACGGTGCTGATCGGCATCCTCTGCGGCGCGGCGGCGTGGGTGTTCGTCGAACTGTTGCAGACCATCCGCCGCGCGTTCGTCACCCTGCGCGAGCGCTACGCGCTGTGGCCGCCGCTGTTGCCGATGGCCGGCGCGGTGGTGCTGGCGCTGCTGCTTCTGGTGCTGCCGACGGATTACCTCGGGCTGAGCCTGCCGCTGATGGAGCGCGCATTGGACGGGCAGTCGATGCCGACCCTGGGTTTCCTGTGGAAGGCGCTGCTGGTGGCGATCACGCTGGGCTCGGGCTTCTACGGCGGCATCGTGACGCCGCAGTTCGTGATCGGCGCCGTGCTGGGCGGCGCGTTCGCCCCGATGCTGGGGCTGGCGCCCGCGCTCGGCGCGGCAGTGGGACTGGTGGCGGTGGTGGCCTCGGCCTCCAATGCGCCGATCGCGGCGATCCTGATGGGCGTGGAACTGTTCGGCTCCGATTCGACCCTGTACGTGGCCGGCGCCTGCGTCGCGGCGTATCTGATCATCGGCCATCGCAGCGTGTATCCGGCGCAGCAGATCGCCTTCAGCAAGTCGTCGTGGATCTTCGCCCGCGCCGACCTGCCGGTGGGCCAGGAAAAGGTGCGCCTGTCGTACGGCCTGCTGCGCTGGTGGACCAGGCGGCGACGCCAGCTGGGGCGACGCGACGACGAGCGCCTGCCCTGAGCGTGGCGCACTCGGCCAGCGGGCATAGAATCGGGGTTCCCCTCGCGCTTCGAGCACCGCCATGTCCCGCCGCAGCCTGAACCTGGACGACACGCTGTATCGCTACCTGCTCGACCACTCGCTGCGCGAGCATCCGCAGCAGGTGGCGCTGCGCGAGGCGACGCAGGAACATCCGCGCGCGCAGATGCAGATTTCGCCGGAGCAGGGGCAGTTCATGGCCTTGCTGGTGAAACTGATCGGTGCGCGGCGCTGCATCGAGGTCGGCGTGTTCACCGGTTACAGCGCGCTGTCGGTGGCGCTGGCGCTGCCCGAAAACGGCCACCTGCTGGCTTGCGACATCAGCGCGGAGTTCACCGCGGTCGGCCAGCCGTTCTGGGCCCGCGCCGGCGTGGCGCACAAGATCGAGCTGCGCCTGGCGCCCGCGCGCGAGACGCTGGACGCGCGCCTGGCCGCCGGCGAAGCCGGGAGTTACGACTTCGCCTTCATCGACGCGGACAAGAGCGGCTACGACGATTACTACGAGCGCTGCCTGCGCCTGCTGCGCCCCGGCGGCCTGCTGGCGATCGACAACGTGCTGTGGGGCGGCGCGGTGGCGCAACCCGCGCACGACGCCGACACCCTTGCGCTGCAGGCATTGAACGACAAGCTGCACCACGACGAGCGCATCGACTTGTCGATGCTGCCGCTGGGCGACGGTCTCAGCCTGGCGCGCAAGCGCTGATCGCGACGCGCTTTTTGCACCAGCTTCACCCGTGCGCGGGCACACTCGCCGCGATGCGGCTCTCGCCCGGCACCCGTTCCACCGCCGTCCGACCGCCGACCCCGACTCTCACCGGAGACACTCCCACGATGGCGACACCCCGCTCGGATGCATTGGTTTTCTTCGGCGCCACCGGCGACCTGGCCTACAAGAAGGTCTTCCCGGCGCTGCTGGCGATGACGCGCGACGGCGATCTGGAGGTGCCGGTGATCGGCGTGGCGCTGTCCGGCTGGACGGTGAAGCAGCTGCGCCAGCGTGCGCTCGACAGCGTGCGGCAGGCGGCGAAGGAGCACGGCGAGAAGTTCGACAAGGCGGTGTTCGACAAGCTTGCGGCACGGCTGCAGTACGTCGACGGCGACTACGCCGACCCGGCCACCTTCGCCCGGCTGAAACAGGCGCTGGGCAAGGCGAAGCGGCCACTGCATTACCTGGCGATCCCGCCCAGCCTGTTTGGCACGGTGGTCAAGGGGCTGCAGCAGGCCGGCTGCGCCGACGACGCGCGGGTGGTGGTGGAGAAGCCGTTCGGCCACGATCTCGCTTCCGCGCGCGCGCTCAACCGCACGCTGCGCTCGGTGTTTCCGGACGAGGCGATCTTCCGCATCGATCACTTCCTGGGCAAGGAAGCGATCATGAACATCCTGTATTTCCGCTTCGCCAACTCGTTCCTCGAACCGATCTGGAATCGCGACCACATCGCCAGCGTGGAGATCACGCTGGCCGAGCAGTTCGGGGTGAAGGGGCGCGGCGCGTTCTACGACGGCGCCGGCTGCCTGCGCGACGTGATCCAGAATCACCTGATGCAGATCGTGGCGCTGCTGGCGATGGAGCCGCCTGCCTACCAGGGCTTCGAGGCGGTGCATGCGGAGAAGGCCAAGGTGTTCCAGGCGATGCGTCCGCTCGCGCCCGACGACCTGGTGCGCGGCCAGTACCGCGGCTATCGCAAGGAGCCGGGCGTGGCCAAGGGTTCGGACGTGGAGACCTACTGCGCGTTGCGGCTGTACATCGACTCCTGGCGCTGGGGTGGCGTGCCCTGGTACCTGCGTTCGGGCAAGTGCCTGCCCGAGACGGTGGCCGAGATCATGGTGATGCTGAAGCCGCCGCCGCAGCAATTGTTCGACGACGCGGTGACCCGCCCCGGCCGCGCCAACTACCTGCGCCTGCGCGTGTCGCCGACCACCGCGATGGCGCTGGCGGCGCGGGTCAAGCGTGCCGGCAAGGAGTTTGTCGGCGACCAGCGCGAGCTGTTCCTGATGGACGAGCAGGCCGGCGAGGAGCTGCCCTACGAGCGCCTGCTCGGCGACGCGATGGCCGGCGACGGCGCCTTGTTCACGCGCGAGGATGCGGTCGAGGCGGCGTGGCAAGTGGTCGATCCGGTGCTGACGAACCACCACCCGGCGATCCCCTATCGCCCCGGCAGCTGGGGCCCGAAGGAGGCCGACGCGCTGATCGCCGCCGACGGCGGCTGGCACAACCCGGTGCTCGACGAGCACGCGGAGCGCACGTCATGAGCGAGGCCGCGGCGCTGGTGTTCCTGCTCGACGTGGACAACACCCTGCTCGACAACGACCGCTTCGGCGCCGACCTCGGCGACACCCTGGCCGCGGCCTTCGGCAACGACCAGCGCGATCGCTACTGGTCGCTCTACCGGCAGCGCCGCGACGAGTGCGGCTATGCCGATTATCTCGAAACGCTGCAGCGCTTCCGCAGCGGCCTGGACAACGAGCCGGCGCTGCTGCAGATGTCGAAGTACCTGCTGGAGTATCCGTTCGAGCAACGGCTGTACCCGCACGCGCTGGAGACCATCGCGCACCTGCGCACGCTGGCACCCACGGCGATCCTTTCCGACGGCGACGTGGTGTTCCAGCCGCGCAAGATCCAGCGTGCCGGGATCTGGGCGGCGGTGCGCGGCGAGGTGCTGATCTACATCCACAAGCAGCGCATGCTGGTGGCCGTGCAGCAGCGCTACCCGGCCGCCCACTACGTGATGGTGGAGGACAAGCCGCAGCTGCTGGCCGACATGAAGCGGCAGCTGGGCGAGCGGATCACCACCGTGTTCGTGCGCCAGGGCCACTATGCCGCCGAAGGTGAACACGAGCGCATCGAGCCGCCGCCGGACCAGACCATCGCGTGCATCGGCGAGTTGCGCGGGCGTAAGCTTGAAGACTTCCTGCCGAGCGCGCCCACCATCGCGCTCGCGGCCGAGTGAACGCGGCGACGGCAGGGCGATCGACACATCGAAGCGATTCCGGAGCAAGCATGAAAGCGACCCGACAACTGCACGACCTCGGCCAGAGCCTGTGGCTGGACAACATCACCCGCACCCTGCTCGACGACGGCACCCTGGCGCGCTACATCAACGAGGATTCGATCACCGGGCTGACCTCCAACCCGAGCATCTTCGACAAGGCGATCGGCGACGGCGACGCCTATGACGCCGGCATCCACGCCAAGACCCTGGCCGGACTCGCCGGCGAGAAGCTGTTCATCGAGCTGGCGCTGGAGGACCTGCGCCGCGCCGCCGACCTGTTCGCGCCGGTGTACCAGCGCACCGCCGGGGTGGACGGCTGGGTGTCGATGGAGGTCTCGCCGCTGCTGGCCGCCGACACCGCCGGCTCGGTCGCCGCGGCGCGGCAGATCCACGCCGCCGGCAAGCGCGACAACCTGTTCGTGAAGATCCCCGGCACGCCCGAGGGCGTGGGCGCGATCGAGGAGTCGATCTTCCTCGGCATCCCGATCAACGTGACCTTGCTGTTCTCCTGCGCGCAGTACGAAGCCTCGGCGCAGGCCTACCTGCGCGGCATCGAGCGGCGCATCGAGGCGGGACTCGATCCGCGCGTGCGCTCGGTGGCCTCGCTGTTCGTCAGCCGCTGGGACGTGGCCGCCAACGAGCAGCTGCCCGAGGCGCTGCACAACCAGCTCGGCATCGCGGTGGCGCGGCAGGCCTATCGCGCCTACCGCCGGTTGCTGGCCTCCGACCGCTGGATGAAGCTCGCCGCCGCCGGGGCGCAGCCGCAGCGCCTGCTGTGGGCCAGCACCGGCACCAAGGACCCGAAGGCCTCCGACACGCTGTACGTCAGCACGCTGGCCGCACCCAACACGATCAACACGATGCCGGAGAAGACCCTGCACGCGTTTGCCGAGCACGGCCAGCTCGACGGCGTGATGCCGCTGGACGGCGGCGACGCCGACGCGGTGGTGCAGAAGGTCGGCGCGGCCGGCGTGGACGTCGATGCGCTGGCGGACAAGCTGCAGCGCGACGGCGCCGAGGCCTTCGTCAAATCTTGGAACCAGCTGCTGCAGCGGATCGCCGACAAGGCCGCGGCACTGGGCGACAAGGGCCAGGGACCGGCGATGCCATGAACCAGCCGCTGCCGACCACACTGCCGGCCTGGCAGGCGCTGCAGCAGCACGCCGCCGTCATCGGCCGCAAACATCTGCGCGACCTGTTCGCGGGCGATCCGCGGCGCGGCGAGACGTTCGCGCTGGCGGACGTCGACCTGTACCTGGACTACTCCAAGCAGCGCGTCGACGCCGACACGCTGCGCCTGCTGCGCGAACTGGCGCTGGCCTGCCACCTGCCGGAGCGTACCGCGGCGATGTTCCGCGGCGAGCGGATCAATCGCACCGAGGACCGCGCCGTGCTGCACGTGGCACTGCGCGCGCCGCGCGGCGAGCGCATCGAGGTGGACGGCCGCGACGTGGTCGCCGACGTGCACGCGGTGCTCGATCGCATGGCGGCCTTCGCCGACCGCGTGCGCGGCGGCGAATGGCGCGGGCACAGCGGCAAGCCGATCCGCAACGTGATCAGCATCGGCATCGGCGGCTCGGACCTCGGCCCGGTGATGGCGTACGAGGCGCTGCGCGACTATAGCCGGCGCGACATGACGTTCCGCTTCGTCTCCAATGTCGACGGCACCGATTTCGTCGAGGCCACGCGCGACCTGGACGCCGCCGAGACATTGTTCATCGTCTGCTCCAAGACCTTCACCACGCTGGAGACGCTGACCAACGCGCACGCGGCGCGACAGTGGTGCATCACGGCTCTGGGCAACGAGCAGGCGGTGGCGAAACACTTCGTGGCGGTGTCCACCAACGCCGCCGAGGTGGCGAAGTTCGGCATCGACACCGCGCAGATGTTCGGCTTCTGGGACTGGGTCGGCGGGCGCTACTCGATGGATTCGGCAATCGGCCTGTCCACCATGCTGGCGGTCGGGCCGGAACATTTCCGCGAGATGCTGGCCGGCTTCCACGCCATGGACGAGCATTTCCGCCACGCGCCGTACGAGCGCAACCTGCCGGTGCTGATGGGCCTGCTGGCGATCTGGAACAACAACTTCCTGGATGCCGCCACGGTCGCGGTGCTGCCGTACGAGCAGTACCTCAAGCGCTTCCCGGCCTACCTGCAGCAGCTCACCATGGAGAGCAACGGCAAGCGCGTCACCCTCGACGGCACGGCCGTGGACTACGCCACCGGACCGATCTACTGGGGCGAGCCGGGCACCAACGGGCAGCACTCGTTCTACCAGCTGATCCACCAGGGCACGCGCCTGGTGCCGTGCGACTTCATCGGCTTCGCGCAGCCGCTCAACCCGCTGGGCAACCAGCACGACCTGCTGATGGCGAACCTGATCGCCCAGGGCGAGGCGCTGGCGTTCGGCAAGACCACCGGGGAAGTGCGCGCCGCCGGCACCGATGCGGCACTGGCACCGCATCGCACCTTCCCCGGCAACCGGCCCAGCAGCACGATCCTCGCCCGGCGCCTGACCCCGCGCGTGCTGGGCAGCCTGATCGCGCTTTACGAGCACAGCGTGTTCGTGCAGGGCGTGATCTGGAACATCGACTCGTTCGACCAGTGGGGCGTGGAACTGGGCAAGCAACTGGCCAAGACCACCATCGCCGAGCTGACCGCGGCCGACGAGCCGAAGCTCGCCCACGACAGCTCCACCAACACCCTGATCCGCCGCTACCGCCAACTGCGCGACGGTCACACCTGACGCTTTCCTTTGTAGGGGCGCACTTGTGCGCGACGCCTTTCGTGACGTGACGAAGAGCATCGCGCACAAGTGCGCTCCTACAGGCACGGCATTCCCATCGCACGAACTCCGAGCATCCATGAGCCAGACAATCAGCCCGCTCGCCGGCAAGCCGGCGCCGAAATCCATCCTGGTCGACGTGCCGAAACTGCTCGCCGCCTATGCCGATACCCGGCCCGACCCGTCGGTGCCCTCGCAGCGCGTGGCGTTCGGCACGTCCGGCCATCGCGGCAGCTCGCTGCAGGGCAGCTTCAACGAGTGGCACATCCTGGCGATCACCCAGGCGATCTGCGAGTACCGTGCGGGCAAGGACATCGACGGCCCGCTGTTCATCGGCTTCGATACCCATGCGCTGTCGCAGCCGGCGTTCGAGAGCGCGCTGGAAGTGCTGGCCGCGCACGGCGTCACCACGATGGTTTCCAGCGGCGGCGAGTTCACGCCCACGCCCGCGATCTCGCACGCGATCCTGGTGTACAACCGCGGGCGCAGCAACGGCCTGGCCGACGGCATCGTCATCACGCCCTCGCACAACCCGCCAGACAACGGTGGCTTCAAATACAACCCGACCAACGGCGGCCCGGCTGACACCGACATCACCCGGTGGGTGGAGAACCGGGCCAATGCGCTGATCGAGGGCGGCCTGAAAGAGGTCAGGCGCATGCCGTTCGCGCAGGCGCGCAAGGCCGCCGGCACGCGCGAGCACGACTACCTCGACGCCTACGTGGCCGACCTCGCCAACATCGTCGACTTCGACCTCATCCGCAGCGCCGGCGTGCACATGGGCGTCGATCCGCTGGGCGGCGCCGGCGTGCACTACTGGGCACCGATCGCCGAGCGCTACCGGCTCGACCTCACCGTGGTCAGCGAAACGGTCGATCCGCAGTTCGCCTTCATGAGCGTGGACTGGGACGGCAAGATCCGCATGGATCCATCGTCGAAGTACGCGATGCAGCGGCTGATCGGCCTGAAGGACCAGTACGACGTTGCGTTCGCCTGCGATACCGACCACGACCGCCACGGCGTGGTGACGAGCTCCGGCGGCCTGATGGAGCCGAACCACTACCTGTCGGTGCTGGTCGACTACCTGTTCCGCCACCGCCCGCAGTGGAGCGGGGATGCGGCGGTCGGCAAGACCGTGGTCAGCACCGCGCTGATCGACCGCGTGGTGAAGCGGCTGGGGCGCAAGTTGTACGAGGTGCCGGTCGGCTTCAAGTGGTTCTCCCAGGGCCTGTTCGACGGCTCGCTCGGCTTCGGCTGCGAGGAAAGCGCCGGTGCCTCGCTGCTGCGCCGCGACGGTTCGGTGTGGGCCACCGACAAGGACGGCCTGGTGCCCTCGCTGCTCGCCGCCGAGATCACCGCGCGCGAGGGCCGCGACCCGGGCGAGCTGTACCGCCAGCTCACCGACGAACTCGGCCGACCCTTCAGCAACCGCGTCGAAGCCGCCGCCACCCCGGCGCAGAAGGCGAAGCTGGCCAAGCTCTCGCCCGACCAGTTGCACACTGATCGATTGGCCGGCGAGAAGATCGAGCAGGTGCTGGACAAGGCGCCCGGCAACGGCGCGGCGATCGGCGGCATCAAGGCAGTGGCCGCCAGCGGCTGGTTCGCCGCGCGCCCGTCGGGCACCGAGGCGATCTACAAGATCTACGCCGAGAGTTTCAAGGACGAGCGGCACCTGCAAGCCCTGCTCGACGAGGCCCAGAAGATCGTCGACACCGCCATCGCGTAGGGCGGGCACCGCCCGCCAGCCGTCGGCGGGAGCCGACGGCGCATCGCGTCCATTCCATCGGAGAAATCATCATGTCCCACGACCTCGACCAGCAATGCATCAACACGCTCCGCTTCCTGTCGGTGGACATGGTGCAGAAGGCCAACAGCGGCCATCCCGGCCTGCCGCTGGACGCCGCGCCGATGGCCTACGTGCTGTGGACGAAGCACATGAAGTTCCATCCGGCCGATCCGCACTGGCCGGACCGCGACCGCTTCGTGCTCTCCGCCGGCCACGGCTCGGCCCTGCTCTACAGCCTGCTGCACGTGACCGGCTACGACCTGTCGCTGGATGACATCAAGCAGTTCCGCCAGTGGGGCAGCAAGGCGCCGGGCCATCCCGAGTACGGCCACACGCCGGGCGTGGAGGTCACCACCGGGCCGCTCGGCCAGGGCCTGGCCAATGCGGTCGGCATGGCGATCGGCGAGGCGCAGCTGGCGGCCACCTACAACCGGGACGGCCACACCGTGATCGACCATCGCACCTGGGCCATCGTCAGCGACGGCGACCTGATGGAAGGCGTCGCTTCCGAAGCAGCTTCGCTGGCCGGCCATCTCAAGCTCGGCAAGCTGGTGTGCCTGTACGACGACAACTACGTCACCCTGGCCGCCGGCACCGACATCACCTTCTCCGAGGATCGCGCCAGGCGCTTCGAGGCGTACGGCTGGCAGACCATCAAGGTGGACGACGGCAACGACGTCGCCGCCATCGACCAGGCCTTGAACGATGCGGTGGCGGACACCGCGCGGCCGACCCTGATCCTGGTGCGCACCCACATCGGCTACGGCTCGCCCAAGCAGGACAGCTACAAGGCACACGGCTCGCCGCTGGGCGTGGACGACGTCAAGGCGACCAAGGAGAACCTGGGTTGGCCGACGGCACCGGACTTCCTGGTGCCCGAGCCCGCGCTCAGACATTTCCACGAAGCCGGCCAGCGCGGCGCGCAGGCGCAGTCCGAATGGAACAGCCGTCTGGACGGCTATGCCAAGGCCTTTCCCGAGCTGGCCGCGGAATTGCGCGGGCGCCTGCGCGGCGAACTGCCGGAAAACTGGGATGCCGATACCCCGAGTTTCGACGCCGACCCCAAGGGCCTGGCCACGCGCGAGGCCGGCGGCAAGGTGATGAACGCGATCGCGCCGCATCTGCCGGCATTGTTCGGCGGCTCGGCCGACCTCGACTCCTCTACCTTCACCAACTTGAAGGGCTTCGGCGACTTCAATCCCGCGGCCACCAAGGGCCTCGACACGCAGGGTTCGGACAGCGCCGGCTGGAGCAACGCCGGCCGCAACCTGCACTTCGGCGTACGCGAGCATGCGATGGGCGCGATCGTCAACGGCCTGGCCGTGCACGGCGGCTTCATCCCGTACGGCTCGACCTTCCTGATCTTCTCCGACTACATGCGCCCGGCGATCCGGCTGGCCGCGCTGATGGGCGTGCACGCGATCCACGTGTTCACCCACGACAGCATCGCGCTGGGCGAAGACGGCCCCACCCACCAGCCGATCGAGCAACTGGCCAGCCTGCGCGCGATACCCAACCTCGTGCTGATCCGCCCCGCCGATGCCAACGAGACCGCGGTGGCGTGGAAGGTGGCGCTGGCCACCACCGGCAAGCCGGTGCTGTTCGCGCTGTCGCGGCAGAAACTGCCCACGCTCGACCGCAGCCGCTGCGCCAGCGCCGACGGCCTGCGCCAGGGTGCCTACGTGCTGCGCGATGCGAAGGACGGCCAGAAGCCGGCGTTGATCCTGATCGCCAGCGGTTCGGAGGTCGACCTGATCGTGCAGGCCGCCGAGCAGCTCGAAGGCCGAGGTATAGCCGTTCGCTGCGTGTCGATGCCCAGCTGGGAACTGTTCGAGGCGCAGTCGCAGGCCTACCGCGATGAAGTGCTGCCGCCTGACGTCACCGCCCGGCTGGCGGTGGAACTGGGCGTGGCCCAGGGCTGGCAACGCTACACCGGCGCCCACGGCGACATGCTCGGCATCGACCGCTTCGGTGCCTCCGCCCCGGCCGAGGTGCTGCTGCGCGAATACGGCTTTACCGTGGAAAACGTGGTGCAGCGGGCGAAGGCCCTGCTGCAGCGCTGACCGTCACACGGAGCCCTGCCGACGCGAAGGCTTGCGCGATCGCGTCGGCCGGCCTGGTTCCGATGCGTGCCGGTCAAGCGGATCAGAGCAGCGGAATGTCCTTCGGATCGCTCGCCACGCCAAGCTTCTTGCGGTAGTCGCCCCAGACGCCCATTTCGGGCGTGCGCTGGATGCCATGGTCGCGCAGCCAGTGCTGGCACTTGCGCTGCCATGCCACGCCGTCGGGCCGCACCGGCGCGTAGTAGATGTCCTCGACCATTGGCATGCGGCCGTAATTGGGCGTGCCGGGGTCAGCCTTGATCTTGCGGGTCGGGTCGGCGCCGTGTTGTAGCAACCAGTAGGCCTGCTCGAAATCGGCGTATTTGGTGTACCAGTTGAGCACGGTGTTGTAGCCGTCGGTGGTGTAAAGCGGCTGGTTGATGTTGGCACCGCGCTCGATCAACAGCTGCACGTTGGGCCAGACGTGATGCAGCGTGGCGACGTAGGTGAGCTGCTCGTCGTTGGAGCTCATCGTGTTCGGATCGCCGCCACGGTCGAGCAGCAGTTTGAGATAGCGCTGGTCGGGCAACCCGGCGGCGAAGACCAGGGCGTTGTCTTCTCCCGCCTTGCCGCGCTCGCGCAGCGGCATCATCTTGCGCGCATTGGGGTTGGCGCCGTTGTCCAGCAGCAGGCGCAGGCCGTCGAAGTTCTGGTTGATGATCGGCCAGGCGACCATCGGCATGTTGGCCTGGTCGAAGATCGTGTCCGGGTTGACGCCCTCGTCCTTGATCAGGTGGCGGATGGCGGCGGCATCCTTGCGATCCACTGCTTGCGCCAGTTCCAGTGCCTGGCCCTGGAAGTGGTCGGTGGCGCGGAACGGTTGCCTGGCCGGTGGTGGCGGGATCGAGCAGGCCACCAGGCCGCCGAGGATGAGCAGCCAGGCCACAGCCGCCGCGCGCAGATGTCGATGCCGACGTTCCATGTCGTGTCGCTTCCTTGGGGTTACAGCAGCGGGATGTCTTCCGGTTTGTACGGATCGCCCAGCCCCTCGCGATACCTTGCCCAACGCCCCATTTCGTTCGTGCGGGGAATGCCATGGGTGCGCAACCAGTGCTGACACTTGCGCTGCCATTCGATGACGTCAGGCTTGATGACGTCCGCGTAGTAGATGTCCTCGACCATCGGCATGCGGCCGTAGTTGGGCGTGCCGGGATCGGCTCTCATTCTGCGGGTGGGATCGGCGCCATGTTGCAGCAACCAATAGGCCTGCTCGAAGTCACCAAACTCGGTGTACCAGCTGAGCACGGTGTCTGCGCCATCGGTGGAGTAAAGCGGCTGGTCGATGTTGGCGCCGCGCTCGATCAGCAGCTGCACGTTGGGCCAGACGTGATGCAGCGTGGCGACGTAGGTGAGTTGCTCGTCGTTGGAGCTCATCGTGTTCGGATCGCCGCCACGGTCGAGCAGCAGTTTGAGATAGCGCTGATCGGGCAGGCCGGCGGCGAAGACCAGGGCATTGTCCTCGCCCGCCTTGCCGCGCTCGCGCAGCGGCATCATCTTGCGCGCATTGGGGTTGGCGCCGTTGTCCAGCAGCAGGCGCAGGCCGTCGAAGTTCTGGTTGATGATCGGCCAGGCGACCATCGGCATGTTGGCCTGGTCGAAGATCGTGTCCGGGTTGACGCCCTCGTCCTTGATCAGGTGGCGGATGGCGGCGGCATCCTTGCGATCCACTGCCTGCGCCAGCTCCAGCGCCTTGCCCTGGAAATGGTCGGTGGCGCGAAACGGTTGCCTGGCCGGCGGTGGCGGGATCGAGCAGGCCACCAGGACGAGGCTGCCGAGAGCCAGCCATCCGATCAGGGTTGCCGCACGCAGATGTCGATGCCAACGTTCCATGTCGTGTCGCTTCCCTGGGGTTACAGCAGCGGGATGTCTTCGGGCTTGTATGGATGGCCAAGCCCCTGCCGATATCGCGCCCAGCGACCCATCTCGTTCGTGCGTGGGATGCCGTGATCGCGCAACCAGTGCTGACACTTGCGCTGCCATTCGATGACGTCAGGCTTGATGACGTCCGCGTAGTAGATGTCCTCGACCATCGGCATGCGGCCGTAGTTGGGCGTGCCGGGATCGGCTTTCATCTGCCGGGTGGGATCGGCGCCATGTTGCAGCAACCAATAGGCCTGCTCGAAGTCGCCGTACTGCGTGTACCAGCTCAACGGAGCGTCGTAGTCGTCGAGGCTGTACAGCGGCTGGTTGATGTTGGCGCCGCGCTCGATCAACAGCTGCACATTGGGCCAGACGTGATGCAGCGTGGCGACGTAGGTGAGCTGCTCGTTGTTGGAGCTCATCGTGTTCGGATCGCCGCCACGATCAAGCAGCAGCTTGAGATAGCGCTGGTCGGGCAGGCCTGCAGCGAAGACCATGGCGTTGTTGCGCTGCTTGCCATACTTGCGCAGCGGTTCGACCTTGCGCGCATTGGGGTTGGCGCCGTTGTCCAGCAGCAGGCGCAGGCCGTCGAAGTTCTGGTTGATGATCGGCCAGGCGACCATCGGCATGTTGGCCTGGTCGAAGATCGTGTCCGGGTTGACGCCCTCGTCCTTGATCAGGTGGCGGATGGCGGCGGCATCCTTGCTATCCACTGCCTGGGCCAGTTCCAGCGCCTTGCCCTGGAAGTAATCCGTGGCGCGGAACGGTTGCCTGGCCGGCGGTGGCGGGATCGAGCAAGCCCCCAGAACCAGACCACCGAACAAGACCAGCAACAGCAACCGAGCGAAACATCCCTGAATTCGCATGTGGCATACCCGTAGTGAGTTGCCGAAAAGCTTACCCGATTGACGCGTCCGCGGACCATGTCCATAGTGCGAACCTCGTGCAGTCAGACGGATCTGTGCGGCTCATCATGGAATCAGGGAGAACGATCATGCCGACCATGCCCGGTGACCCGGTATTGCCCGAGCAGTCGCCGCATACGCTGCAGGAGAAGATCGAGCAGGTGCGGCAGCGGCAGGCGCTGCTGGCGCAATGGCGCGCCACCGGCAGTCCCGAGTTGATGAAACAGGCCGAAGTCCTGGAAGGGCGATACCACACCCGTGATGTGGGTGAGCTGGCCGGCGACGTTTACCCTTCCGCGGCGCATGAACCGGCTTCGCCGGGTTTGGGATGGATCCGCGTCAGCGAACATCCCGAACTGCTGAAACAGTACTTCGGCGTGGATTGGACGGCGGAGCAGATTCACGAGTACCTGCAGCCCGACGAATCCGATTTCCGTGCGGAGATCTATTTGCCTGATCCTCGGGTCTACGGACCAGACGTCAAACCCGTTGTCGTAATCAAGGGCTCGAACGGACTCGTCGCAGTGTCGGACGGCAAGGGCGGCATCATCTTGCGCGATTCCGCTTTGGAAGACTGGATCGAAAACGGCCGTCAAGGCGTCGGGCTGGAGAGCGACCACGTCGACCGGGCGATGGCTCTCGCAAGGAAGCTTCAAGATGGCTTTCGAGGGCAATTTGAGTTGGCAGGTCACTCCAAAGGAGGCGCGGGTGCCAGCGCTGCCGCCGAGGTGACCGGCGTGCCGGCATACACGTTCAACAGTGCCGGGCTGCATCCCAACACCGCGCACCGTTACGTGGAGCAGCACGGTGGGACGCTCTACGGGGCCTCGTCCATCCACAGCTACTACGTCCACGGCGAAATGCTCCACGACGCCCAGAGCGGCGTCCACGACATGGACGCGGTGACACGGGCGCAGTTGGGACTGGCCGCGCGGCAGCTGGGCGAATTGGGACAGCTGGACGGCATGCAGGACCTGCTTCGCGCGCGGCTAGCGCAGGCGTTGCCGTACGACCGCAAGATGCAGGACGACGCGATGGAGCTGGTGGCCTATCTCAGCTCCCATTCCGGCGCGAAGATCCTGGCCGGCGTGCCGCTCGCCGCCGGCGCCCACCCGATCGAACTGCCGCCGAAGATGCGCGATGCGCAGGGCCAGCTGGTGGATCGCCCGGCGCAGCCGTCGCTCGGCGAGCTCGGCGCCGATGCCGGCCCGTTGATGAACGTGGTGTCCGGCGCGCTTGCCGGCGGCGCGGGCGGCAAGCGCGTTGGCGATGCCATCGCTGCCGGCGGTCGCGGCATCGAGCACAGCGCGCAGCGCACCGGCGACCACGTGCAGCGCGGCATGCAGGTTTTCGGCTACGTGCTGAACGAGGGCGTGCAGGGTCACGGCCGGCTGGTGGCGGGTGCCATGCATTACGGTGCCGCCGCGGTCGCCGACCTGCGCGTGGTGCACGGCGAGGTCCGCGCCTCGGTCGAGCGCGGGCTGGGCACGCTGGCGCAACTGAGCGCGGACCTGGACGGTGCCGTGCTTCGTGCGGGCAGCCATGTTCCCGGCTTGCAGGGTCTGCGCCAGGTCGCCGACAACGAGGCGCGCCTCGCCGCCGCCCGCGCCGGGCATCATCAGGCGCAGGCCGACCGCGAATGGCACGAGGCGCAGCGCGATGCCGGCGCGATACGCCGGTTCGCCGACGTGGGCGCGGATCGCGTCCGGCACGCATCGAGCGTCGCCGGGCAGACGCTGGAACGTGAGGCGCGGCAAGGCGGCGCGCGCATCGGTGACGGTTATCGCGCCTACGGCGCATCGGTGCGCCGCGCCACCGAACATGCTCCCGAAGCCGGCGCCGCCGTCGGTGCCGTCGCTGGCGCCGGCGCGGTCGCCGCCGGCGAGCTGCTGACCCATCCGGCTGGAACCGTGCGGCAGAGCAGCCACGTCGCGCAGCATGGCGAGGCCACTGTGGCCGAAGCGGTCAACCGCCACAGCATGAAAGACACGGTGTTGCCCAGCCTGGATGCAGACATCCGTCGCCAGGAACACGCGGGCATGGCATTGCTCCACACGCTGCAGCGCCCCGCGACCTCCGCGCGCATGCCGGCGACGGTCGGACAGGACCCGAGCGCCTTTGTGCAAGGCATGCTGGATTCCGCGCAATCCGGCAACTGGGATGCCTTTCGCCAGGGCACGAGGACGCTGGCGAGTCTGCCGGCGGGGCAGGCGCTGCACGCCGAGGCCATGCTTGCCGTGGATCGCCAGCAGCAGGCGGCCGCGTGGCAGGCACTGTCACCCCAGCAGGCGGAGCCGCAAGCCGCCGCGCTGACGATGATGCGCTGAAGCGGCCGTCGGCATACAGGGAAGCCAAGCCATGAACGAGACCGAATGCATGACCCTGGTCAGCCAGGCCGCGCAGTTGATGGAGCAGTTCGAGCGACGATGCGACCACCTCGGCGGGCGCCTGCAGGGGCTGATGCAGGACATGCAGGCGCTGGCCACGCAACTGCCCCGCGTCGTGGAGCAGGCCGCCGATGCCTCCATGCAGGCGCTGCCGGCGCGGGTAGCCCACGAGACGCGCGAAGGGCTGGGGCAGGCCGTGCAGTACTACCGGCAGCACCTGCAGGCATCGGGCGAGGAGGTGTCCGGCAGCGCCCACGCGCTGGCCGAGCGGATCGAGCGCCTGGAGCGACTGCACCGGCATCTGCTGTGGAAGACCTTCGGCGCGGTGGCGCTGTGCCTGGCCCTGCTGCTCGCCGGCGGCGCGTGGCTGTCGCTGCACTATCGCAAGGTCATCGAGCAGAACCAGCTTTCCGCGCAGTTGCTGAAGGCATACAACGATGCCGATGTGAATCTGTGCGATGGGCAGTTGTGCGCCCGCGTGGACCTCAAGGCGCCGCGTTTCGGCGAACGCCGGCAATACCTGCCGGTGCTGCCGCGCTGAGCCCGGCGCGACGCGTCAGCGCCGTTCCCGCAATTCATTCGCCTCGCGCGCCAGCAGCTCGATGCCGGCCCAGTCGCCTGCCGCCAGTTTGTCGGCGGGGGTGAGCCAGGAGCCGCCCACGCACAGCACGTTGGGCAAGGCCAGGAAATCCGTGGCGTTGGCGAGGCTGATGCCGCCGGTGGGGCAGAAGCGAATCTGCGGCAGCGGGCCGGCCCAGGCGCCGAGCAGCTTGTGGCCACCGGCGGGCACGGCGGGGAAGAACTTCAGGTGGCGGTAGCCGCGCTCGAGCAGGCTCATCGCCTCGCTGGCGGTGGCTGCGCCGGGCAGCAGCGGCAGCGTGCTGTCGTCGGCCGCATCGAGCAGGCGCGGCGAGATGCCGGGCGACACCGCGAAGCGGGCGCCGGCCGCTTGCGCCGCGCGCAGGTCGCCAGCGCCGAGCACGGTGCCGACCCCCACCGTGGCGCCTTCGACCTCCGCGGCGATCGCGCGGATCGCGTCCAGCGCCACGCTCGTGCGCAAGGTCACCTCGATCGCCGGCGCACCGCCGGCAACCAGCGCACGCGCCATCGGCACCGCGTCCCTCAGCGCATGGATCACCACCACCGGAATCACCGGCGCCAGGCGCATAGTGGCTTCGATCTGTTCCTGCTTCTGCTCGATGAGGCTGGTCATGACATGGCTCGGTGGGTTGATGATCGGCATTTTCGGCGCTGGGCGAGTGGAGAAGGCTGCGGACGCCTTGCGCGGTGTAGGGCGGGCACTGCCCGCCGCTGCCGTTTGGCCGCGAAGTCGGGAGAAAAAGGCCGGCGGGCAATGCCCGCCCTACATCGCCTATAGCACCCCCGCGCCGAAATCGGCGCTGGTGGCGGCCTGCCGGAACAGGCCGAACAGCTCACGGCCCATGCCGGTGTGGTCGTGCGACAGGTCGGCGAGGTGCGGCAGGCGGGCGTCCAGTTCGTCCGTCTCGACAAGGACGTCCAGACGTCCATTTGCAGCGTCGAGCCGGATCATGTCGCCATCGCGGATCTTCGCGATGTTGCCACCGGCGACCGCCTCGGGCGTCACGTGAATCGCCGCCGGCACGCGGCCGGAAGCCCCGGACATGCGCCCGTCGGTGAGCAGGGCGATGCGGTGGCCGCGGTCCTGCAGCACCGCCAGCGTGGGGGTGAGCTTGTGCAGCTCGGGCATGCCGTTGGCGCGCGGACCCTGGAAGCGCACCACCGCCACGAAATCGCGGTTGAGCTCGCCGCGCTGGTAGGCGCCGGCGACCTCGTCCTGGTCGTTGAACACGATCGCCGGCGCCTCGATCAGCAGGCGATCCTCCGGCACCGAGGAGACCTTGATCACGGCGCGGCCGAGGTTGCCGTCGAGCAGGCGCAAGCCGCCGTCGGGGCGGAACGGCTCGTCCACGCCGCGCAGCACGCCACGGTTGCCGCTCTGCTTCGGCACGGGTTTCCAGCGCAGCGTGCCGCTGTCGTCCAGATACGGTACCTGCGCGTAGCCCTCCAGGCCGGTGCCGAAGATGGTCTTGACGTCGCCGTGCAGCAGGCCGGCGCCGAGCAGCTGGTCGATCAGGAAGGCCATGCCGCCGGCGTCGTGGAACTGGTTCACGTCGGCGTAGCCGTTCGGATAGACGCGCGCCAGCAGCGGGATCACCCCGGACAGCGCGTCGAAATCGTCCCAGCGCAACTGGATGCCCGCGGCCTGCGCCATCGCCACCAGGTGCAGCAGGTGGTTGGTCGAGCCGCCGGTAGCGTGCAGCCCGATCACGCCGTTGATGATGGCGCGCTCGTCGAGATGGTGGCCGAGCGGCAGGTAATGTCCGCCCAGCGCGCTGTTGGCGGCGACGCGGCGCACCACCTCGGCGGTGAGCGCGTCGCGCAGCGGCGTGTCCGGCGCGGTGAAGCTGGCGCCGGGCAGGTGCAGGCCCATGATCTCCATCAGCATCTGGTTGGAGTTGGCGGTGCCGTAGAAGGTGCAGGTGCCGGCGGTGTGGTATGACGCGGCCTCCGCCTCGAGCAATTCGGCCTTGCTCGCCTTGCCGTCGGCGAACGCCTGGCGCACTTTCGACTTCTGTTCGTTGGGGATGCCGCTGGGCATCGGGCCGCTGGGCACGAAGGCCGCGGGAAGATGACCGAAGCTGAGCGCGGCGATCAGCAGGCCCGGCACGATCTTGTCGCAGATGCCGAGGAACAGCGCGCCGTCGAACATGTCGTGCGACAGCGCCACCGCGGTGGCCAGCGCGATCACGTCGCGCGAGAACAGCGACAGCTGCATGCCAGCGCGGCCTTGCGTGATGCCGTCGCACATCGCCGGCACGCCGCCGGCGACCTGCGCGGTGAAGCCGGCGTCGCGCGCGATCTGCCGGATCAGCGCGGGATAGCGCTCGTACGGCTGGTGCGCCGAGAGCATGTCGTTGTAGGCGGTGACGATGGCCAGGTTGGCGCGGTGGCCGTTGCGCAGCGCGTCCTTGTCTTCGCTGCCGCACGCGGCGAACCCGTGCGCAAGGTTGCCGCAGGACAGGTGCCCGCGCCGCGGCCCGCTGCGATCCACCGCGTCGATCCGCGCGAGATACGCCGCGCGCGTCTCGCGGCTGCGTTCGCGCAGGCGTTCGGTGACTTCGGCGACGACGGGATGCAGCGTGGTCATGATTCAAATCCAGAAATGAGTGAAGACGAGTGAGAAACGAGAGACGGCGGGAGTGGCGGGTGTGGTTCACTCATTTCTCACCCCTCCCCACTCGTTTCTCGCTCTCAAGGGCACCAGTACACCGCCACCGGCACGCGTTGCTGGGTCAGCACGGCGCGCACCGGATAGTCGCGCGCGGCACCCAGGCCAAGCCGCGCGTCGGCGAGTACGTCGCGCTTCTTCTCGCCGGCCACCAGCAGGTACAACGCGCGCGTTTGCAGCAGCGTGGGCAAGGTCAGCGTGATGCGCGGCTCGTCGGCACCGGGCGCGTGCATCGGCAGTACGCGCATGCTGCCGTGCGGGTCCAGCGCTTCGGCGAGGTGGTCGCCGCCGGGAAAGAACGAAGCGGTGTGGCCGTCGTCACCCATGCCCAACACCACCGCGTCGAACGGCAGCGGCAACGCGGCGATGCGTGCTTCGGCGCGGGCCAGGCCGGCCTCCGGACTGGCGTCGCCGGTGTACAGCGGAATGAATGGCGCCGCGGCAGCGGCGTGCTGCAGCAGGTGCGTATGCACCAGTCGCGCGTTGGAGCGCACATCGCTTTCGGGCACCCAGCGTTCGTCGACCAGGGTCACCTGCACCCTGGTCCAGTCCAGTGCCTGGCGCGACAGCTGCTCGAAGAAATCCTTCGGCGTGCTGCCGCCGGAGACCGCCAGCACGGCCTGGCCGCGTTGCGCCAGGCCGTCGCGCAGGCGTTCGGCCACGCGCTCGGCCAGCGCCACGGCTTGCGCCTGGCATCCGGTGAAGCTGTGGGTGGTGACGTTGGTGGGTGCGGACATGGCGGGTTCGATCGGCGGCGAGGTGATGCGTTCCAGTGTGGTTGGGGCGGCGCAGGCAGCAGGTGAAGTGCGCGCCTATTCGTTGTCGTCGTGCCAGGTGCGGCCGTCGCGCTCGATCAGCGCCACCGACGCGCTCGGCCCCCAGCTGCCGGCCGCGTACGGCCGCGGCGCTTCGCCGCTGTCGCTCCACGCGGCCAGGATGGGGCCGGCCCAGCGCCAGGCCGCTTCCACTTCGTCGCGGCGCATGAACAAGGTGGGATTGCCGCGCACCACGTCCAGCAGCAGGCGTTCGTAGGCGTCGGGCTGCGACACGCCGAACGCCTCGGCGAAGCTCATGTCCAACGGCACGTGGCGCAGGCGCAGGCCGCCGGGGCCGGGGTGCTTGATGGTCAGCCACAGCTTCACGCCCTCGTCCGGCTGCAGCCGCAGCACCAGCCGGTTCTGCGCCAGCGAGCCGGAGGCGGCGTCGAAGATGGAATGCGGCACCGGCTTGAAGGTCACCGCGATCTCCGACACCCGATGCGCGAGGCGCTTGCCGGTGCGCAGGTAGAACGGCACGCCGGCCCAGCGCCAGTTGCCGATCTCGGCTTTCAGCGCGACGAAGGTCTCGGTATCGGATTTCGCGTTGCCCAGTTCCTCGCCGTAGCCGGGCACGCTGGCGCCCTCGGCCACGCCGGCGCGGTACTGGCCGCGCACGGTGAGCTGGCCGGCGTTGCTCGCGTCGATGGGCTTGAGCGAGTGCAGCACCTTGAGCTTCTCGTCGCGCACCGCGTCCGGCGCCAGCGACGAGGGCGGTTCCATGGCCACCATGCACAGCAGTTGCAGCATGTGGTTCTGCACCATGTCGCGCAGCGCGCCGGCGCGGTCGTAATAGGCGCCGCGGTGGCCCACGCCGAGCGTCTCGGCCACGGTGATCTGCACGTGGTCGATGTGCGCGGAGTTCCACAGCGGCTCGAACAGCGCGTTGCCGAAGCGCAGCACCAGCAGGTTCTGCACCGTCTCCTTGCCGAGGTAGTGGTCGATGCGGAAGGTCTGGGTTTCGTCGAACACCTGGCCCACCGCATCGTTGATCCGGTTGGCGCTGTCCAGGTCGCGGCCGATGGGCTTCTCCAGCACCACGCGCGACTTGCCCTGGTTCAAGCCGTAATGGCCCAGCCGCTTGCAGATGTCGACGAACAGTTCGGGCGAGGTCGACAGGTAGAACACCCGCACGTGGTCGGGCTCGGCGCCGATGAAGGCGGCGAAATCGTCCCAGCCCTCGTCCTTGCGCGCATCCAGCGGACGGTAGAACACCTGCTGCAGGAACTCGTCCAGCTGGCGGGCATCGCAGATCGCGATCAGCGCCTCGCGCAGTTGCGCGCGATAGCCGGCGTCGTCCAGCGCCTCGCGCGCCACGCCGACGATGCGGCTGCTGGGCGGCAATTGGTGGTCGAGAAAACGGTGGAACAGCGCCGGCAGCAATTTGCGCGCGGCGAGATCGCCGGTGCCGCCGAAAATCACCAGGTCGAATGGCTCGACGGTTTGGGGGGAAGCAGTCACGCGATCACCTCGACTCGATGCCGGCTGGCGGGCCGCGGCCGGATGCCGCTGCCCGGGTTTTTGCCGATGGTACCAGTGAAATACCAGAGCGACTACCCGGTTGCATACGAATTCATCGGCGGCCCCAGCAGAACGATCCGCAGGCAGTCCCGTCACCCCCGTTCTCCCTGAGCGCAGGCCGTTCCCGCAGGCCGTACGCGGGGAGCAGCCAGGGATGGCTGTGCCTTGGGAAGCAAGGAAGTCGAAGGGTCTGGTCACCCGGCGATGCACTTCGACCCCGCTCGCCGGCGCGAGCCACGCTCGGTGCGAACGGCTGGGGATGGCCGAGCGTTTGCTGGCGGGCATATCGCACCGTCATGGCTTGCGGCCGGTGGATCGCTATTGGTATGGTGCGCGCCATGGAAACCACCTTGTCCAAGGAATACCGCCGGATCTGCCGCGACCCGGCCAATCACCAGCCGCTGGCCTACCTGCGACTGCGCCAGGCGATCCGCAACGTGGTGCAGCAGCACGACGTCGAGCCGGGCCACGCGCTGCCCAGCGAACGCGACCTGGCGCTGGTGCTGAAGCTCTCGCGGGTCACCGTGCGCAAGGCGATCGCCGGCCTGGTCGAGGAAGGCCTGCTGACCCAGCGCCACGGCGCCGGCACCTTCATCGCCGAGCGCATCGTCAAGCCGATGTCGCGGCTGACCAGTTTCACCGAGGACCTGCGCGAGCGCGGACTGCGCCCGCGTTCGGAGTTCTTCGAGCGGGTGATCGGCGAGGTGACGCCGGAGGAGTCGATGGCGATGAACCTCTCGCCCGGCTCGCTGGTGGTGCGCCTGCATCGCCTGCGCTACGGGCAGGACGAGCCGCTGGCGATCGAGCGCAGCGTGGTGCCGGCCAGCGTGCTGCCCGATCCGATGCTGGTGCGCGACTCGCTGTACGAGGCGCTCGAACAACTCGGCTGCCGCCCGCGCCGCGCGCTGCAGCGCCTGCGCGCGGTGTCGCTGAACGCGCAGCAGGCGCGGCTGCTGCACGTGGCGGTGGGCAGCGCCGGCCTGAACATCGAACGGCGCAGCTTCCTCGACGACGGCCGCGTGGTCGAGTTCACCACCTCCTGGTATCGCGGCGACATCTACGACTTCGTCGCCGAATTGCACACCGACTGAAGGACAAGCATGAACGCCAGCGACACCCTGATGTTCCGCGAAGCGCAGGAATCGGCCGCGGTAGTGGCGCGCCAGCTTGCCGCCAACGAAGCGGTGGTGAGCGCGCTGGCGCAGTCGCTGCGCGAGGCGCCGCCACGCTTCATCGTCACCTGCGCGCGCGGCAGTTCGGATCACGCCGCGGCCTACGCCAAGTACGTGTTCGAGACGCAGCTGGGCATCGCCACCGCCTCGGCGTCGCCCTCGGTGAGCTCGGTGTATGCCGCCGAGCAGCAGTGGCGGGACGCGCTGTTCATCGCGATTTCGCAATCGGGCAAGAGCCCCGACCTGCTGCGCACCGCGGAGGCGGCGAAACGTGCCGGTGCGCGCGTGGTGGCGCTGGTCAACGTGGCCGATTCGCCGCTGGCCGCGCTGGCCGACACCGTGATTCCGCTGCACGCCGGGCCCGAGCGCAGCGTGGCGGCGACCAAGAGCTACCTCGCCGCGCTGGCCGCGGTGCTGCACCTGTGCGCGCGCTGGAGCGGCGACGCCGAACTCGACGCCGCGCTGCCGACCCTGCCCGACGCCTTGCGCAAGAGCTGGGATGCGGACTGGTCCAGCCTCCATGAAGGCCTCGTCGGCGCGCACAACCTGTTCGTGGTCGGCCGCGGCTTCGGCCTCGGCATCGCGCTGGAAGCGGCGCTCAAGTTCAAGGAAACCTGCGGCCTGCACGCCGAGGCGTTCAGCGCCGCCGAGGTGAAGCACGGCCCGATGGCGCTGGTCGGACCGGACTTCCCGGTGCTGTGCTTCGCCCAGGACGACGACACCCTGGCCAGCACGCTGGCGGTGGCGCGCGAGTTCCGCGGCCGCGGCGCGCAGGTCTTCGTTGCCGCGCCGGGCCAGCACGGCCCCGGCACGCTGCCGGTGCCCGGTGGCCTGCCCGCGCTGTGCACGCCGCTGCTGATCATCCAGAGCTTCTACCGCGCCGCCAGCGAGCTTGCGCTGCGCCGCGGTTTCAACCCCGACGTGCCGCCGCATCTGAACAAGGTCACGGAGACGGTTTGAGCATGCCGTAGGGCGGGCACTGCCCGCCGGCCTTTATTTTCGCGTGACGGGGAGCGGCGGGCAGTGCCCGCCCTACGAGGGTATTGCTCCTTCAGTCGCGCATCATCAACGGAATTCGCCATGCTTCACGTCCTCACCCACGCCCGCGTACTCACCCCCGACGGCTGGCGCGACGACTTAGCCGTGCTGCTCGACGGCGAGCGTATCGCCGACCTGCTGCCGCCATCCGATCCGCGCGTGGGCGCCGCGCAGGTGCACGACCTCGCCGGCGCCATGCTGCTGCCGGGCTTCATCGACGTGCAGGTCAACGGCGGCGGTGGCGTGCTGTTCAACGAGGCGCCGACGGTGGAGACGATCCGCCGCATCGGCGCGGCCCACCGGCGCTACGGCACCACCGGTTTCCTGCCGACCCTGATCAGCGATCGGGTCGAGGTGATGCGCGAAGCGCTGGCGGCGGTGGAACAGGCATTGGCCGAAGGCGTGCCGGGCCTGCTCGGCATCCACCTCGAAGGGCCGTACCTGGCGCCCGCCCGCAAGGGCGTGCACGACGCGAAGTACTTCCACGTACCCGGCGCCGACGAGCTGGCCTTGCTGTGCGCACCCCATCGCGGCATCCGGCTGGTCACGCTGGCCCCGGACCGGGTGCCGCCGGCGAGCATCCGCGCGCTCGCCGCCGCCGGGGTGATCGTTTGCGCCGGCCACACCGCCGCCGACTACGAAACCACCCGCGCCGCACTCGATGCCGGCGTGCGCGGCTTCACGCATTTGTTCAACGCGATGACCCCGTTCGGCAGCCGCGAGCCGGGCGTGGTCGGCGCCGCGCTGGA
Organism: Rhodanobacter sp. UC4452_H20; assembly: GCF_052978205.1. The sequence continues at coordinate 2,816,945 of NZ_CM129662.1, read as the reverse complement.
AGATGCGGCGAGCTGGTGCGGCATCATCGTCGACGGCCACCACGTGCACCCGGCCAGCCTGCGTGTGGCGATCGCCGCCAAGGCCCGCGGCAAGATGCTGCTGGTCACCGACGCGATGCCGCCGGTCGGCGCCGACCGCCCCGACTACGTGCTCAACGGCGAAACCATCACCGTGAAAGACGGCATCTGCCAGACCGCCAGCGGCGTGCTCGCCGGCTCGGCGCTCGACATGGCCGCCGCCGTGCGCAACACCGTGCAGATGCTCGGCCTGCCGCTGGACGAGGCAGTGCGCATGGCCAGCACCTGGCCGGCCGAGTTCCTCGGTCTTGGCGCAAGCCGCGGCCGCATCGCGGCCGGCTGCCGCGCCGATCTGGTGGCGATGGACGATGCGTTGCGCGTGCAGCAAAGCTGGATCGGCGGCGAGGAGCGGGGCGAGAAGTGAGTGGAGAGGAGTGAGAGGTGAGAGAGAGCCAGCACCACGCCTCGACCCGCCTTTTCTCGTTTCTCACCCCTCCACTCACTCCCGCACCATTGCCCGAATGGGCGTCCGCCGCTACAGTGACGCGGTTCAGGTGTCCCGACGGTTCAACGCCCAAGGGATGAAACGGGAAGCCGGTGCGTGGTGTGCGAACACTGCAAGGCCGGCGCTGCCCCCGCAACGGTAAGCGAAAGACACGAACGGCGAAGGCCACTGTGCGATGCACGGGAAGGCGCCGTTCGCGGCGAGCGGAATCACCGCCCGCCACTCGCGAGCCCGGAGACCGGCCTGGACGCTCCTTGGTGGCTCGCGGTGGGCGAGGCCGGACCACGGCCTGTCTGTCCGTCGTTCCGTCCCCGCTTTTTCGCCCGGCTGCCATTCCCTCTGGACATGCGGCCGTGCGCGGGTGCGCGGCGAAGGAAAACGAAGATGAAGAAGACCTTGCTGGCCAGCTTGCTGCTGGCCTGCGCCACCGGTGCCGGCGCGACCGGGCAGGACCCATCCGGGCAGGACCGCGCCATTTCGCTGGAGCCGGTGATCGTCACCGCCACGCGCACGCCGATCGACATCGGCGACTCGCTGTCGTCGGTGAGCGTGATCAGCCGCGCCGACATCGAGCGGCTGCAGCCGGTGTCGATCGCCGACCTGCTGACCGGCCTGCCCGGCGTGAGCTTCGCCAACGCCGGCGGCTACGGCCAGCAGACTTCGCTGTTCCTGCGCGGCGCCAATTCCACCCACACCCTGCTGCTGGTCGATGGCGTGCGGGTGGCTTCGGTCAGCGCGGGGCTGGCCGCGTTCGAGCAGATTCCGGTGGAGCAGATCGAACGCATCGAGATCGTGCGCGGCCCGCGCTCCAGCCTCTACGGCGCCGATGCGATCGGCGGCGTGATCCAGATCTTCACCCGCCGCGGCTCGCGCGACGGCGGCCTCGAACCGTCGCTGGCGCTCACCGCCGGCACCGACAGGCTGTTGCGCGGCCAGCTCGGGCTGTCCGGCGGCAGCGAACAGGGCTGGTACAACCTGGGCGCGGGCAGCCAGTACACCGGCGGCATCAACACCTGCCGCGTCGGCGCCGCCGCGGCCTTCGCCGGCTGCTTCACCGACGAGCCGGATCGCGATCCGTCGCGCAACAAGAACCTCAGCGCCAGCGGCGGCTACCGCTGGGACAACGGTGCCGAACTGACCGGCACCTGGCTGCGCAGCCTGGGCGAGGCGCATTTCGACGGCAGCTACCAGAACCGCTGGCGCACCGTGCAGCAGGTCGCCGGTTCGACCTTCGGCTTCCGTCCGCTGCAGGCGTGGAAGAGCACGCTCAGCGTGGGCCAGAACCTGGACCGCTACGACAACTACGAGAACGCGAGCTTCGTCGGCTACATCTATTCGCGCCGCAACCAGGCCTCGTGGCAGAACGACATCAACCTGGCCGCGGACCAGCTGCTGACGCTCGGCGTCGACTGGCAGGGCGAGCACATCGACAGCGACACCGGCTTTCTCGCCACCCGCCGCCACGACACCGGCGCGTACGCGCAGTACCAGGCCACGTTCGGGCCGAACGAGCTGGCGCTCTCCGCGCGGCGCGACAGGAACAGCCAGTACGGCCACCACGACACCGGCGCGCTGGCCTGGGGTTATCACTTCGACAGCGGCGTGAAGCTCACCGCCAGCTACGGCAGCGCCTTCCACGCGCCCACCTTCAACGATCTCTACTACCCCTACGGCAGCGGCAATCCGGACCTGAAACCGGAGACTTCGCGCAGCGCCGAGCTGGGCCTGAGCCGGCAGCACGATGGCTGGAACTGGGCGCTGAACGCCTACCAGACGCGCATCGACCAGCTGATCGCGCTGGACAGCCAGTACTTCCCGCGCAACATCAGCAAGGCGCGCATCCGCGGCGTGGAAGGCCAGTTCGGCGCCCGGCTCGGCGGCTGGCAGCTGCAGAGCTACCTGACCTGGCTGCAGCCGCGCAACGAGGATGGCGGCCCGAACGACGGCAACGTGCTGCCGCGCCGCGCCGAGCAGACGGCGCGCATCGACCTGGACCGCCGCTACGGCGCCTTCGGCGTCGGCGCCACGTTCAACGCCGCCGGGCACCGCTATGACGATGCGGCCAACGCACACCGACTGGGCGGTTACGCCACCACCGACCTGCGTGCGAGCTGGCAGTTCGACCGCGCCTGGCAACTGGAGGCGCGCCTGGCCAATGCGTTCGACCGCCACTACGAAACGGTCTGGTACTTCAACCAGCCCGGGCGCGAGCTGCTGCTGACCCTGCGTTACAGCCCCGCCGCGCGTTGATCGGCGGGGTGGCGGGCACTGCCCGCCGCTCCCGCGGCCGCCGGCATGCCGCAGGTCACTGCCGTCGGCCGGACCGGTGCCGTTATGCTTGGGCGACAGGGAGAGCCACGTGAACGCATTCGCACCGATGATCCGCCGCCCGGTCGGCACCTCGCTGCTCGCCATCGGCCTGATGATCGCGGGCGTGTGGGCCTATCTGCTGATCGGCGTGGCGGCGTTCCCGTCGATCGAGTTTCCCGGCGTGGCGGTGGTGGCGGGCATGCCCGGCGCCAGCGCGCAGACCATGGCCACCACGGTGATGGCGCCGCTGGAACGGCACATCGGGCGCATCCCGGGCGTGCAGTTCATGTTCTCCAGCGCCAGCGAAGGGCGCGCGCAGATCCAGGTGCTGTTCAAGTACGGGCGCTCCACCGATGCGGCTGCGCGCGACGTGCAGGCGGCGCTCAATGCCGCCGCCGCCGACCTGCCGCCGGGCATGCCGGCACCGCCGCAGTACTTCAAGTTCGATACCTCGACCATCCCGGTGCTGCTGGTCACGCTGACTTCCAGCAGCCTGCCGCCGGACCGCCTCTACGACCTCACCGACACCCTGCTCAAGCCCGCGGTGGCGCAGATCCCCGGCGTGGCGCAGGTGCAGGTCGGCGGCGGCACCCCGCACGCGGTGCGCATCGCGCTGAACGCCAACGCGCTGGCGATCAAGGGCATCACCACCAACCAGGTCGCCAACGCGCTGCGCGCGGCCAACGTCACCTCGCCGCAGGGCATCCTCAGCGACGGCGTCAGCCAGATGACGGTGACCGCCAACGACGCGCTGCACACGCCGGCGGATTTCGCCAGCCTGGTGATCGCCAGCAACAACGGCGTGCCGGTCCGGCTGGCCGACGTGGCCACGGTGAGCGGCGGGCAGCAGGACCAGTACGCCGCGGCCTGGTTCAACGGCACCCGCGCGGTGACCCTGCAGATCAGCAAGCGTCCGGACGCCAACGCGATCGCCGTGGTCAAGGCGATCCGCGCGGCGCTGCCCGGGCTCAGCCACGTGTTGCCCGCCGACGTGAAGATCACCCCGATCTTCGACCTCACCCCGACGACAGAATCGGCGCTGCACGAGGTCGAGGTGGCGCTGGGCATGAGCATCGTGATGGTGGCGCTGGTGATGCTGCTGTTCCTGCGCCGGCTGCGGCCGACCCTGATCGCCATGCTCAGCGTGCCGCTGTCGCTGGCCGGCGCGCTGATCGTGATGTGGATGCTCGGCTTCACCCTGAACATCTTCTCGCTGGTGGCGCTGGTGCTGTGCGTGGGTTTCGTGGTGGACGACGCGATCGTGGTGATCGAGAACATCGTGCGCCACATCGAGCAGGGCATGGCGCCGCTGCAGGCGGCGCTGACCGGCGTGCGCGAGATCGGTTTCACGGTGGTGTCGATCACGCTGTCGCTGATCGCCGTGTTCGGGCCGATGGTGTTCGGCGACAACATGTTCACCATGCTGATGCGCGAGTTCGCGGTGACCCTGGTGGCCACCATCGTGATCTCGGCGGTGGTCTCGCTCACCCTCACCCCAGCCCTGTGCGGGCGCAGCCTGGTGCACGAGCCGGAGGGCAGCCGCACGCCCGGGCGGCTGGAGCGGCTGGCCGAGCGCTTCGATGGCTGGCTGCTCGCGCAGTACCGGCGCGCGCTGGACTGGTCGATGCACCACCGCCGCCTGATGCGCTGGCAGCCCGCCGTGCTGCTCGTGCTCACCGGCGTGCTGGCGGTGCTGGTGGTGATGACCGCCGGCGGCGGCCTGATGCCGAAGGAGGACACCGGCCTGGTGCAGGTGCAGATCACTGCCGGCCCGAACATCTCGCCGACCCGGCTGACCACGCGCTCACGCGAGGTGGCCGCGGTGTTCCAGGCCGACCCGGCGGTGCTGGACGTATCCACCATCGTCAACGGCGGCAACGGCGCGCACCTGTTCGTCGACCTCAAGCCGCTGGGCGATCGGCCGGACGATCGCCACGTCACGGTGCAGCAGGTGGTCGACCGCCTCGCCGCCCACTTCAAGGGCGTCACCGACCTCGACGTGGCGGTGTCCGCGGTGCAGTTCTTCGGTGGTGGCGGTGGCGGCGGCCTGGGCGGCGGCAATGTCGGGCGCTACTCGTTCCAGCTCGACAGCCTGGACGGCACGCCGCTGCAGGAACCCACCCTGCATCTCGAACACGTCATGCGCGGCATGAAGCAGTTCAAGGATGTCACCAGCAGCTTCGACGGCATCGGCACCCAGCAGATGGTGCAGGTCGACCGCGCCGCCGCCGCGCGGCTGCAGGTGAGCATGGGCCAGATCGACTCGGCGCTGTACAACGCGTTCGGGCAGAACCAGATCTCCACCATCTATTCGGACATCAACCAGTACCGCGTGGTGCTGACCGCCGACCGCGGCGACGAGCTGAGCCCGCAGGGATTGCTCGGCACCTATGTGCGCAGCAGCCGCGGCGAGATGATCCCGCTCTCCGCGCTGGCCACGATCCAGCCGCACCTGGCACCGGCCACGGTCAGCCACTTCAACCAGCTCGAATCGGCCTCGATCAACTACAACCTGGCCGAGGGCATCACCCCGGCGGAAGGCCTGAAGCTGGTCGACCAGGCGATCTTCGCCGCCGCGCTGCCGAACGGCATCCAGCGCAAGTACACCGGCGAGAACCAGAACCTGGTCGACGCGCTGAGCGACGTGCTGTTGCTGCTGCTGGCGGTGATCCTGGTGATGTACGTGGTGCTGGGCGTGCTGTACGAGAGCCTGATCCACCCGCTGACCATCCTCTCCACCCTGCCCGCCGCCGGCATGGGCGCGTTCCTCGCCATGCTGGTGACCCACACCCAGCTGACCCTGATGTCGGTGATCGCGGTGCTGATGCTGATCGGCATCGTCAAGAAGAACGCGATCCTGATGGTCGATTTCGCCCTGGTCGCCGAACGCGAGCGCGGCCTGTCGCCGCCCGAGGCCATCCGCGAGGCCGCGCTGGTGCGCTTCCGCCCGATCACCATGACCACCCTGGTGGCGATGGGCGCGGCGCTGCCGCTGGCGGTGGGCTTCGGCTACGGCTCGGAGCTGCGCCAGCCGCTGGGCATCGCGATCCTCGGCGGCCTGCTGGTGTCGCAGCTGCTGACCCTGTTGAGCACGCCGGCGATCTACCTGTGGCAGCACGACCACCGCGAGCGCAAGGCGGTGCAGAAGCGCATCCGCGATGAATTCCGCCGTGGCCGCCAGCCGCCACCGATGCCCGCCGTGCCCAAGGGCATGCCGGCGCTGCCCAAGTAGCGGGGATTAGGGATTCGGAAGAGCGACGTGCGGCTCGTAGGGCGGGCACCGCCCGCCGGCTCTCGCATCGTCGCGGCAAAACGGCGGGCAGTGCCCGCCCTACGTGCCCCCGCCGCTCGGGGTGAGCGGAGCCAGGCCCGACCTGGTCGCTCACCGGGGTTGCCTTCTCGAACCCCGAATCCCGATCCGGGCCCCTGCCTTCCGGCACGGTGCGTACTTCAGGCACATACGCCCACAGATACCCGGTGGCATAAAGCCGCCATGAAAGAAACTCCCCTGCCCATCGCTGGTCTTGCGTACCTGGGGCGCGCGTGCGCCTTGCGCCGCGCCGACCTGCTGCCGTGGGTACTCGCGTGAACATATTCGCCCCGTTGATCCGCCGCCCGGCCGGCACCTCGCTGCTTGCCGTCGGCCTGGTGCTGGCCGGGCTGTGGGCTTACCTGCTGCTCGGCGTGGCGGCGCTGCCCTCGCTGGACTTCCCCGGTGTCTACGTGGTGGCGAACATGCCCGGCGCCAGCGCGCAGACCATGGCCAACACGGTGATGGCGCCGCTGGAACGCCATCTTGGCCAGATCCCCGGCATCGACGACATGTACGGCAACGCCAACGAAGGCGCGGTGGGGATCGGCGTGCGCTTCAACTTCAGCCGCACCGCCGACAGCGCAGCGCGGGACGTGCAGGCGGCGCTGAATGCCGCGGCGGCCGACCTGCCCGCGGGCATGCCTTCGCCCCCGCAGTACTTCAAGTTCGATACCTCGCAGATCCCGATCCTCTTCATCACCCTGACCTCCGAGGGCATGCCGCAGGACAAGCTGTTCGACCTGGCCGACACCTTGCTGAAACCCGCCGTCGCGCAGATCGACGGCGTGGCCCAGGTGCAGGTGTTCGGCGGCACCCCGCACGCGGTGCGCATCGACCTGGACAACCGAGCGCTGGCCGCCAAGGACCTCACCGCCAACGACGTCGCCAACGCGTTGCGCGCAGCCAACGTCAACTCGCCGCAGGGCATCATCAGCGACGGTCGCACGCAGATGACGGTGAGCGCCAACGACGGCCTGCGCGAGCCGGCCCAGTTCGCCGACCTGCTGATCGCCGAGCGCAACGGCGCGCCGGTGCGGCTGTCCGACGTGGCGCATGTCTACTCCGGCCAGCAGGATCAATACCAGGCGGCGTGGTTCAACGGCGCGCGCACGGTCGGCCTGCAGATCACCAAGCGGCCGGAGGCGAACGCGGTGGCCACGGTGGCGGCGATCCGCGCGCGTCTGCCGCAACTGGCCGCCTCGCTGCCCTCTGACGTCAACATGCAGCCGGTGTTCGACCTCACCCAGACCACGCAGTCGGCGCTGCACGAGGTGAAGGTCGCGCTGCTGATCTCGATCGCGATGGTGGCGCTGGTGATGCTGGTGTTCCTGCGCCGGCTGCGGCCGACCCTGATCGCCATGCTCAGCGTGCCGCTGTCGCTGGCCGGCGCGTTCGTGGTGATGTGGATGCTCGGCTACACCCTGAACACCCTGTCGCTGGTGGCGCTGGTGCTGTGCATCGGCTTCGTCGTCGACGACGCGATCGTGGTGATCGAGAACATCGTGCGGCACATGGAGCAGGGCATGGCACCGCTGCCGGCGGCGCTGACCGGCGTGCGCGAGATCGGTTTCACCGTGGTCTCGATCACGCTGTCGCTGGTGGCGGTGTTCGCGCCGCTGCTGTTCGGCAACAACATGCTGATCATGCTGCTGCGCGAGTTCTCGGTGACGCTCACCGCCGCGGTGGTGATCTCGGCGATCGTCTCGCTCACCCTCACGCCTGCGCTGTGCGGCCACCTGCTCAAGCACGAGCCGGTGCCGGCGCCCCCGCCGGGGCGCATCGAGCGGGCAGTGGAGCGTTTCGATCGCGGCCTGCTGCGGATGTACGAAAGCGCGCTGGACTGGGCCATGCGCCATCGCCGGCTGATGCGCTGGCAGCCGCTGCTGCTGCTGATCCTCACCTTCGCGCTGGGCGCGGCGGTGGTGAAGACCGCCGGCGGCACCTTCATGCCCGACGAGGACACCGGCCAGCTGCAGGTGGAGATCGACGCCGACGCCAACATCTCGCCCACCGTGCTGGCCGAGCGCGCGCGGCAGGTGCAGAAGATCATGCAGGCCGACCCGGCCGTGCTCGACCAGCTGACCCTGCTCGGCGGCAACGGTGCCGGCGGCGCGGTAGGCAACAGCGCGCAGATGTTCGTCGACCTCAAGCCGCGCGGCGATGGCCCGGGCGAGCGCGATGAAGGCATCAAGGCGGTGATCGAGCGCCTGTCGAAACAGTACGACCGCCTGCCCGACGTCAAGGTGTCGGTCAGCGCCTCGCAATTCCTCGGCGGCGGCGGCAGCGGCGACCGCGGCGGCCAGTACGAGTTCCAGCTCACCAGCACCCAGGGCAGCGACCTGCAGCCATGGGCGTTGAAGATGGTGCGCCAGTTGCGCACGCTGAAGGAGTTCCGCGACGTCAGCAGCCCGTTCGACCAGGTCGGCAAGCAGCAGCAGCTGCGCATCGACCGCGAGGCCGCCGCGCGGCTGCACGTCAGCGTGGGCGCCATCGACACCGCGCTGTTCAGCGCGTTCGGCCAGCGCCAGGTGTCGCAGATCTACTCCGACGTCAACCAGTACGCGGTGGTGCTCAACGCCAGCCCGAACGAGAACCTGAGCCCGCAGTCGCTGCTGAACATCCGCGTGCGCAGCGAGCAGGGCAAGATGATTCCGCTTTCCGCGCTGGCCACCATGGAGCCGGCGATCAGCCCGCTGCGCGTGCGCCACCACAACCAGCTGCAGGCGGTGACCATCAGCTACAACCTGGCCAAGGACGTCACCCAGGATCGCGGCGTGGCGCTGGTCGACCAGGCCGCCTTCGCGCTGCACCTGCCGGATGGCGTCAAGGTGGAATACACCGGCGCCAACCAGCGCCTCAAGCAGGCGCAATCGAACGGCATGGTGCTGCTGCTCGGCTCGATCCTGGCCATGTACATCGTGCTGGGCATCCTCTACGAAAGCCTGGGCCACCCGCTGACCATCCTCTCCACCCTGCCCGCCGCCGGCGCCGGCGCGTTCCTGGCGATGCTGGTCACGCAGACGCAGCTGTCGCTGATGGCGATCATCGCGATCCTGATGCTGATCGGCATCGTCAAGAAAAACGCGATCCTGATGGTCGACTTCGCCCTGGTGCGCGAGCGCGAGCACGGCATGTCCGCGCCCGATGCCATCCGCGAAGCCGCACTGGTCCGCTTCCGCCCGATCACCATGACCACCCTGGTGGCGATGGGCGCGGCGATGCCGCTGGCGATCGGCTTCGGCATCGGCTCCGAAATGCGCCAGCCGCTGGGCATCGCCATCGTCGGCGGCCTGCTCGTCTCGCAGCTGCTGACCCTGCTCAGCACCCCGGCCATCTACCTGTGGAATCACGACCGCAAGATCCGCAAGGCGGCGCGCAAGGAGCGCAAGGCGGAGAAGAAGCGGTTGAAGGCGTTGGCGCGTCCGCAGCCCGCGGCCTGACCGCCGTGGACCGGGCGATCGAGCATTCGCGCGGCTCCCGCTGCGCGCGCCGCTACGGCGTTCGGTTTCTGCGGGGTGGCTGCGTCACGGAATCGTGCTCCAGGCGCGGGCCCGGGCGGTCGTCATGTGCGCAGTTCGCCGGCGACGTGATCGATCAGCTCCCTCGTGTTCCTGCAGTACTCCGCTTCCAGGTCGATCCCGCACTTGTCCGCCAGCACGATGATCGACCACAGGCAGTCCGACAACTCGTGGCCAAGCTTCGCCTTGCAGTCGTCGATCTTGCGGACCCCCGCGTTCGCCTGGATCAGCTTCGCCAGGTCGCCGACGTCGCCCATGAAACCCAGCGCCAGCTCCTGCGTGGTCCAGGCGCGTCCGTACATCCTGGTTTCCAGCTGCTCGTAGAGGTCGTTGAGCCGCAGCGCGGATTTTTCCAGATCGGAAAAGTTCATGGGGACTCCAGGTGAAGACAGCATCGAGCAGTACCGCGCGGGCTCGCTGGTGCGCAGGGCAAATGGCGGTGGGCCGCACTAGCCACTAGCCGCCCTTCGCATCCGTGGTTGCAGCTGTGCCGTCGGCAATATGGACCGTACTGCAAGACGGAAGCGTCTTGTTTGCCACGCAGCCACGCACATCGGCACCCGACGGCGGCGCACCGACGTCCACGGCGTAACCCTCGGGCACTTCCCTCGCGCGGCCGGTTGGCGTGCCGTCGACGAAGATGTTGAACGCACACACTCCGCTGGACGACTGGGTGCAGGTGAGCCGTGTTTCATTGTTCCCCACGGGATCGGCGCGGAACGAAATGGTGGAGGTGCAGCCGCCAACAACAAGCGCCAGCCCGATGACCACCAACCCCGAGATCCATGTATTTCGCTTGCTCACGGCACTTCTCCCTGGATGCCCCATGGGCAATGGTGCCACGCCCGAGACGACGATACGTGGCGTCGAGTGCCCGGAACAAGGACCGACTGGAGAACATGGCGAGACGCGCTTGCCGTGTCGCGAGGCCTGAGAAGCTTGGGGGTCAGCGGCGGATTCAACTCCCAAGTGCAGCGCGTTTGAGCAATCGCTCGAACACTTCTTGCGGTGTGCGATAGCCTAGCTGCCACGTGCCGCAGGATTCCGCCGCACTGTCCGGTTTAGTCATTCACCTTTCCGCCCGCTTCGCAAGGCCGGTGCATGGGCGTCACGCAGGGCACGAAGCCGATGGGCCAGAATCCCGAATTGTTGCGCCGCCTGCTGCGCGCGAAGGACCGGATGGACGCGGCCTCCCACGAGGAGTGGCCGGTCCGGCGGCTGGCGCAGGTGAGTGCGGTGTCGGCGGCGCACTTCGCGCGCGCCTTCCGAGAGGCGTTCGGCGTGCCGCCGCATCGCTATCTGCTCACGCGCCGGATCGAACGCGCCACGGCGCTGCTGCGCGATGGCGATCTGCCGGTCACCGAGATCGCGCTGCGGACCGGTTGGAACAGCATCGGCACGTTCGGGCGGATCTTCCGCGACATCACCGGCGAGAGTCCGGGCGAATTCCGCGCGCGCCAGCGCGCGATCGGGCATGGACACGGACATGTTCCGGAATGCTTCGTGCGCGCCGCGCACCGGCCCGACCTCAGGAGCGCAGTTTCGGAGAAGCGCCGCCGTGCGGCCCCCGGTAAAAAGGCACTCCAATCCACGGAGGTCCCATGACTCAAGGTGTCGATGTAGCCGGACTCTATGTCCGCGACCAGGATGAAGCGCTCGCCTTCTATGTCGGAAAGCTGGGCTTTGTCGTCAGTGCCGATGCGCGCAACGGCGACTATCGCTGGCTCACCGTGCAGCATCCGGAGCAGCCCTCGTTCCAGCTCGGTCTGTTCAGGCCGGGACCGCCGGTCCACGACGCGGCGACTGCGCAGACGCTCTGCGAGATGGTGGCCAAGGGTGCGATGCCGCCGTTGGTGTTGGCGGTGGACGATTGCCAGGCCGCTTTCGAGCGGCTGCAAACGCTGGGCGTGGAGTTCACGCAGGAGCCGATGCGCCGCTACGGCACCGTGGATGCAGGCTTCCGCGATCCCTCCGGCAATGGCTGGAAGATGATCGAGGCCAGGGCGAAGGGCGCGGCATGAGCGCGAGCCAGTGGATCCGCCAGAGCCACCGCTGGCTGTCGATCGTGTTCACCCTGACCGTGATCGCGAACTTCGCCTGGCGCGGGATGAGCCCGCACGAACCGCCGGCATGGCTGACCTATGCGCCGCTGCCGCCGCTGTTCGCGCAGTTGTTCAGCGGCCTGTACCTGTTCGCGCTGCCGTACGCCGCGGCAGCGCGCCGCAGGGCCTGAGGCCGCGGGCGCGGCGCGTTCCCGGTCCCCGCCATCGGCAACTGCGGTTCGAGTGGCGAACAGCGAATCGAGTGCCGCGCGCCTACTTGCCGCCTGCCGTGACGCCGGGTCCGATGCTCGAACCGATGAAGTCGAGCATCTTCCCGTACAGCTCGGCGACATTGGCCTCGTCGTAGAAGCCGTGCATCTCGCCGGGCTTTTCCAGCCAGACGTGCGGCACGTGGCGCTTGAGCAGCGCCTCGTGCAGGTTCGTGCCCTGGATCGGCGGCACGCGCCGGTCCTGGCCGCCGACCACCAGCATCACCCGCGCCTTGAGCGCATCGAGCTGGTTGATCGGCGAGCGCTGCGCCAGTTGCGCCAAGTCGTCGCCCAGCTGGCGCTTCAGGTAATTCTCGCCGCTGACCGTTTCGGGAATGTCGCCGCGCCGGTACATCAGGGGCAGGTCGTAGATGCCGACGTAGCCGATCGCGCACTGGTAGAGGTCCGGCTCCTTCACCGCGCCTTCCAGCGCGGCATAGCCGCCGTAGCTGGCGCCGTAGATGCACAGGCGCTGCGGGTCGGCGATGCCCTGGGCGATGGCCCAGCGCGTGGCGTCAGTGACGTCGTCCTGCATCTTGCCGCCCCACTCGCGCCAGCCGGCCTGCTCGAACGCGTAGCCGTAGCCGCCCGAGCCGCGGAAATTGACCTGCACCACGACGTAGCCGCGCGTCGCCAGCGCCTGCACGTCGGCGTCGTACTCCCAGCGGTCGCGCACGGAGAACGGGCCGCCATGGACCATCACCACCGTGGGCAGGTGCTTGTCCTGCTCATGGCCCGGCGGGTAGCTCAGGTAGCCCTGCAGCTTCATGCCGTCCCGCGCGGCGAACTCGAACGGCTGCTTGGTCGCCATCGACTGCGGATTGATCCACGGCGCGCGCTTGAGCAGCGGCGTCAGCCTTGCGGCCTTGGCGTCGAACAGGTAGAACGTGCCCGGATCGGCGTCGGCCTCCACCAGCACCACGCTCAGGCTGCCATCGCTGGTGCCGGAGACGAAGCGTACGCTTTCGCCCGGGAACTGCTTCATCAGCGCCACCAGCATGCGTGCCGCCGGCGACTGCATGTCGAATGGCGCGATGCCGGCGCGGCCATCCATGTAGGCGACGCCGGCGATGTCGTCTTCGGCCAGCCCCTGCAGCAGGCCGTCCGATTCCACAGTGGGATTGCTCCACACCTCCTGCAGCGTGGGCTTGTCTTCGCTCCAGCGGCAGATGCCGAAACCGCCGCTGGGGACCGGGCAGCTGAAGTACGCCCCGCTGTCATCACGGTCGAAGGCGATCGGCACGGAATGGCTGGCGCCCAGTTCGGGCATGGGCTTCCAGTCGCCGCCCCCGAGCGGCAGCTGGAACACCCGGACGTCGCCCTGCTCGTCCTCGCCCCAGGCAAACCGGATCCGGCCCTGATGGTCGCCGACGAAAAATGCGTCGCGCATCGGCGCGGTGGTGATTTCCCGCAACTTGCCGGTGCGCACGTCCATGCGGGAGGCGGTGGCAAACACCCCGTGCTTGCCGTTGGCGTCCCACAGCCGGGTAGCGACCAGGATATGTTTCGGATCGCCGGCAATGGTGCCGATGAACTCCGCCGAGCCGCGTTCGCTCACCACCTGCTTGACCAGCGTACCGGTGGTCATGCCGTCCTTGCGAAAGCCGTACAGCATGGTCGAGCCTGTTCCATCGGCATTGACCGCATACAACTCGCCGGTGGGCAACGGGCGGTCGTAGCCACCCAGCCGTGTCCCCACCGTGTACACCACGCGGGTGGGAGAGATCCACCAGAAGTCCGTCACCGCGTCTTCGTTGCGCTGGCGGATCAGCTGCCCCTTCTTGTCGGCCAGGCGAATCAGCGCCAGCAGACTGTGGCCATCCACCAGGGCGGTGGTGGCAAGGTACTTGCCGTCAGGCGAAATCTTCACGGCTTCGTATTGCATGTGCCGTGCGAGATCGGCAAGCGGTACCGGTTCGGCGTGCAGGAACGTGGCGCACAGCAGCACCAGCGCGACCAACCAGCGTCGAGTATCCATGGCGATTTCCCCTGTTTTGCGATGTGCGCGGCCGCGCTCCGCGGCCATCCGGCCATCCGACTCTAATGCAAAGTGCGCGGCGGCAGGATCAGGACGCCGCCGTCGCCGCCGGCGCTGCCCCGATGCTGCGCAGCGCCGGGCTGCGCATGCAGCCCAGGGCGATCGCGGTGAGCAGCAAGCCGGCGCCGGCGAACAGGCCGGTGAGCGGGATCAGCCTGAGCAGGCTGCCGGCGATCGCGGCCGAGATCGGCCCCAGGCCCATGAAGGTGAACATCAGCACGCTCATGGCGCGGCCCATCATTTCCGGCGCCACGCGACGCTGGATCCAGCTGACGATGGCGATCTGCGCGATGCCGGCGAGCACGCCGGTGGCGGCCAGCAGCACCGCGCCGGTGACCGTCGCATGCACCAGCGCCAGCGTGGCCAGGGCCAGGCCGGCGAGGCTGTCGATGGTCAGCACCATCAGGCCGAGGCGGCCGCGCACGATGCGGCTGGCCGGGCCGGAAAGGAAACTGCCCAGCAGCATGCCGCCGCCGTTGGCGGTCATCAGGATGCCGAGCGAGGCGGCGCCCAGATCCATCCGCGTATCGGCCAGCACCGGCAGGCCCACCTGCAGCGGACCGCCGACGAACACCGAGACCACCGCCGCGTAGAGCATGAATGCGCGCAGCGGCAGGTCGGCCCAGATCATCCGCACGCCGCTGGCCACGTTGGCCAGCACGCCGCCCGCGGCGGGTTTCGGATCGAAGTCGGCGGACACGCGGATCAGCAGCAGCGACGCCAGCGAGAAGGCGAAGCTGATCGCGTCGATGGTGAATGCCAGGCCCAGTCCCTCCGCATCCTGCAGCGCCTGCGGCTGTGCGCCGTGCGCGCCCGCGCTGATCACCACGCCGGCCAGCGCCGGACCGACGAACATGCTGAGCTGGCGCATGCCCATCACCAGCGCATTGGCCGGTTGCAGCTGATCCTTGCGCACCAGTTGCGGCAGGATTGCCGAGCCGGCCGGGTAGGCGAACGCGGTGGACAGGCCGATGCCCAGCGCGATCAGGTACACCAGCCACATGCGGATGTCGCCCAGCAGCACCAGCGCGGCCAGCAGCGCCACCAGCAGCGCGTTCGCCCCGCGCGCGGCGAGCAGCACGCGGCGCGGCGACAGCCGGTCCACCACCGCGCCGCCGATCAGCATGAACAGCGCACGCGGCAGTGCCATCGCCGCCAGCACCAGCCCCAGCGCGGCCGGGTTGCCGGTGAGTTTCAGCACCAGCCACGGCAGCGCCACCAGGGTGAACTGGTCGCCCAGCATCGAGATCGTGCTGCCGCCGAACAGCAGGCGGAAGTTGTGGTTGGAGAAGACGGAGTCGCGGCGGGCGGTGGCCATCAGTGGGTTCGCAGGTCGGGGATGATTGAGTGGGACGAGACTGAAATGGGCCGCCGCTCGGCTCAGCCGGCGTCGGCGCGCTCGTCCCAGGCGACCGCAGCCAGCTGCCGCAGGTGTGCGCGCACATCAGCCGGCCAGCGGGCAGTCAGTGAGCCGAAACGCTCACGGTCACCACGATAGAAGGAGCGCGAGGCTTCCTCGTAACCCGGTTCGTCGCCGGCCATGACCTGCATGAAGCGGTCGACCGATTCCATCGCCTGGCGCGCACGCTCTTTCGCACCGCCATGACGGATGGACTGCTCGACCAGACGCCGCAACACTGCCGAGGCCCCACCGGGTTGCTGACCCAGCCAGGTCCAGTGTCGTGGCAACAAGGTGACTTCGCGCGGCACCACGCCGAGCTTCGGGCGGCCGGGCCCGCGAGTGACTGGCTCGGCGGGCGACGCCGACGTGGCGTGCGGTGCGAGCCGGGACAACACGTCATCCACGCTGCCACGAAAATCGATCTCGAGCTGACGACTGTCGCGCTCGTCGAACACCAGCAAGGGGCCGCTGGCGCCCGCGTCCAGCGCCTGTTTCGCGGCGCGCGCGACGTCGGGCAACGCGCCATGCGCGATTCGCTTTTTGCCATCGAAGGCTATGCAGGCGACGGTTTGAGACGGCGACATTGTTTTACCCGGATAAATTGATGGGCGCATTCTATCCGGGTTGAAATCCATGTCAATAGTACCCGGGTACAAATGCCCGTCCGCGGGTTGCCCGGCGGATCGCCGGGCTTGCTATTGTTGACGCTTTCCACCCGCAAGGACTACGGATGACCAAGCGCCTGCGTTCGGCCAGCTTGATGGTTTCACTCGGCCTGCTCGCCGCCACCGCGATTCCGCACCCCGCGCAGGCGTCGGATCTCGCCATCCCGCCGATCCAGTATCACCAGCGCACCCTGCCCAACGGGCTGCAGGTGCTCAGCGTGGAGGATCACGCCAGCCCCAACGTGGCGGTGCAGGTCTGGTACCACGTCGGCTCCAAGGACGACCCGCAGGGGCGCTCCGGCTTCGCGCACCTGTTCGAGCACCTGATGTTCAAGAGCACGAAGCACATGCACGCCGAGCAGATGGACCGGCTCACCGAGGACGTCGGCGGCGCCAACAATGCCTCCACCGGCGACGACGTCACCAACTATTTCGAGATCGTGCCCAGCAACCACCTGCAGACCCTGCTGTGGGCCGAGGCCGAGCGGCTGTCCAACCTCAACGTGGACCAGAAGAACTTCACCTCCGAGCGCGCGGTGGTGGAGGAGGAATACCGCCAGAGCGTGCTGGCCAACCCGTACGGCAAGCTGTTCAACGCGATCGACCCGAAGTCGTACACGGTGCATCCGTACCGGCGTCCGGTGATCGGCAGCATCGAGGAGCTGGAGGCGGCCTCGCTGCAGAACGTGATCGACTTCCATCGCACCTACTACCGCCCGGACAACGCCACCCTGATCGTGGCCGGCGACTTCGACCCGAAGCAGCTCGACGCCTGGGTCGATGAATACTTCGGCTGGATCCCCAAACCGGCCACGCCGATCCCGCAGGTCACCGCGAAGGAGCCGGTGCGCAAGCAGGACAAGCGCTACACCGTCACCAGCGAGACCGCGCCGCTGCCGGCCGTGGCGATGACCTGGCTGATCCCGCCGGCAGCGGACAGCGCCGACCGCATCCCGCTGCAGGTGGCCGCGGCGCTGCTGTCGCAGGGCGATTCCTCGCGGCTGTACCAGTCGCTGGTGTATCGCCACCAGGTCGCGCAGGAGATCGGCGCGTTTGCCGACACCCGCGTGGGCCCGGGCCTGTTCACCGTCTACGCGGTGCTCGCCAGCGGCCATGAACCGGCCCAGGCGGAGAAACTGCTGAACGAGGAAATAGTCTGGCTGGCGACCCAGCCGATCGCCGACGCCGAGCTGGACAAGGTCAAGACGCAACTGCTCACCAGCGAACTGAAACAGCGCCAGACCGCGCAGGGCATCGCCTTCGCGCTCGGCCAGGCCAGCCTGATCGACGGCAACGTGCAGCACGTCAACGACGACCTGGTGGCGTTGCAGAAGGTCAGCGCGGATGACGTGCACCGCGTGCTGCAGAAGTACGTCACCGGCGCCAAGAAGGTCACCATCGACTACCTGCCGCAGGCCAAGGCCGCGCCGGCCAACGCCAAGGGAGATGCGAAATGATCCGCGTCCATCGTTTCCGTCTGGCCGTCTTTACGGCCGTCGCGCTGAGCACCGGCATCGCCACCGCGGCCGATTTCCCGACCACGCCGCCGGCGCCCGGTCCGGCGCCGCAGCTGAACGTGCCCACGCCGACCACGCAGACCCTGCCCAACGGCCTGGAGGTCATCAGCGTGCGCCGCGCCAACCTGCCGCTGGTCACCGCGCAGCTGTGGGTGCGTCGCGGCGGCGAGATGGATCCGCCGCAGCTGGCCGGCCTGGCCGACCTCACCGCCAACCTGCTGAGCAAGGGCGCGGCGGGCAGGAGCGCACCGCAGATCGCTGCCGCCGCCGAGGCGCTGGGCGGCTCGCTGGATGCTTCCGCAGGCTGGGACGAGAGCGCCATCGGCATCACCGTGACCACGCCGAAACTGCCGCAGGCGCTGGGCCTGCTGGCCGAAGTGGTGCGCCAGCCGGATTTCGCCGAGACCGAGGTGCAGCGCGCCCGCAGCCAGGCGATCGACGACCTGCGCCTGCAGCTGAGCCAGCCCACCGCGCTGGCCGCGCTGGCGGCCAACCGCGGCGTGTTCGGCGAAGGCGCCTATGGCCATTCGCGCCACGGCACGCCCGACTCGCTCAAGCGCATCACCCGCGCCGACGTGCAACGCCTGCACGACGCGCTGTACCGGCCGGACAACGCGATCCTGATCCTCGCCGGCGACATCACTCCCGCGCAGGCCTTGCAGCTGGCGCAGGCCAGCTTCGGCGACTGGGCCAAGCCGGCCACGCCGCTGCCGCCGCGCCCGGCCGGCAGCGCTGCCAGCCAGCTGCCGCCGATCCTGCTGATCGACCAGCACGGTGCCGGCCAGGCCGGCGTGGTCGCCGCGCACGCCGCGCCGCCGCGCCGCGACGACAGCTACTACGTCGGCAGCGTGACCAACGCGGTGCTGGGCGGTTCGTACTCGGCACGCCTCAACGAGGAAATCCGCATCAAGCGCGGCCTCTCCTACGGCGCCGGCAGCCGGCTGCAGGGGCTGGGCGATGGCGGCGTCTGGCTGGCCTCGGCGCAAACCAAGAACCCGTCCGCGCCGCAGGTGGTCGAGCTGATGCTGGGCCAGTTCAAGCAGCTGGGCGACAGCCGCGTGGATGCCGATGAACTCGCTGCGCGCAAGGCCACCCTGATCGGCGCTTACGGCCGCAGCCTGGAGACCACCGCGGGGCTGGCCGGCGAGGTCGCCGAACTGGCGATCTACGGCGTGCCGCTCGACAGCATCGGCAAGTACGTCACCGAGGTGCAGGCGGTCACGCCGAAGCAGATCGAGAAATACGCCCGCAAGCACCTGGCGGCCGACGACCTGCACGTGGTGGTGGTGGGCGATGCCGCGCAGTTCGGCGCGGCGATCCGCAAGGATCATCCGCAGGCGGTGCTGCTGCAATCCACCGCGCTGGACCTGGACAGCCCCAGCCTGCAGGCGCCGGCCGGTCGCTGAAGTTCCGGCGGAACGCGCACGGGAACCCCTGCAACGGCAGGGGCATCCCGTGGCCGCGGGGCATCGCGGCAATCATTCTTCGCCACCCCTTGGTTTCACTTCGGTTCGACGTTATTTAGTGAACCATCAAGTTCACTAAAATTCCGCCCCGTCCGAGGTTGCCATGCACGTCCCGTTTTCCGCCCGCCTGCTGCTGCTGGCGCTGGCGTCGTCTCCGCTGCCGCTGCTGGCGCAATCGGTCCATCTGCAGGTGCAGGGCGGGCGCAGCTACATGGATGGGCATGGCACTCCCGCGCTGTTCGTCGAAGCGGTGTTCGACGACCATGCGATCGGCGACAGCCGCTGGAGCCTGGCACCCGACGTCTCGCTGGGCTGGATCGATGGCCGCGACATCGCACGCTTTCGCGACAATCGCTACCCCACCCGGGAGCAAGCCTGGCTGCTGGCCGCCGGTGCGCGCCTTCAGTACCGCACGGCCGATGGTGCGCCGGGCCACTGGTTCGCCAGTTTCCAGCCGGCATTCAACACCGCACGCACGCAGGCGCTGAGCAGTCCGTACGAGTTCGTCACCACGCTCGGCTGGCAGGGGCGTCGCTTCAGCTTCCAGATCCGGCACGTTTCCAACGCTCGCCTGCATCAGCCCAACCGCGGCGAGACCATGGCGCTGGTGGGCATCGGCTTCGATCTCTGACCGATCGCCTCAGTGCCCGCCAGCGACCGGCCGCGCCTTCGGTGTGAACGGCGGCTTGGCCAGCCAGATCACCAGCATCAGGCCGATGAAGATCCAGCCCAGCGCGTGGAACACCTCGTTGAACGAGATCTGGTAGCTCTGCTGGGTGATCATGCCGTTGATCACGCTGCCGCCCAGTTGCGGATCGCCGTGGCCCAGCTGCTGCATCGCGGCCTGGCTGACCGGGCTGTAGGGCGTGATGTGCTCGGCCAGCTGCTCGTGGTGGTTCACCGCGCCGCGGGTCCACATCAGCGTGGTGATCGAGGCGGAGAAACTGCCGCCCAGCGTGCGCAGGAAGGTCGACAGCCCGGAACCGGCGGCGATCTCGTCCTGCTGCAGGTCCGACAGCAGGATGGTCAGCGTCGGCATGAAGAACAGCGCCACGCCCAGGCCCTGCAGCAGCTGCACCATCGCCACGTGGTAGAAGTCGATCTGCAGGTAGAAGTCCGCGCGCATGAAGCAGGTCGCGCCCATCACCAGGAATGACGCCGCGGCGAGCAGGCGCAGGTCCATGCGGGTGGCGTACTTGCCCACGAAGAAGGTCAGCAGCACCGGGATCACGCCCAGCGGCGCGGTGGCGAAGCCGGCCCAGGTGGCGGTGTAGCCCAGGTTCTGCTGCAGCCACAGCGGCACCAGCAGCGCGATGGCGAAAAACGCTGCGTAGCCCAGCACCATCGCCACCGTGCCGGTGGTGAAGTTGCGGTGGCGGAACAGCTTCAGGTCCACGATCGGGTCGGGGTCGGTCAGCTCCCAGATCAGGAAGATCGCGATCGCGATGGCCGAGATGATGCTGGCCACGATGATGAAGTTGGAGTTGAACCAGTCCGCGTCGTTGCCCTTGTCCAGCACGATCTGCAGCGCGCCCACGCCGATGATCAGCGTGATCAGGCCGACGTAGTCGATGCGCGGGCGCTCGGTCTTCTCGACCTTGCCGCGCAGCTGGTTGGCCACCACCACGCTGGCGAAGATGCCGATCGGCAGGTTGATGAAGAAGATCCACGGCCACGAATAGTTCTCGGTGATCCAGCCGCCGAGGATCGGTCCGGCGATCGGCGCCACCACCGTCACCATCGCCAGCAGGGCCAGCGCCATGCCGCGCTTGGCCGGCGGGTAGATGCTGATCAGCAGGCTCTGCGTGATCGGGTACATCGGGCCGGCCACCGCGCCCTGCAGCGCGCGGAACACCAGCAGCATGCCCATGCTTTGCGACACGCCGCACATGAACGAGGAGGCCACGAACAGCAGCGTGCACGCGGTGAACAGGCGCACCTCGCCGAAGCGGCGGGTGAGGAAGCCGGTCAGCGGCAGCGAGATCGCCATGCTCACCGCGAACGAGGTGATCACCCAGGTGCTCTGGTCGTTGCTGACGCCGAGGTTGCCGGCAATCGTCGGCAGCGAGACGTTGGCGATCGTGGTGTCCAGCACCTGCATGAAGGTGGCCAGCGACAGGCCGACCGTGCTAAGTGCCAGGTTGGGTGGGCGGAATGCGGTGGTCATGGCCGTATCAGTCGGTGGGACGGGAGGTCCCTCTCCCACCGGGAGAGGGTGCCCGAAGGGCGGGTGAGGGTACGGGCGGAGCGCGTCGTCGCGGTCTCCGCCGAACCCTCTCCCCAACCCCTCTCACCCGCAAGGGGACTTCCTTCGGTCGCCGGGAGGGAGAGGGGCGATATCGCGTCATTTTTCGCCGGCCATGTTGGCGTGGATGATCTCCTTGATCGCCGCATCCGCCTTGGCCAGCTGCTGCTTGTAGATGTCGGTGCTGAAGGCGGGTTGCGAGGGCGCGCGCTGCGCCAGCGTGGGGCCGCTGCGGTCATGCAGGTTGACGTCCACGTTGAGCGACATGCCCAGCCGCAACGGGTGCTGCTCCAACTGCTTCGGGTCGGTGAACACCACCCGCACCGGGATGCGCTGCACGATCTTGATCCAGTTGCCGGTGGCGTTCTGCGCCGGCAGCAGCGAGAACGCGCTGCCGGTGCCGATGCCCAGGCTCTCCACCTTGCCGGTGTAGCTCACCGCGCCGCCGTAGACGTCCGATTCGATCTCCACCGGCTGGCCGATGCGCATGTCGGTGAGCTGGGTCTCCTTGAAATTGGCGTCGATCCACACCTGGTGCAGCGGCACCACCGCCATCAGCGGCGTGCCGGGCTGCACGCGCTGGCCGACCTGCACCGAGCGTTTGGCCACATAGCCGTCCACCGGCGCCAGCAACTGCGTGCGCGCGTCGGCGAGGTAGGCGGCGCGCAGCTGGGCCGCCGCCACCTGCACGTCCGGGTGCGAGGCGACCACGGTGTCGTCGACCAGCACCTTGCTGGTCTGGTACTGCTGCTGCGCCGTGATGAGGGCGTTCTGCGCGGTGGTCAGCGCGTCGCGGGCATGCGCCAGTTCCTCGGTCGAGATCGCGCCGGACTTGGCCAGCGCCACGCGCCGCTCGTAGTCGGAGCGCGCCTTCGCCACCGCCGTCTGGCTGGCGGCGACGTCGGCGTGTGCGCCGCTGACGCTGGAGTACAGGCCGCGCACCTTGCGCACGGTCAGCGCCAGGTTGGCCTTCGCCTCGGCCAGGGCCACGTCGGCATCGCTGGGATCGAGTTTCACCAGCACGTCGCCGGCGTGCACCAGGTTGCCGTCGTCGGCGCCGATGCTGACCACGGTGCCGGGCACCTGCGGGGTGATCTGCACCACGTTGCCGTTGACGTAGGCGTCGTCGGTGCTCTCGTACCAGCGGCCTTCGAGGAAGTACCAGAGGCCCCAGCCAATGGCGGCGAGCAGCACTACCACGCCGAGCGCGCGCAGCAGCGCGCCGCGGGATTTCTTCGGCGCCGGCAGCGGCGGCCTGGACTCGGCCTTGCTCTCGTTCGAGTCGGATGAGGGTTGAGCAGACATGGGGGAAGCCTCAGCGATGCGCAAAAGTGGAAGATGACGGTGCCGGCGCGCCGGCCTGCGGCGGGTAGCCGTCGCGGGGTGCCTGATCCTGCGGGCGGTATCCACCGCGGGGTGCTTGATTCTGCGGGCGGTATCCACCGCGGGGTGCTTGACTCTGGGGGCGGTATCCACCGCCCAAGGCCTGGATCAACTGGATCGAACGGTCGACCTGTTGCGCCTGCAGCGCGGCCACGCCGCGGTCGGCGGCCAGCAGCTGCTGGCGCACGCTGAGCGCTTCCAGGTAGCTGCCCACACCGGCCTGGTAACGCTGCAGCGCGAGATCCCACGCCTGCCGCGCGGCGGCCTGCGCGCGTTGCTGGGCGGCGAGTTGCCGCTGCAGCGACTGCGTCGCCGAGACGTCGTCGGCGACCTCGTTCACCGCGCCGACCAGGGTCTGGTTGTACTGCGCCACGGCCAGGTCGTACTGGGCGTCCTTGGCCGAAAGGTTGGCGCGCAGCCGGCCGCCGTCGAAGATCGGCAGGCTCAGCGAGGGGCCGAGCTGGTAGAAGCGCGCCGGCAGGGTGAACGGGTTGCCGCCGCCGAGCCGGAGCACGCCGGCCATCGCGCCGATGCTGATGTTGGGCAGGAACTCGGTCTTGGCCGCCTTGATGTCCTTGCCCGCGGCCTCGACCCGCCAGCGCGCGGCGACCAGGTCGGCGCGATGGCCGATCAGTTCCAGCGGCAGATTCTCCGGCACCGCCAGCTCGGCCGGCGCCAGCACCTGTGGACGGGTGATCTCGTCGCCGCGATCCGGGCCTTTGCCGAGCAGCACGGACAGCGCGGAGCGCGCAGCATCCACCGCGCGATCGGCCAGCGCGGCTGCCTGCTCATCCGTGGCCACTTCGGCCTCGGCCTGCTTCAGCACGATGCGGTTGTCGATGCCGGCGGCCACGCGCTGCGCGGTGAGCTGCTGCGACTGTTGCGCGCGTTTCAGCTCGCCGGCGGCCAGGTCCTGCTGGGCGAAGGCATAACCGAGTTGCGCATAGGCGCGGGCCACGTTGCCGGACAGTTCGATGCGCGCGGCGCGGGCCTCGACCTCGGCGGCACGCGACGCGCCCAGCGCGGCTTCCCACGCGGCGCGCTTGCCGCCCCACAGATCCAGGCCCCACTTGAAGCTGCCATAGGCGTAGCTGGCCAGGTTGAAGTGGCCGCCGCCGGCATCGGCGGGCATCACCGTGGTCGGGATGCGCGCGCCGGAAACGCTGGCGCCGGCATTCACGCTGGGGCGGCGCGCGGTGTCGGCCAGGCCGGCGGCCGCCTGCGCCGCGCGGGCGCGCGCATCGGCCACGGCCAGGCCGGGGTTGTCGGCCAGCGCTTCGCGGATCAGCCGGTCGAGCTGCGGGTCGCCCAGTGCGCTCCACCAGTCGCTTTCGGGCCAGGCGGCCGCGATGTCGTTCGCGCCGAGATGGTGCGCGGCTTTCAGCGAGGCGGGGTCGAGCGGCGCGCCGTTCGGATGCAGGCCGCCGCTGCTGGCGCAGGCGGCCAGCGCGAGGGTCAGGGCGGTGGCAGCCGCAAGGTGATGCAGACGCATACGTGGGGGGCTCCGAGGGGGAGGGTCAGTTCTTGTCGCGAAGGGCGTGCAGCACGCGCTCCAGGTAGTCGTGCAACCGGGCCTGTTCGGCCTCGTCCAGCGAGCGCTGGGCGGCATTCAGCACGCGTTCGTTGCAGTCGGTCAGCTGCTGCCAGATCGCCTGGCCCGACTCGGTCAGCTCGATCCGCAACGCGCGGCGATCCTGTTCATGCGGGCAGCGGCGCAGGTAGCCCTTGCGTTCGAGCTGGTCGAGCTGGCGGGTCATCGCGCCGCCGTCCAGTTCGACCGAGCGGGCCAGCTCGCTGGCCGACATCGGGCCGAGCCTCGCCAACCGCTTGAGGATCAGGAACTGGGTGAAGCGCAGGTTCACGTTCTGCGCGGCCAGCTCGGCTTCCATCGCCCGCACGATCTCCGCGCGCACCAGCCCGAGCAGGATGCCCAGGCTTTCTTTCGGGGTGGCAAAGGCGAGCGACTCGGTATTCATGGCCGCGCATTCTATTGCCTCAAGTATATTTGTCAAGGCAAATATGTGCTGGAATGCTTTTGCCTTGGCAAGATGTCAGGCGGCACGCACCCGCTGGGCCTGCAGCTCGTCGCGCACCAGCGCGTGCAGCGCCGGATCGCGGAGGGTGAACAGTTCGAATACGCCCAGCGCCTGCAGGATCGGCAGTTGTGCCAGCAGGCGCGGTTCGGCTTCGCGGCGCACCGATTCCGGGGTGGCCGGATCCAGCATCAACTGGGCATGGATCACGAAATCGGTGAGCGCATCGATGCGTGGGGCATGGACGGGGGTGGGGACGGGGAGTAACGACATGTCGATCTCCTGCATGGGTTGGCACAAGGACGTCGGCGGGTGCCGCGTCGTGACAGGCTGCAAGACAGCGCGGCGGGCGTGGCGGCTGGGAGGTGCGCCGCGGACGGGCGTGACCGCATCGCCGGCGTCACGGTCACGTGTGGGCACATGACTTGGGGGACAGGCGACATTAGGTCGCTGCGACGTAGCATGGGAAGGCAGTCCCCACTGCTGGTACTCCCACTACCCGTTCCGGATCGCCCATGAAAGCATCCATGCAACGCACCGAGCTGAAGGCCTTCCTGCGCACGCGGCGTGCCGCGCTCACGCCCGAGGCGGCGGGTCTGCCGCGGGGTTCGCGCCGGCTGACGCCGGGACTGCGCCGCGAGGAAGTGGCGGCGCTGGCCGAGGTCGGCGTCACCTGGTACACGTGGCTGGAGCAGGGCCGTGCAATCAACGTATCGGCGGCGGCGCTGACCCGGATCGCCCGCGCGCTGTCGCTGTCGCCGACCGACGAGGCCTACCTGTTCGCCCTGATGGGGCTGTCGCGCACCGACGTGCCGGAACATCACTTCAGCCTGCCGCCGGTGATGCACGAGGTGCTGCGGATGTACCAGGCGCCGGCCTTCGTGCTGGACACGGTGTTCAACGTGCTGGCCTGGAACCGCATGGCCGAGTGCCTGTACGACTTCGGCGAGTTCGACGGCCCGTTCGCCGACAACCACCTGTGGAACGCGTTCATGAATCCGGCGCGGCGGCGGCTGTATCCGGATTTCGAGAACGGCGCGCTGAACCTGCTCGGCATGTTCCGCATGAACCAGGCGGCGCATCCGGAAGACCCGCGCTTCGCCCGGCTGACCGAGGCGCTGGCCGAGGCCAGCACGGAGTTCGTCGAACTCTGGCAGCGCTGCCACACCGCGCCGCTGAGCGCGATCGTGGTGCCGTTCTTCCATCGCGAGTTCGGCGACCTCAGCATCCATTCGATGCGCCTGCCGATCCGCGACAGCGACCACGTCGATCGCGCCACCGCGTTCTTCTTCGCGCCGGCGAATGCCGAGACCGCGGCGAGCTTCGCGCGCGTCGCCCGGCGCCTCGCGGCGGAGCAGGCCGCGCAATCGGCGTGATGCGGCGACCGTTGCCGCAGGGGCCATAATCTCCGTGATCCCGATTTCACCGCGAGGAGACGGACATGCCAAGCCCCGACGTGCGGGCGTTCTTCGACCAGGCCAGCCATACCTTCAGCTACGTGGCCTGGGACCCGGCCACCCGAAGGGCCGCCGTGCTCGATGCGGTGCTCGATTACGAGGCGGCCTCCGGGCGCACCGGCCACGCCGCCGCCGATGCCGTCATTGCGTTCGTGCGCGCCGAGGGGCTGACGCTCGATTGGGTGATCGACACCCACGTGCATGCCGACCACCTGTCGGCGGCGTCCTACGTGCAAGCTCAGCTGGGCGGCAAGCTGGCGATCGGCGAGCACATCCGCGAGGTGCAGGATACGTTCGGCGCGCTGTTCAACGCCGGCGACGGGTTCGCCCGCGACGGCAGCCAGTTCGACCACCTGTTCACCGATGGCGAGCGCTATCGGGTAGGCGGGATCGAGGCGCAGGCGATCCACACGCCGGGGCACACGCCGGCGTGCATGACCCACCTGATCGGCGACGCGGCGTTTGTCGGCGACACGCTGTTCATGCCCGACTACGGCACCGCACGCTGCGACTTCCCCGGCGGCGACGCGGCTACGCTGTACCGCTCGATCCGGCGCATCTTCGCGCTGCCGGAGGCCACCCGGATCTTCCTGTGCCACGACTACAAGGCCCCCGGCCGCGACGAGTTCGCGCACCAGACCACGGTGGCGGCCGAACGCCAGGGCAACATCCACGTGCATGACGGCATCGGCGAGGAGGAGTTCGTCGCCATGCGCCGCGCGCGCGATGCCACGCTGAAGGTGCCGCAACTGCTGCTGCCGGCGGTGCAGGTGAACATGCGCGCCGGCCAGTTGCCGCCGGCCGAGGACAATGGCGTGCGCTATCTGAAAATCCCGCTGGACGCGCTGTAGGCGTCCATCCCTTCCTACGGAGCATTGCATGCAGATCCATCCGCTTGCCGGTGCGCTGAGCGTCAGCGCGCAAATCGACGTCGACGACATCGCGGAACTCGCCGCGCAGGGTTTTCGCGGCATCGTCAACAACCGCCCCGACGGCGAGGAACCCGGCCAGCCGGACAATGCCACGCTGGAATCGGCGGCGCGTACCGCCGGCCTGGCCTGGCGGCATATCCCGGTGGCGGGCATGCCGTTCGCGCCGGCCGCCCTGCACGAATTCAGCGCGGCGCTGGAGGAACTACCCGGCCCGCTGCTGGCGTTCTGCCGCAGCGGCACGCGCAGCAGCGCGCTGTGGGCGATGCAGGCGCCGGGCACGGCCGACGAGATCCTGGCCACGGCGCGCGCGGCGGGCTACGACCTGTCGATGCTGCGGCCGTGGCTGGGCTGACGCCTTGAGGCGCCGCCGCGCGCGGCGCGACTGACTCGCGTGCCGCTTGCGGCACAATGCGCGCTGTTTGTCGCGGGAGGGTCGGATGTTCTTCGTGCTGTTGAGCGTGTTGTGCAGCGTGGCGGTGTCGGTGCTGCTGAAGCTGGCGCGGCGCTGGCGCATCGACGTGGGCCAGGCGATCGCCTGGAACTACGTGGCCACCAGCGCGCTCACCGCGCTGCTGCTGCAGCCGTCGCCGGCAAGCCTGCGCGGCGGCGAGGTGCCGTGGCTGGCACTGGTTGCGCTGGGCGTCCTGCTGCCCACGATCTTCCTCGCGCTGGCCGCGGCGGTGCGCCACGCCGGCATCGTGCGCAGCGATGCGGCGCAGCGGCTGTCGCTGCTGCTCTCCCTGCTGGCCGCGTTCGTGCTGTTCGGCGAGCAACTCTCCGCGTTCAAGCTCGGCGGCATCGCGCTGGGCCTGCTTGCCCTGCTGGGCATGGTCTGGCGCAGCGAACGCTCGCCGGCCGATCCCGGCGCGGCCGGCTGGCTGTATCCGCTGCTGGTGTTCGCCGGCTTCGGCGTGATCGACATCCTGTTCAAGCGCGTGGCCCTCGCCGGCGTGGCGCTGGGTACCTCGCTGCAGGCGATGTTCGCGCTCGCCCTGCTGGTCGCCTTCGCCATGCAGTTGTGGCGGCGCGCCCGCGGCACCACCCGTTTCACCGCCCGCAGCGCGGCGGCCGGCCTGCTGCTGGGGCTGGCCAACTTCGGCAACATCCTGTTCTACCTGCGCGGCCACCGCGCCTTGCCCGACCACCCGGCGCTGGTCTTCGCCAGCATGAACATCGGCGTGGTGGCACTGGGCGCGCTGGTCGGCCTGCTGCTGTTCCGCGAACGGCTGAGCCGGCTCAACCTCGCCGGCGTGGCGCTGGCGGCGGTGGCGATCGGGGTGCTGGCGCGCGGTTGACGGGTCGCCTGCCTGTCGACTTTGCCTATCGGCCGGCCACCGGGTCGGCCGGATCATCGACGCCGCTTCATCTCGCGCTCGCGAGTCGGGCGAACGCACCCGGTGAGGCATTTTCGAAGCGGTCCAGCAGCAGTTTCACGAAGGCGGCCACGCGGGCGCTCAGGTGGCGATGCGAGGGGTACAGGGCCCAGACTTCGACCGGACGTCCGGCGAGCACGCCCCAGTCGAGCAGCCGGCCCGCATCGATGTCGGCCTGCACCAGCGAGCGCGGCATCGCGGCGGCGCCCACGCCGGCGAGCACCGCATCGTGGATCATCGCCATCGACGACAGACGCAGCACCGTATGCGTGGCGATGCGGCGCACGCTGCGTGCGCGACTGAGCTGCCAGGTCGCATCGGGCGGCGTGCGCGACAACGTGATCGCGGGCACCACGGCGTCACTTCTTCCCGCTGGCCGCAGCAGTGACGGCGTGGCCACGACCACCATCACGTCGCGCAGGAAGCAGCGGCCGGCCAAGTCGGTCGAGGGGTCGGGGTTGGCGCGGATGATCAGGTCGAAATCGTCATCCACCGGATCGACGAAGCGATCCTCGGTGACCACTTCCAGCTGCACCTGGGGGTAGGCGAGCGCGTAGTCCGCGGCGATGCGGCCCAGGCCGCGCTGGCCGAACAGCACCGGCGCGCTGATGCGCAGACGGCCGCGTGGCGTGCCGATGCTCCCGCGCAACGCCTCGCCCACTTCGTCGATGTGTTCCAGCAGCGACTGCGTCCGTTCCTGCAGCTCGCGTCCCTCCGGCGTCAGCCGGAGCGTGTGGCCGCCGCGCTCGAACAGGCGAACGCCCAGCGCATCCTCCAGCTGGCGTACCCGTCGCGACAGCGTGGCCTTGGGTCGGCCGGTGGCCCGGGCGGCGCGGCCGAAGCCGCCGTGTCGCGCCACGTCGTTGAAATCGGCCAGGGCGAGCAGATCCACGGGTGTTCCATGAGCGAGACGGGATGTCCAGATTATGCGGCTATCGGGACGCTTCGTGAAACATCAGGATGGCGCTGTCCACCACCTCGAAGGAGATCCCCATGAACATTCTCGTCACCGGCAGCACCGGCACCATCGGCAGCCTCGTCGTCCGCGGCCTGGCCGCACAGGGCGCCAGCGTCCATGCGCTGACGCGCAACCCGGACCAGGCGTCGTTCCCCGACGGCGTCATCGCGGTCAAGGGCGACATGACCGACATTCCCTCCATGCGTGCCGCACTGAAGGAGGCCGACACGCTGTTCCTGCTCAACGCCGTGGTTGCCGATGAAGTGACCCAGGCCATCGGCACGCTGAGCCTGGCGCGCGAGGCCGGCATCAAACGCATCGTGTATCTGTCGGTGCTCAACAGCGACAGATACACCGACGTGCCGCATTTCACCGGCAAATACACGGTGGAGCGGATGATCGAGCAGTTCGACCTGCCGGCGACCGTGCTGCGCCCGTCCTACTTCATGCAGAACGACGCGATGCTTCGCGACGGCCTGTTGCAACAGGGCCGCTACGGCATGCCCATCGGCAGTGTCGGCGTGGCGATGGTCGACGTGCGCGACATCGCCGAGGTCGCGGTGGCCGCGCTGCTGCGTCGCGCGCGAGCGGCGGCGCCGCTGCCGCGCGAGGTGATCGAGATCAGCGGGCCGGACGTGCTGACCGGCGATGCGCTGGCGACGATCTGGTCCGGCGTGCTCGGCAGGCCGGTGACGCCTGCGGGCAGCGACCTTGATGCCTGGGAGGCTTTCATGGCCGGCCTGATGCCGTCCTGGGCAGCCCATGACCTGCGCCTGATGCTGGCGCGGTTCCATGTCGACGGCATGCTCGGCAAACCTGGCGCGGCGGAAATCCTCACTGGCCTGCTCGGGCATCCGCCGCGCCGTTACCGCGATCTTGCCGTCGAACTGGCCGCGGCCTGGCAGGCGGGGTAAGCGCATGGGCGACGGGCGAACGGCGCGGACACACGGGGCGCCATCCGCGCCCCGTTCCGCGTGAACCTCATGGCGTGCGCGATCCCGCATACGCCGCCACCGCAATCATGTCGTCGACGGTCAGCTGCGAGGCTTCCAGCCGCATCGGCGCGGCGGCGGGATTCGAACGCTGGCCAGCGCGGAACAGGAGCAGCTCGCGCACGATGTAGGTCGGCGAGCGTCCGGC
Source organism: Rhodanobacter sp. UC4452_H20 (assembly GCF_052978205.1). Next base: position 2,786,361 of record NZ_CM129662.1, on the reverse strand, counting down.
CAGCGGCGGGACGGCGTCGGTGCCCTGCAGCCTGGCGCCGTGGCAGGACTCGCATGCTGGCGCCGCGCCGCTGCCGTTGGCCGCGATCGCCGCGCCACGCGCGATGCTGCCGGGCGGCACGTAGGCGACATAGCGGGTGCGGCCGCTGCCGTGTCGATAGTCGTCGAAAGACTCCGGTACCTCGACGATGCGCTCGCCCAGCGGTTCGCGCGCGCCATCCTGGTCCGGCACCTGCACGAAATCCATCCAGTGGGTCTTCGGCACGTTCGCGCTTTCGACCACGCGCGTATGCGGCACGAACTTCAGCCGCGAAAAATAGCCGGCGGCGAGCTGCAGATCGTCGTCGCTGAGGCTGCGCGCCTCGTCGGCCATGTCCTGCGTGGTGCGCGGCGCGCTCGCCCCGCGCTGGCCGTGCCGGAACGCGGCCACCTGTTCGAGGATGTAGCCCTTCGGCAAACCCATGATCTGCGCAGTCGCGGGAACGCCGGCGCCATTCACCATGTGGCATTCCGCGCACGGCCATGGCCAGCCGGGCCGGCGATCGACGGTGACGATCGGTGGCGCGGCCGAATGGTCCTGCGGGAACCAGTCGGGAACGAAGTGCTCGACGTCCAGTTGCGCCTGCGTGTAACGGCGCGTGCTGCCCGCCACGTGAATGATTCTGGCCGGGTCGGACTTCGGCGCGTGCGGGTCCGGCGGCGGAAATCGCGGAAACGCCCATGCCTCGGCCGCGCCAATCTCCGCGTCTGGCGATTCCCGGCTGACCGGAGCGTGGGTCGCGACCGCCGGGAACACCTGGCACAGAAGAGCGGTGGTGATGAGCGTCGTCCACTTCCTGCCTTCGATTCGCATGTCGTTCCCCTTGCCGGTTGAAAAACTCCACGCTGCGCCGGCGTGAGCTGGCGCTATCGGTCACAAAGCCGGGCGGCCGGGTTCATGAGCAAACAAATGCCTGCGCACCGGGGGCCGGCGTGGGCTTGCACAGGTCCGGCCAGCCGTACTGCTTCCAGTACGCGAGCATGCCGAGGCGTTGCGCAAAGCCCTGGAAGGCGGGATCGCGGCGCGCCTTCCGCGACCACGGTTCCGGCTGCCACAGCCAGTTCAGGTAGGCATCGGACAGGCCGCTGTGGCCGTGCTCATACAGATCGAATGAACGCGCCGGTGCGCCGAGTTGCAGCAGCATGGTCGGCGCCCAATTGTCATCGGCGTGCGTGGCGACGATCTGCAATGCGGCCTGGCGTTGTGCGGCATCGCCGTAGGTGCCGCGGTAGATCTCCTGCAAATCCGCGCGGGAAATCTTCGTGCCCATCTCGCTGGTGGAGCTTGCGAAGTCCCGCGCGGAAGCCTGCACGTCGCCGTGCGCGGCATCGTAGAACTCCAGCATCAACGCGCCGAACGCCGAATCCGCCACGCCGGCGCGATGGACGTAGGCCAGCGCGCCGGCCTGATCGCCTTCGCGCCAGCGCAGCATGCTCTTGTAGAACAGCAGCAGGGGATTGGCCGGATCGTCGACGAGCGCCGCATCGATGCGCGCCTCTGCGGTGCGGGTGCGGCCCATCGCGGCGAACTCGTTGGCGGCCCAGTAGTTGACCGCGGAGTTCTCCGGCGCCAGCTTCAGCGCCCGCTGCATCGGTTCCACCATGGCCGTGTAGTGGCGCTGCGAAAACTGGTTGTAGCTGAGCGCGGCATAGGCTTCCGCATCGCCCGGATCGAGCGCCAATGCACGATGGGCGGCATCGTCGGATGTCTTCCAGCTCGCGTTCCAGTCACCGGCCACATATTGCGGCAGCACCGCGTTGGCCACGGCGAGCTTGGACCAGGCGCGCGCGAAGCCCGGATCGAGTGTCGTCGCCTGCTGCAACAAGACAATCGCGCGCGGCAGGCTGTCGCCCACGCGGCGATTCACCAGTTCCTGCGCGGTGATGAAATCCGCGTACGCGTCCGCGCTGCGGGTGGCCACCGGCACCAGCCGCGTGTTGCCGACATCGCCCAGCACTACTTTCAGGTGCTCGGTGATCGCCCGGGCGATCCGCTCCTGCAGGTCGAAGATGTTGTCCAGGTTGCCGTCGTAACTCTGCGACCATGCCTCGAAACCGTCGCGGGTGCGGATCAGTTGCACGCTGATCCGCACCGCCTGGCCCTGCGTGCGCACCGAACCTTCCAGCACGTTGGCCACATCCAGCGCCTTGCCGATCGTGCGCAGGTCGGCATTGTGGTCGCCGTAATAGAACGAGGAGGCGCGCCCGGCGACGCGCAGATCCTGCACGCGCGCCAGCGCATTCAACAGTTCCTCGGCCATGCCGGCGGAGAAATAGCCGTGATCGTGGGCGGGACTCAAATCCTCGAACGGCAGCACGGCGATGGATTTTGCCGGAACGATGAGCCCCGGATCGTCGCCCAATCCCGCGCCCTTGCGCCATACAAACGTATTTGTCAGCAGCAGCACGACCGCGACCAGCAGCACGCCGATGATCCACTTGTCCAGCTTGCGGCCAGTGGCGTGCGCGATGGAATCGCCCGCCGCGATCTCGCTCTCGCGCCTCAGGCCTTCAGGCGTGAATTCATAGAACCACGCGAACGCGATCCAGAACGGGAACCCGATGGCCGCCGCAATCAGGAACCACCGCGTCGCCCAGTCCGGCAACCCGACCGCCGGGCTGAACTGCGACAGGCCCTGCCCGAACGCCCACACCGTGCCCGCGTAGAGCATGGCCGCGCGCCATACGTTGCGGCGCTTGAGTTCGGCGAATAGCGACGACCGGGCGCTCATGGCGTGGCGGATTTCCATGGGGTGTAGGGCAGGTCGATCTTCCTGAGCATCGCCTTGAAGCGAGGATCGTCGCGGATCGGATCGAACGCCGGATACCACAACAGTTGCGGCGTCGTGCTGTCGCCGTTCAGCGCGAATTCGTCGAGCATGGCCAGGGCGCGCTCATTCTGGCCAAGCGCGACGAGGAACACGGCATGCACGATGGCGTCATGGCGAAGGTTGTCCAGTGCAGGGGAAGTCTCCAGGGACTCGACCGCACTCGCACGCAAATGCGGATCGGCGATGCCGCGTACCAACAGCGCACTGACATCGGAATGACGCGGGCTCGACAGGCGCATCTGCCGTTCCGCTTCGGGGTAACGATGCGAGGACAGATACACCCACACCGCGATGCGATGTTCCAGCACGCCATTGGGATGCGCGGCCAGGGTGCCCTCGATCTGCTTCAAGGCCTCATCGTTGCGATGCAACGCGAACAGGAGCTGCGCGCGCACCGCGCCACTGACGCCGGAAAGCGGATCGCGCTGCAGCGCGCGCTCGATCTCGGCCAGGGCGGGTACGAGCTGCCCGGCTGCGTACAGGAACTGCGCGTATTGATCCATCGCCTCGGCGTCACCCGGCGCCAGCGCCAGCGCGCGACGGAACACGCGATCGGCCTCGGCCCAATGCATCTGGTTGGTGTAGACGATGCCCTGCGCGACATACGCCAACGCCACATCGGGATTCAGCGCAAGCGCATGTTGCGCGGCGGCCAGCGAATCGGCATCGGCGGTCTGCATCGACACCGGCATGTATGCCGGCAGTAACGCATGCGCTTCGGCCAGCGATGCCCAGGCTTGCGCGTAATCCGGGTCAATCGCCACGGCCTGCCGGAACGCATCAACGGCTTCCCCCACCGAACGTGCGGCCAGCAAGGTGAGCCCGCGCAGATAGGCATCGTGTGCGCGCGGATCACCGGTTTTTTGCGGAACCAGCGACTGGCCGCTCCCGCCCGCCAACTGCACCTTCAGCTTGTCGGCAATCGCCTGGGAGATTTCATCCTCGACCGCGAAGATGCTGGTCAACTTGCGATCGTATTTCTCCGACCACAGGTGGTAGCCGCTGCGCGTGTCGATCAGCTGCGCGGTAATGCGCACCTCGTCGCCGGACTTCTGCACGCTGCCTTCCAGCACGGTGGCGACGTCCAGCACGTCGCCGACCTTGCGCAAGTCCTCGGCCTTGCCCTTGAACGCAAAAGCGGACGTGCGCGCGGCGACCTTCAGGTGCGGCAACTGCGCCAGCGCGTCCAGGATTTCCTCGGTGATGCCGTCGCTGAAGTAGTCGTTTTTCGGATCTCCGCTCATGTTGACGAACGGCAGCACCGCGATGGACTTGGCGGGCAGTGTTGGCGCGAGTGATGCGCTCGCGGATGGCCCGGCCGTCGGCGGGTTGGCGCGAACCGTCGACGTGGATGCTGCCGCGACACCCTGCATCGGCTGCCTGGCGTCGTGCTGGAAATGCCACCAGCCAAGTCCCGCGATGGCGGCGACCAGCACGCCGATCAGGCCGACCGCGACGCCGGCGTGGCGCGCCGGTGATGGCGCCATCGAATCGGTGCCAATGGTGCCGTCCGTGCGCACGATACCTCGGGGCGTGGCATCGAATGCCCATGCCAGCACCAGCGCGATCGGGAAGCCGAGCAGGATCAGCAGTACCACCGCCTGATCGATCCAGTCCGGCAGGTGGAACACCGGCAGCACCTGCGTCGCCACCTGGATCAGCAGCCAGCCGACAATGGCATACGCAGCCGCCACGCGATACACGTGGCGGCGCCTGATCTCTCGCCAGAATCCCCGCTGGGCCATGGGCATGCGCCGAGTCGCGAAAGCGCGTCGTCCCTGCCCGTTCCGCGGCGGCATTCTGGCATAGATCGCGGGGCTTTCCGCTGCCTTCGGCCAGTCCGTGGCCGCGGCTTTTGCAGCCACGCAAGTTCCTGCGCAATGACTTCTGGCGGATGAAGGCCGGCCGGGGTGGAGCCTAAGCTCGGCGCTTCGCCTGCCGGATGCCAGCCCATGCGCAAACTTCCCCTCGCCGCGGTGCTTGCCGCGCTGCTGCTCACCTCGACGGCCTTTGCCGGCACGGACAAGAAGGACGACAAGGCGACCCCCGAGTCGAAACCCGACGCGGCGCTGGTGCAGCCGCAGTCCTCGACCAGCGAGGGGTCGGTGTCGGTCGAGGGCAAGCGGGTCGACTACAAGGCGGTGGCCGGCACGCTGGTGCTGCACGGCAGCGGCGACAAGGAGGACGAGCCGCAGGTCAGCATGTTCTACGTCGCCTATTTCAAGAAGGGCGTCGATGCCGGCAAGCGACCGGTCACCTTCATCTACAACGGCGGTCCCGGCTCGGCCACGGTGTGGCTGCACATGGGCGCGTTCGGGCCCAGGCGGGTGGTCACCAGCGACGACACGCACACGCCGGCGGCGCCGTACCAGCTGGTCAACAACGACTACAGCCTGCTCGATGCCTCCGACGTGGTGTTCATCGATGCGCCCGGCGCGGGCTTCAGCCGGCTGATCGCGAACGACGAGGACAAGGCCAAGCGCGAGGAGCAGATGAAGGACCGGCGCAAGGCGATCTACGGCGTCGACGGCGACGCGCATGCCTTTGCCCAGTTCATCACCCGCTTCCTGTCGAAGTACGACCGCTGGAACTCGCCGAAGTACCTGTTCGGCGAAAGCTACGGCACCACCCGCTCGGCGGTGCTGGCCAACATCCTGGAGAACGAGGACAGCGTCGACTTGAACGGCGTGATCCTGCTCTCGCAGATCCTCAATTTCGACACCAGCATCGACGGGCCGGAGTTCAATCCGGGCGTCGACCTGCCGTATGAGCTGGCGTTGCCGACCTTCGCCGCCACCGCGTTCTACCACCACAAGTTGCCGCAGCAGCCGGCCGCGCTGGAGCCGTTCCTGCGCGAGGTGGAGCAGTACGCGCTGGGCGAGTACGCGCAGGCGCTGATGGCCGGCTCGCGGCTGCCCGAGGCGCGCAAGCAGGCGGTGGCGGAGAAACTGCACCAGTACACCGGGCTGCCGGTGGCGTACCTGCTGAAGGCGAACCTGCGCGTCAGCGGCGGCATGTTCGAGCACGAGCTCCAGGCGGGCGACGACACCACCACCGGCCGGCTCGACACGCGCTTCTCCGGCCCGACGATCGATCCGCTGGGCAAGGCTTCCGAATACGATCCGCAATCCTCGGCGATCAGCTCGGCCTACGTGTCCGCGTTCAACGACTACGTGCGGCGCGAGCTGAAGTTCGGCCAGGGCCGACAGTACCGGCTGTTTGCCGACATCGACCATTGGGACTTTTCGCACAAGGCGCCGGGCGTCCAGGGCGAGGCGCTGCAATCCTCGACCAACGTGATGCCGGACCTGGCGATGGCGATGAAGACCAATCCGGGTCTCAAGGTCTACCTCAACGGCGGCTACTACGATCTGGCCACGCCCTACTTCGCCGCCGACTACGAGATGCACCACCTGCCGATCCCGGCCAGCCTCGAAGCCAACATCAGCTATGCGTGGTATCCGTCCGGCCACATGGTGTACGCGCACGCGCCGTCGCTGAAGCTGCTGCACGACAACGTCGCCCGCTTCATCGAGCAGACCGACAACGTGAAGTAATCGCCCGCCCTGGGGGCGATGGCCGGCTGTTCAGCGCCGTGAGGTGGTGTGCCGCGGCGCGGTGGAACCGCGCACGACCAGTTCCGGGCTGAAGCCCTCGTTGGTGCCTTGCGCCGGCTCGCCGTGGGCGGCGCGCTGCAGGTCGCCGATCAGGCGTTGCGCGGCGTGGCGGGCGATCTCCTCGGTGGCCTGGCGGGCGGTGGTCAATGCCGGCCAGGACTGCTTGGAGAACGGGCTGTCCTCGAAGCCGGCGATGGAGAGCTCGTACGGCACGTTGATGCCGTCCGAGTGCGCCGCGGCCAGCACGCCGGCGGCGATCTCGTCGTTGGAGCCGAAGATCGCGGTGGGCCGGTCCTTCAGCGCCAGCAGCTTGCGCGCGCCGCGGAAGCCGTCGTCGAAGGTGAAATCGCCGGGCAGGATCAGCTTGCGGTCGAGCGCGATGCCGTAATCCTTCAGCGCATCCTCGTAGCCCTGGTAGCGCTCCGGGCTGGAGCGGTGCTCGCGCCCGCCCCACAGGAAGCCGATGCGCTGGTGGCCGAGCTGGATCAGGTGTTCGGTGATCGCGTAAGCCGCGTCGCGGTCGTCCACGTAGACGCAGGGGTAGCCATCCTGCGGGTCCTTGCGCGCGGAGATGATGCGGATGAACGGAATCCCGGCGTCGCTCAACGCCTGGATCAGCGCGGGCTGCTCGGACATCGGCGGCGCCAGCACCAGCCCGGCCAGGTGCGAGCGACGCACCAGCGTGCACAGCTCCTCGGCCAGCGTCGGCGAGGAGGAATCGCAGGGGTGGATCTGCAGGCCGAAGCCGCTGGAGCGGCACACCGACAGCACGCCGCGCTGCAGGTTGATGATGTAGTGCGCGTTCGGGTTGTCGTAGACCAGGCCGATCGCATAGGCACGCGTGCTGCGCAGGCTGCGCGCGGTGGGGTCGGGCTGGTAGCCGAGCGCGTCGATCGCCTGCTGCACCCGCTCGCGCGTGCGCGCATGCACCGAGGGCTCGTTGTTGATGACGCGCGACACCGTCTTCAGCGAGACGCCTGCCCGTTCCGCGACATCCTTGATGGTGGCGCTGCGCACCGCTGGACCTCGTGCATCGTGAGTGGGGCGCCGGCAGCGCCATGTGCCGACACCGCCGCACAGCCGGTGTGCGGCGGCGTGTGCATCCTAGCGTATGGCCCCGGGACTGGCGAACGGCGCGATCACGGTGCCGCGCGCCGCTGGCCCACGCGGTGGCCGGCCAGTCCGAAGTACAGGATGTACAGGTAGCACGGCACCATCAGCACGGTGAAGGCGAGCTGGAAGTCGATGTGCTGCTTCAGGTGCACGAACAGCTGCGGCACCACCGCGCCGCCGGCGATCGCCATGATCAGCAGCGCCGAACCGCGCTCGGTGAGGTCGCCCAGGCCCTTGATCGCCAGCGGAAAGATCGCCGGCCACATCATCGCGTTGGCGAAGCCCAGCGCGGCGACGAAGCCGACCGAGACGTAGCCGTTCGTGAGGTAGGCGCCGATCGAGAACAGCACGCCGAGCACCGCCGATACCGCGAGGTAACGCTGCTGCGAGATGTAGCGCGGGATCAGCACCAGGCCGACCAGGTAGCCGGCCAGCATGCCGCTCAGGGTGAACGCGGTGAAGACCTTGGTGCGGTCCAGCGGCAGGTGGAAGCCGGCGCCGTAGGTGCCGATCGCGTCGCCGGCCATCACCTCCACGCCGACGTAGAGGAACAGGCACAGCACGCCCAGCCACAGGTGCGGAAAGCTGAAGATGCTGCCGTGCCCGTGGCCGATCGCGCGCTCGCTGTTGGCGCCTTCCGGCGTGATCTCCGGCAGCGACGAACGCGCGATCCAGATCGCCAGCACCACCAGCAGGCCGGCCATCACCATGTACGGCGTGTGCACCTTGCCGGCGAAGGCGTTCAGCAGCGCCTCGCGCGCCTCGACGGTGGGCGCCGCGGCAACCTGCTCGCCGAAGCTGCCGATGCCGCTGAGCACCAGCGCGCCGAACACGAACGGCGCCAGCACGCCGGCCACCTTGTTGCAAATGCCCATGAACGCGATGCGCTGCGCGGCGCTGTCGATCGGGCCAAGGATGCTGATGTACGGGTTCGATGCGGTCTGCAGCAAGGACAGCCCGGCACCGATCACGAACAGCCCGGTCAGCGCACCGGCGAACACGCGCAGGCTGACGAACTGGCCGAACAGCACGGCGCCGACCGCCATCACGAACAGGCCCAGCGCCATGCCTTTCTTCATGCCGGTGCGGCGCAGGATCATCGAGGCGGGCAGCGAGAACACCAGGTAGGAAATGTAGAACGCGAACGGCACCAGGAACGCATAGGCGTCCTCGACCTGGAACGCCAGCTTGACGAAGGTGATCAGCGGACCGTTGAGCCAGGTCACGAAGCCGAAGATGAAAAACAGCAGGCCGATGATCAGCATCGGCCCGAGTTGCTGCTGCCGGGACGGCGCGGCCGCCAGTGTGGTGCTCATGGTGGTGGATCTCCCCGGGTGCCGTGTCGCTGCGGCCGGCTGGCCGTGCTGACAGGAATGTCTCCTTATTCCGCAAAAAGTGCAACGTTGTCAATCGACGCCGGCGACGGGACATCGCTGCGGCGGATGGTCGAGCGCATCCACCGCCGTTCGGATCGCATCGTTGCGGCAGTGCAACAGGTGGTCCGGGCCGCCAGGCTGCCACGAATATGGCTTGCACAAAGCCTCCAGGCGCACACTTGAAGCAACCTCGCAGGTTGCCATGACAGCTTTGCTGCGACGCCACAGCCGCGTCGCGAAATTGGACGACGATCACAGTTGACAACGTTGTCATCTTGACCACAGACTCGCCCTCCATCAGGCCGGCGTGCGGCCGCGCCGAGTGACCGGCGCACGCGTCGGGATCGCAGCGGAGTTTCGGGAGATCGTCCGTGGGGGAAGTCGCCAACCAGCGCCATGCCGTGTCGCCGTCGACCACCGTGCCGGTTGCTGCGGCGTCGTCGGAGCGGGTATCTGCGGCGTCGGACGGCGAGGCGGCGCAGCCGTTCCTCGCTGCCGATGTCGGCGGCACGCATGCGCGGGTCGGCCTGGTCAGCGGCTGCGGCGATGCGCACGGCCCGGTCAGCGTGCTGCACTTCCGCCGCTACGCCTGCGCCGAGTGGCCCGACCTCGCCGCGATGCTGCGCGACTTCGTCGCACAACTGGCGCACACGCCGCACGCGGCCGCGGCCGCCGGCATCCGCGAATGCGCGGTGGCCTGCGCCGGTTACGTGCTGGACGACGCGATCGTCAACGGCAACCTGGCCTGGCCGGTGTCGATCCGCGCGATCCGCGACGCGCTGGGCATCCGGCAGTTGGCCGTCATCAACGACTTCGAGGCGGTGGCCTATGCCACCCAGTTCCTCGACGCGGCCGATACCCGCTGCATCATCGAGGCGCCCGCACCGCCGCCGGGGCCGGTGCTGGTGATGGGTCCGGGCACCGGGCTGGGTTCGGCGGTGCTGTTGCCGGGCTCGCCGCGCGCCCGCGTGCTGGCCACCGAGGCGGGACAGATCTCGCTGGCGCCGGGCACCGAGCGCGAGATCGAGATCCTGCGCCTGCTGCGTCGCGAGCGCAGCCACGTCTCGTTCGAGGATGCGCTGTCCGGGCCGGGCCTGCTCAAGCTCTACCGCGCGCTGGCCGAACTGCACGGCCGCGCGCCGCGCTGGAGCACGCCGGCCGAAGTCACCGCCGCGGCGCTGGAAGGCCGCGACCCGGTCGCCCGCGAAGTGCTGGAGATTTTCTGCGGCCTGCTCGGCAGCTTCGTCGGCGATCTCGGCCTGCTCTACGGCGCCCGCGCGATCTACCTGGCCGGCGGCATCCTGCCGCGCATCCACGACTTCCTGCTGGCGAGCACGTTTGCCGAGCGCTATTTGAACAAGGGCGTCATGCGCGCCTGGCTGCAACAGGTTCCGGTTCGACTGATTGAGCACGGCCAGCTTGGTGTCATCGGCGCCGCAGGCTGGTTTCTGGATGAAGGGCGCAACCCCAGGCAAGGAGCTTGAGATGAGCCCGATCCCGCAGCACGGCGCCACGCCCACCGTCGTTGTCCGCTGTCCACCGCCACCACGCGTCACCCACAGTCCGCGACCGCATCCACGCCGGTCCTGATTCGATCCAGCCTCTTGAGGGGAGGAACACCATGAACCATCGCAAGACATTGCTCGCCGCCAGCATCATCACCGGTCTGTGCGTCTCCGGTGCGTTGTTTGCGCAGGACAGCACGGCCGCGGCCGACGCCAACCAGCCGAAGAAGACCAACGTCAAGGAACTGGCCACGGTAACCGTCACCGGCATCCGCGACAGCGAGGCCGAATCGCTGGCGTTGAAGAAGGCCGCCGATGCGCACGTGGAGGTGGTCACCGCCGAGGACATCGGCAAGCTGCCGGCCAAGAACGTGGCCGACACGCTGCAGCGACTGCCCGGCGTCAGCGTCGGCACCTCCAGCGCGGGCGAAGGCGGCTTCGACGAGAACGACCGCGTCAGCCTGCGCGGCACCGCGCCCAGCATGACCCAGACCCTGGTCGACGGCCACAACATCGGCACCGGCGACTGGTTCGTGCTCAACCAGACCGCCACCGTGGGCCGCAGCGTCAGCTACAGCCTGCTGCCGGCGGAGATCGTCAGCGAGGTGGTGGTGAACAAGACCTCCGAGGCGCGCCTGGTCGAGGGCGGCGCGGCCGGCACCGTCAACATCATCACCCGCAAGCCGCTGCAGTTCGACAAGCCGGTGACCGTGCACGCGTCCGTCGGCGGCGTCTACTCCGACCTGCCCGGCACCACCAAGCCGCAGTTCAGCGGCCTGTTCAACTGGAAGAACGACGCCGGCACCTTCGGCGTGATGGCGCAGGCGTTCTACGAGGAGCGCAGCCTGCAGCGCAACGGCCAGGAAGTGCTCGGCCTGGAGCAGCTCAAGAGCACCGACGCCATCGTCGCCGCGCACCCGGATCTGAACGGCGTCTACTTCCCCAGCCTGATCGGCAACGTGCTGTTCACCCAGAAGCGCAAGCGCACCGGCGGGTCGGTGGACGTGCAGTTCAAGCCGACCGACAACGTGACGGTCAACCTGAACGGCTTCTACAGCAAGCTCAAGGCCAACAACTTCAACCGCAACTACATGATGTGGGCCACCCACTTCGTGCACGGCGCCACCAACCTCCAGCCCGGCTACGTCGTGGCCAACAACACGTTGACGAATGCCGTCTTCTCGCCCAGCAACGACGCGACGAACTACGGCATCTACGACCAGATCTCGCGCGAGGCCTCCGCCTCGACCCGCTTCTTCACCGCCGACGTCGACTGGCGCGCGAGCGACCGCCTGAGCTTCTCGGCCCAGCTCGGCACCACCAAGGGCGAAGGCTCCAGCCCGAAGCAGGACGTGCTGGAACTGAACACCGCGCCGGGCACCGGCGCCGCATGGGATTTCCGCGGCACCGGCAAGCCGGTCAACTGGTCGCTGGGGCCGGACAACAGCTCGCCGGCGGCCTCGGGCGTCAGCGCCAACTGGATCTTCGGCGAAGGCGGCATCAACGTCGAGGACAAGGAGAACTGGGGCAAGATCGACGGCGAGCTGGACTTCGACGACAGCACGCTGGCCTCGCTGCAGTTCGGCGTGCGCTACGCCGACCACACGCGCGAGAACCCCTATGCGTTCGCGCAGGGACCGAACGGTGGCGACTGGAGCAACCCGGCCAACTTCCCCGCCAGCTTCGGCCATTACCCGGGTGATTTCGGCAGCTCGCTGGGCGGCTCGTTCCCGACCAATATCTGGTACTACTCGCAGGCCGACCTGGCCGCCTACGACTCGAAGTACGCCAACCGCGGGCCGGAGCGGCTGTACCCGAACGACATCTACAAGGTGAACGAGAAGGACGGCGCGATCTACCTGCAGGCCAACTTCATCGGCGACCGCTGGAGCGGCAACGTGGGCGTGCGCTACGTGCACACCAAGCAGGCGGTGAACTACACCAGCACCTCGCCGCAGGAGACCGAAGTGCAGGGTCCGATCCTCGGCTCGGCGTTCTTCCCGGCCGGCTACTACTGGAACACCAACAACGCCAGCTACAGCAAGGCGCTGCCCAGCGCCAACCTGAAGTTCAACCTGACCGACGACGTGCTGGCGCGCGTGGCGGTGTCGCAGACGCTGACCCGGCCGGACTACTCGGCACTGGCCGGCACGGTGTCGCTGGATGACACCGGCCACACCGGCAGCGGCGGCAACCCGAACCTGAAGCCGCTGATCTCGACCAACTTCGACGCCGACCTGGAGTGGTATTTCGCGCCGCGCGGCCTGTTGTCGGCCGGCGTGTACCAGATGTCGCTGCAGAACTACGTCACCTTCGCTTCCGAGTCGCGCCTGTACAAGGACATGCCGGCCAGCACGGCGGCAGGGCACGATGTCTACTCGGCCTACCAGGTGAACATCCCCAGCAACGTCGACGGCAAGGTGCGCGGCGTGGAGTTGAACTACCAGCAGCCGATCGGCGACAACTTCGGCGCGGCGCTCAACTACACCTACGCCACCGGCAACGCCGACAACGGGCAGGACCTGCAGGGCACCTCGAAGAACACCGCCAACGCATCGGCCTTCTTCGAGAACGACAAGTTCAACGCGCGGGTGAGCTACACCTACCGCTCGTCGTACTTCGCCGGCCCGGACCGCGGCGGCTTCTTCTACATGCAGGGCACCGGCTACCTGTCCGCGTCGCTGGGCTACAGCATCAACGACTGGATGTCGGTGTCGCTGGACGGCCTCAACCTCAACAGCCCGAAGCTGCGCTACTACGTCAAGGGCGACGGTTACGGCATCCAGCCGCGTTCGACCTACATCAACGGTCGCCAGTACTACCTGAACCTCCGCTTCAAGTTCTGACGCAACGCCGCGGCATGGCGCGCCACGGACGGCGCGCCGACACCCTCCCCGTGCGGGCCCCGGCATTGGTTGGCGGGCCCGCTTTTTTTTGGCGTCGCATGGTGGCCCTGCATGGCACCATGCGAGCGCGCACCGGAGAATGCGGATGACCCGTCGATGCCTGCCGACCCTGTACTGCCTGCTCGCGTTGCTCATGCTGCTGCTGCCACTGCCGCCGGCAAGCGCGACGGCCGCAGCGCCCTCGCTGATTCCGCTGCCTGCGCAACTCGTGCCGGGCGACGGCAGCTTCCGCGTCGACGCCGCCACCACCATCGTGGTGGCCGACCATGACCCGGCCACCACGCAGGCCGCGCACTACCTGATCGACCTGCTCTCGCGCACGCGCGGCCTGACGCTGCAGCCTGGCGGCGGCGCGAAACGCGCCATCGTGCTGCGGCGCGACCCACAGGCGCCGGTGGCGCAGGCCGGCGGCTATGCGCTCGATGTCGACACCCACGGCATCCGCGTCAGCGCGCGCGACGACGCCGGCCTGTTCCACGGCGTGGTCACGCTGTATCAGCTGCTCACGCCCGATGCCGCGCGCGGCGCGGTGGACGTGCCGGCGCTGTCCATCCGCGACTGGCCGCGCTTCGCCTGGCGCGGCGTGATGCTCGATTCGGTGCGGCATTTCCAGAGCGTGGCCGAAGTAAAAACCCTGCTCGACCAGATGGCCCAGCACAAGCTCGACGTGCTGCACTGGCATCTCACCGACGACCAGGGCTGGCGCATCCAGATCAAGCGCTATCCCGAGCTGACCAGGATCGGCGCGTGGCGCACGCCGCCGGACGCCGGCAGGGATGGCGAGCCGCAGCGCTACGGCGGTTTCTACACCCAGGACGAGATCCGCGACGTGGTGGCCTATGCCGCCGCGCGCCACATCACCATCGTGCCGGAGCTGGACATGCCCGGCCACGCGCAGGCCGCGGTGGCCTCGTATCCGCAGCTCGGCGTCACCGGCAAGCGTCCCGCGGTGTCCGTCGACTGGGGCGTGAACCCGTATCTGTACAACGTCGACGATGCCACCTTCGCCTTCATCGACCACGTGCTCGACGAGGTGATGGCGCTGTTCCCGTCGACCTACATCCACGTCGGCGGCGACGAGGCGATCAAGGACCAATGGCAGGCGTCGCCCGCGGTGCAGGCGAAGATGCGCGCGCTCGGCATCCGCGACGAGAACACCCTGCAGGGCTGGTTCATCGGCCGCATCGGCCGGTACCTGCAGCAGCACGGCCGCAAGCTGATCGGCTGGGACGAGATCCTCGAAGGCGACAAGCTGCCGGCCGACGCCACCGTGATGTCCTGGCGCGGCATCGACGGCGCGATCAAGGCCGCGCTGCTGGGCCACGACGTGGTGATGTCGCCCGCGCCGGACCTCTATTTCGACCACGTGCAGAGCGCGCTGGCCGACGAGTACGCCGGCCGCCTCGGCGTGGAATCGCTGCAGGACGTGTACGGTTTCCAGGCCATTCCCGGCGTGCTCGACGCGCACCAGGCGAAACACGTGCTGGGCGTCCAGGCCAATTTCTGGACCGAGCACATGCCCGGTTTCGCCCACGTCGAGCACGCGGCGTTCCCGCGGCTGGATGCGCTGGCCGAAGTCGCCTGGTCGCCGGACGCCCGCCGCGACTGGAGCGACTTCCTGTCGCGCCTGCCCGGCCAGCTCGCGCGTTACCGCGCCCAGCAGATTTCCTACGCCGACGGCGCCTTCGCGGTGGAGATCGCCACCGATCGCAACGTGGCGCTGGCCACCGGCCGTGCCACCGTCACGCTGGCCAGCCCGACCGGGTTCGGCGCGATCCGCTACACGCTCGACGGCAGCGCGCCCACCCCGGTCTCGCCGCGCTACGAGGCGCCGTTCAACGTGACCCTGCCGGTGACCGTGCGTGCCGCCAGCTTCGCCGCCGACGGCAGCGCGCTGGCTGCGCCGCGTGAACGGGTGCTCAGCCGCGCGGGGTTGCTGAGCCTTGCGGGCAACACCTTGCCCAACTGCCCCGGCAGCGACTTCCGCCTGCGCGTGCAGCCGTCGCCCGATGCGCCCAGCACCCAGCCGGTCTACGCGGTGAACGTGTTCGACAGCTGCCAGCTGTTCCCCGCCACGCGCATGGATGGCGTCGCGGCGATCCACGTCGACGCCGTGCGCCTGCCGCGCAACTTCGCGCTGGCGCACGAGCAGAAGCTGGTGGTGTCGCGCCCGCACGCCACGCCGTTCGGCGAACTGGTGGTGCATGTCGATCACTGCGACGGACCGGTGCTGGCGTCGATGCCGTTGCCCGATCCCGCGCACGGCCCGCGGCGCTTCAGGCTCGACGCGAAGCTGCCTGCGCAAAGCGGCGAACACGGCCTGTGCCTGATCTACACCGCGCCGATCGACGGGGCGCTGTACGCGCTGGAGAAGGTGTCGCTGCAGGCCACGCCATGAGCGCGTCGCATGCACGGTGCGGCGGCGTGGCATGAGCGCGCGGTCCACACGCCTCGCCTCCCTCGACGCGCTGCGCGGCTGCACGGTGGCCGCGATGCTGCTGGTCAACGACCCGGGCGACTGGGGCCACGTGTACTGGCCGCTGGAGCATGCGCAGTGGAACGGCTGCACGCCGACCGACCTGATCTTTCCGTTCTTCCTGTTCGTGGTCGGCGTGTCGGTGGCGCTGGCGATCCTGCCGCGGCTGGAGCGGGGTGCGTCCGCCGCCGAGCTGACCCGCGCGGCGATGTGGCGGGCCGCGCGCATCGTGCTGCTCGGCCTGGCCATCAACCTGCTGGCGACGTGGCTGCTGCCGGATCGCGGCATGCGCATCCCCGGCGTGCTGCAACGGATCGGCGTGTGCTTTGCCGCGGTGGCGCTGTTCGCCATCCACACGCGGCCACGCACGCAATGGTGCGCGATCGCCCTGCTGCTGCTCGGCTACTGGGGGCTGCTCGAACTCGGCGGCACGCTGGCGCCGTGGGCCAATCTCGCCAGCCGCACCGACAGCGCGGTGTTCGGCCACTATGTCTGGTCGATCGATCCGCTCAGCGGTCGCGGGCACGATCCGGAAGGCCTGCTCAGCACCTTGCCGGCGCTGGCCACCACCTTGCTCGGCCTGCGCGCGGGCTGCTGGTTGCGGCGCGGGCGGCTCAAGGCGCTGGGGCTGGGCGGTCTGCTGTCGCTGGCTCTCGGTGCGGGGTGGTCGCTGGTGCTGCCGTTCAACAAGAACCTGTGGACGCCCTCGTTCGTGCTGTGGACGGCCGGCTGGGCCGTGCTGGCGCTGCTGGCCTTCCACTGGCTGGTCGAGCGCCGTGGCTGGCCACCGCTGGGGCGGCGCTTCGGCGTCAACGCCATCGCCGCCTATGCCGGCTCGGAGGTCATGCAGATCGTGCTGCCCGCCCTGGGCCAGGCGACGTGGTACCGCGCCGTGTTCGCCGACTGGATGACGCCGCGCTTCGGACCCTGCGTGCCGTCGCTGGCCTTCGCCGTGGTGTTCGTGGCGTTCTGGTGGCTGGTGGTGTGGGCCATGGACCGGCGCCGCATCTACCTCAAGCTGTAGGGCGGGCACTGCCCGCCGGGCTTTTCGCCGAAAGCGGCGGGCGGTGCCCGCCCTACCGGTTCACCGGCGTTGGCGCATGGCGCGGATCAGCAGGCCCATCAGCAGCAGGCCCAGCACCACGCCGAGGCCGGCGCCCCACAACGCACCGACGTCGCCACCGACCAGGTAGCCCACGCCCGCGCCCAGCGGAAACAGCAGCAGCACCGGCAGGCAGCCCATCAGGATGCCTGCCGTACCGTGGCATCCGGTGCCGACGGGTGGCGCAGCAATACCGCACGCGCGCGTTGCCATTCGGCGGCGGACAGCTCGATCAGCGCCACCGGCTTGCCGCCGACCAGCGCGGCGATCGGCATGCCGTCGCGGTACAGCACGCGCGAGCCGGCCAGTGCCGGCACCTTGTCGCCGACCAGCACGGTGCCGACCAGGTTCAGCGGATCGCTGCCGCTGACGCAGACCAGCTCGTCGTCGTCCGCGCGCTGGCGCACTGCGCGCAGCGGCGCGATGGCCTCGGGCAAGGCAAACTGCTCGCCGACCAGGCCTTCGACGAAACGGCCGCCGCGGATTTCACCGCGCGCCTCCAGCCGGTGGTACACGCGCAGCAGCTCGCGCCACGACGGCAGCCACGGCGCCTCGCGCTCCAGCAGCTTCCAGAACACCACGCCGTAGCGGCGCAGCAGGGTATGCGCAATATGTTCAATCGCCTCGGGCCCGGCCTTGGCGTCCGTGGCCGGGCCGCGCGCCAGTGCCCAGCGCCCCGCATCCTCGATCCCGCCAAATGCGTGCCGGCGCATGCGCCGGTGCCGTGTGCCGTCGCGTTTCGCCGCCGGCAGCAGCAGGGCGCGCAGACCGGCGAAGCTGTCCGCGCTGATCCGGCCGGCGGCCACCAGCTCGCCCAGCGCGTCTTCCAGCTCCGGCCGCAACAGGCGGGTGTCAACCAGCAACTCGTCGAAGAACAGCGCACCATGCTCGCGCAACGCCTCGGCCACGGCCTGGGCGCGCGACGACAGCAGGATGTCCTGCGGCTCGCCCGCGGCGACGGCCGTCCAGACGGCCATCTCCCGGCGGGGCAGCAGCACGATCGGCGTACTGCGCACCGGCCCGCCACCACCGCCGCCGCCGCTGCGCAGCCGGCTCCAGGCGATGCGGCCGGAACGGCACAGCTCGTCCAGCCAGCTGATCGAGTAATCGCCCACGCGCGCTGGCAGGATCTCCGCTTCCCACGCGCCGGCCGCGGCCTCGTAACCTTCCAGCTGTGCCAGCGTGGCGACCAGCGCATCGGGGCCGTTCAAGCGGGTGGCCGCCGACACGTGCTGCCAGTCGAACAGGAAGCGCATCAGCGCGCGCCGGCTGACCGGCTCGATCTCGCGGCGCAGCCGGCCGATGGTGTAACGGTGGATGCGTGCCAGCAGATGGCGCTCGCACCATTCGGTGTCACCGGCGTCGGCGGTGAAGCGGCCCTGCATTACGTAGCCTTCGGACTGCAGCCGCAGCAGCGCCTGCTCGACTTCGCCGGTCTCGACGTGGAGGGATTGCGCCAATCCGTTCACGGTGACCGGGCCGAGTCCGCCGAGGCGGTGGCGCACGAGTTCCAGCAGCGCGTCCTCGCGCGTCCAGGGCTGCGCGGCGTATTCGGCGGGTGCGGCGATCGGCGGTTGCATCGATGCCGCAGGATGCAGCGCCTGCCACAGCGGAAGTTGTTCGGCAGACGTCCACACATCGCCGAGCCGGGTGGCGCGCTTCGCCTTCGCCAGCGCCTGCAGTCGCTCGTTCCAGTCGGGGTTGGCGGCGACTTCATCGGCGGTGACGAAACCCAGCAAGGTCAGCGCCTCGTGCATCTCGTCGGCGTCGCGCACCTGCGGCCAGGCTTCCTCGCGTACGGCGGCGATCGCCTCGGGATCGAGCCGGCCCAGATCGTCTGCGCTGTCGGCGTCGTTCCAGCGGCGCGTCTGCACGGCCTGGGTGCGGCGCTCCTCCAGCGGCGCGTCGTCGAGGAAGGCGTACGGTGCCGCGTTCAACACCTCGGCGGCGAGCGGGCTGGGTGCGGTGAGGTCGCGTGCGACGATGGCGATCTCGCCGGCCTCCAGCTGGCGCAGGATCGCCAGCAGGCCGTCCACGTCCATCGCCTCGCGCAGGCAGTCGTGCAGGGTCTGGTTGACCAGCGGGTGATCCGGCACCTCGCGCTCGCCCACGATGTTTTCCAGGCAGGCGACCTGATCGGGGAACACCGCGGCGAGCAGGTCCTCGCTCTTCATCCGCTGCAGCGGCGGCGGGGTTTTCTTGCCACCGGTGAAGCGCGGCAGCGCCAGCGCGGTCACCGCATTCCAGCGCCAGCGCGCGGGGAACAGCGGCGCGTCGAGCAGGGCCTGCACCAGCACGTGCTCGGCGGTGGCCGAGTGCAGGTAGTGCGCCACCTCCTCCAGCGGAAAACTGTGGCTGGTGGAAAGTGACAGTACGATCGCGTCCTCGGTCGCCGCCGCCTGCAGCTCGAAGTTGAACTGGCGGCAGAAGCGCTTGCGCAGCGCCAGCCCCCAGGCGCGGTTGATGCGGCTGCCCCACGGCGTGTGGATCACCAACTGGGTGCCGCCGGACTCGTCGAAGAAACGTTCCAGCACCAGCGTGTGCTGGCTGGGCAGCACGCCGAGCGCGGCTTTCGCGCGGGAAAGATAGTCGGCCAGCTGCTGCGCGGCGGCCTCGTCGAGGCCGAGTTGATTACGCAGCCACGCGACGGCGGCGGAAAGACCGCCGACATCGAGTTGTGCGGAAATCTCCTCGCGCAGACGCGACACGCCGAACGACAGCTCGTCGCTGCGCCCCGGTGCCTCGCCCAGCCAGAACGGAATGCTCGGCGGCGCGCCGTGCGCGTCCTCCACACGCAGCCGGTCGCGCTCGACGCGCTGGATGCGGTAGCTGGCGTTGCCGAGCTGGAAGATGTCGCCGGCCATGCTCTCGACCGCGAAATCCTCGTTCACCGTGCCGACGATGATCGCCTGCGGTTCCAGCACCACCTTGTAGTCGGCGGTGTCGGGAATGGTGCCGCCGGAGGTCAGCGCGGTGAGCCGCGCGCTGCGCCGCGGGCGCAGCTGGCGGTTCACCGCGTCGCGATGGATGTACGCCGCGCGCGGGCCCTGGCGGGTGGTGAAGCCTTCGGCCAGCATGCGCACAACTGCGTCGAAATCGGCTCGGGCGAGATCGCGGTACGGGTACGCGCGGCGCACCAGCGCGTACAGCGCGTCCTCGTCCCACTCGGCGCAGGCGACCTCGGCGACGATCTGCTGCGCCAGCACGTCCAGCGGCTGCGGCGGCATCACCAGCGCGTCGAGTTCGCCGCGGCGCACGCAGTCGAGCAGGGCGGTGCATTCGATCAGGTCGTCGCGCGTCGCCGGGAACAGCCGCGCCTTCGGCGTGCCGTCGATGCTGTGGCCGGAACGGCCGGCGCGCTGCAGGAACGCGGCGATCGAGCGCGGCGAGCCGAGCTGGCAGACCAGGTCGACTTCGCCGATGTCGATGCCCAGCTCCAGCGACGCGGTGGCCACCAGCACCTTCAGCTCGCCGCGCTTGAGCCGCTGCTCCGCATCCAGCCGCAGCTCCTTGGCCAGGCTGCCGTGATGCGCGGCGACGTGCTCCTTGCCGAGCCGTTCGGACAGGTGCCGCGCGGCGCGCTCGGCCATGCGCCGCGTGTTGACGAAGACCAGGGTGGTGCGGTGCGCGTGCACCAGCTGCGCGAGGCGGTCGTAGACCAGCTCCCAGCTGTCGTTCGACATCACCGCTTCCAGCGGGACGGGCGGGACTTCGATGGCGAGGTCGCGCGGGCGGGTGTGGCCCGTGTTGATGATGGTGCAGGGATCTTCCTTCTCCCCCTCGGGGAGAAGGGAGTGCTGAGCGCCGACCAGAAAGTCGGCGACTTTTTCTATGGGCTTCTGCGTCGCCGACAAGCCGATCCGCAGCAGGCGCCGCTGGCACAGCGACGCCAGCCGCTCCAGCGACAAGGCCAGATGCGAGCCGCGCTTGCTGCCGGCGATGGCGTGGATCTCGTCGACGATCACCGTGCGCACGCCCGCCAGCATGGAACGGCCCGAGGCCGAGCCGAGCAACACGTACAGCGACTCCGGCGTGGTCACCAGGATGTGCGGCGGCTGCTTGCGCAGCAGGTTGCGTTCGACCTGCGGGGTGTCGCCGGTGCGCACGGCGGTGCGGATCGCCACGTCGGGCAGGCCGAGCTTCTCGAGCTCCGCGCGGATGCCTTCCAGCGGCGCTTCCAGATTGACATGGATGTCGTTCGACAATGCTTTCAGCGGCGACACGTAGAGCACCGTGGTGGCGTCGGCCAGCACGCCGCCGTGCGCCACGCCCTCGCGCACCAGTTCGTCGATGGCGGCGAGGAAGGCGGTGAGCGTCTTGCCGGAGCCGGTCGGCGCGGCGACCAGGGTGTGCTGGCCGGCGCGGATCGACGGCCACGCCGCCGCCTGCGCCGCGGTGGGTGCGGCGAAGCTGCGGCGGAACCAGGCGGCGACCGCCGGGTGGAAGGCTTCGAGGATTCGGGAGTCCATGCGCGGCGGCACCGGTCGGGGCGGTGGCGGGGAGTGGGACACCCGATCATATATGGGGGCCGCGGCTGCCGTCGCAACCGGCGCGCAGCGGTGCGCGGTCGGCGCGGGCATGTCAGTATTCGCGCTCCATCGGCGCATCGCGTGGAGGCGCTGCAGGACGGTGATCGAACGGGAGGAAGCGGTGCAGGCGCCATCGGATTCGCGGAGCGAGGAAACCGGAGTCACCAGCTGGCAGACCATGGCCGATGGCCAGCGCCTGCTGTTGCGCGACTGGCCGCGACAGGGGGCGCGCGGGGCCGTGCTGTTCGTGCATGGCCTGGGCGAACACAGCGGCCGTTACGATCGCGTCGCCGCGTGGTTCAACCAGCGCGGCTATGCCGTGCGCGGCTACGACCAGCGTGGCCACGGGCAGTCGCCCGGGCGGCGCGGCGCGCTGCGCCATCGCGACGACCTGCTGGCAGACCTGGCGGCGGTCTATCAGGAGTACGCGCGCGCCACGCCGCACCAGCCGCTGCTGCTCGGCCACAGCATGGGTGGTCTGGTGGCCGCACGCGCCGTGCTCGACGGCGCGCTGGCGCCGCCGGCGCTGGTGCTGTCCTCGCCGGCCCTGCGCACTCACGAATCGCCGCAGATGATCCGGCTGGCCGCGATACTCGGCCGCTGGCTGCCGAACCTGCCGCTGCGCAACGGGCTGGATGCCGGCAAGCTGTCGCACGATCCGCAGGTAGCCGCCGACTACCGCGCCGATCCGCTGCGCCACGGCTGGATCACCCCGCGGCTGGCCGATTTCATCTTCCGCGAAGGCGCCGCCTGCATCGCCGATGCCGCCGAGCTGGCCGTGCCCACCCTGCTGCTGGTGGCCGAGAGCGACGCACTGGTCGACCCCGCCGGCAGCCGTGCCTTCGCCAGGGCGGCGGCATCGAGCGGCCAACTGACCACGCGCTTCTTCGCCTCGCTGTACCACGAGCTGTTCAACGAAACCGAACCGGGCCGCGGCCAGGTGCTGATGCAACTGGGCGACTGGCTGGGTCGGCAGTTGCCTCGTTGAGAAAACGCGCGTGCCCGATCCGTGCCATCGGCCCGCCATGAATGGCGGCGATACTTCGATCCAATCTCAGGGAGAGACCACCATGTACGCACGATCGTTTGCGCGCTTTGCGCGGGTATGGCCAGTCCTGTTGTCGGGCCTGTTGCTGGTCGCCTGCGGGCGCGGCCATGACGGCCATCCGCCGACGCTGCAGGGTGCGCCGGGCACGGCCGCCTCGGCGGCGCCGGCGCCGGCCGCAACCAGCTTCGCCCTGCTTTCGGCCAGCTCCCGCAGCAGCGACTCGCGCACCGCGCTGACCCTGCGCTTCAACGCCGCGCTGGCCTCGGCGCAGGCGTTCGACACGCTGATCGCGGTGACCGGCCCGAACGGCGAAGTGGTCAGCGGCAGCTGGAGCCTCGACAACGACGGCAAGACGCTGAACTTCCCGTTCGTGCAGGCGAACACGCGCTACGCGGTGCAGCTGAAGGCCGGCCTGCTCGCCGCCGACGGCCGCACCCTCGGCCACGCGGTGAAGCACGACGTGTACTCCGGCAACCTGCCGGCGGCGGTCGGCTTCGCCTCGCACGGCAGCGTGCTGCCGGCGCGCGGCACCCGCGGCCTGCCGCTGGTGTCGATGAACGTGCACGACGCCGACGTGGAGTTCTTCCGCGTGCGCGAGGACGCGTTGTCGGACCTGTTCTGCGCGTACCCGCGCAACGGCCACCGCGACAGCTACGAACTCGACCACGACGTCGCCTACTACAACAGCTGCGGCGAAGGCGACGAGCGGCGCAGCCGCATGCCGATCACCGAGATCGCCGATTCGGTCTACGCCAACCACTACACCCTGGGCGGCGAGCCGAACGAGCGCACCGTCACCTACCTGCCGGTGCAGAACATCAGGGAGCTGGCCCAGCCCGGCGTGTACATGGCGGTGGTCAAGGCCGGCGGCACGTTCAAGGACGGCTACGACACCGCCACCTTCTTCGTCAGCGACCTCGGCCTGCACCTGCGCGTGTATCGCGACAACGTGCTGCTGCACGTGGCCTCGCTGCGCGACGGTACGCCGGTGAATGCGGTGGACATCGAGATCCGCGACGCGGCCGGGCGCAGCAAGCTCAAGGCCTCGACCGGCGCCGACGGCAACGCGCTGCTCGCGTACAAGATCAAGGCCGCCGACGTGCTGGTCGCGCGCCACGGCAAGGACGTCTCGGTGCTGCCGTTCAACCGGCCGGCATTGGACGTGTCCAACTTCGACATCAGCGGGCGCAAACAGGCACCGTTCGAGGTGTACGCCTGGTCCGGCCGCGACCTGTACCGTCCCGGCGAGACGCTGCGCGCCTCGGCGCTGCTGCGCGACGACGACGGCAAGCCGATGAAGGCGCAGTCGCTGTTCGTGCGGGTGAAGCAGCCGGACGGCCGCACCCTGGTGGAAAAGCGGCTGGAGCCGCAGCAGCTCAACTACTTCGAGCTGAGCCAGGCGATCCCGGCCGACGCGCCGACCGGGTTGTGGCAACTGGAGTTCCGCCTCGATCCTTCAGCCAAGGAGACCGTGCAGGCGTTCCCGTTCCACGTCGAGGAGTTCCTGCCCGAGCGGCTCAAGGTGGATCTGTCCAGCCCGCAGCAGCGGCTGGCGCCGGGCGAACCGCTGAAGCTGAAGGTCGCCTCCAGCTACCTGTACGGTGCGCCGGCCGACGGCAACCGTTTCACCGCGAAACTGCTGGTGGCGCCGGAAGTGCATCCGCTGGAGAAGATGAAGGACACCTTCTTCGGCAACCCGCTGGTCGAGCTGCCGAAGAGCGCCGACGACGTGGTCGATGCGAAGCTCGACGCGCAAGGCGTGCTGGAGCAGGACGTGGCACTGCCCGACGACGTGAAACCGGTCGCGCCGCTGGCGGTGACCCTGTCCGGCAGCGTGTACGAGAGCGGCGGCCGCGCGGTGACGCGGCTGCTCAAGCGCACCTACTGGCCGGCCGACGCGCTGGTCGGCGTGCGCCCGCTGTTCGATCCGAAGCAGGGCGCGGAGAGCGAAAGCCCGGTCGGTTTCGAGATCGTGCGCGCGAACGCGGACGGCGCGCTGGTCGCAGGCAGCCACCTGAAAGTGCGCCTGCAGCGCGAGCTGCGCGATTTCTACTGGCTGTACGAGCGCGATGGCGGCTGGCAGTCGAATGCGAACCAGCGCCTGCAGCTGATCGAGGAAAAGGACGTCGACGTCGCCGCCGGCAAGTCGGCCCAGGTGGAATTCCCGGTGCAGTGGGGCAGCTACCGCGTCGAGGTGTACGACCCGGCCACTAAACTCACCACGGTGTTCCCGTTCTTCGCCGGCTACAGCTGGGACGACGAGAACCTGGGCAAGGAGGCGCGCCCGGACAAGGTCAAGCTGCAGCTGGACAAGGCGCGCTACCGCGCCGGCGACAGCATGAAGGTCACGGTGACGCCGCCGCATGACGGGCCCGGCGTGCTGCTGGTGGAATCGGACCACCTTCTCTACACGAAGAACATCGACGCGAAAGCCGGTGCCACCTTCGAGATCCCGGTGACCAAGGAGTGGGAACGCCACGACGTCTACGTGACTGCCCTGGTGTTCCGCGGCGGCGAAGCGGCCGAGCACACCACGCCGGCGCGCGCGATGGGCGTCGAGTACGTGGCGATGGACCGCAACGACCGGCGCATCCCGCTGAAGCTCGACGCGCCCGCGCTGATGCGTCCGGGCAATCCGCTCGAGGTCGGCGTGCAGGCCACCGGTCTGGCCGGGCAGCAGGCCTTCGTCACGCTGTCCGCGGTCGACCAGGGCGTGCTCAACATCACCGACTACCCGGTGCCCGACGCGTGGGCGTGGCTGTTCGCCAAGCGTGCCCTGAGCGTGGATGCGTACGACCTGTACAGCCGCATCATCGAGGCGATGGACGGCGCCGAGGCGAAGCTGCGCTACGGCGGCGACATGAGCGGCGCGGCGTTGCCGAAGGCCACCCGGCTCAACCCGAAGGTACAGATCGTCGACCTGTTCGCCGGCCCGGTGGCGTTCGACGCGCAGGGCAGGGCCACGCTGCACGTCGACGTACCCGACTTCAACGGCAGCCTGCGCCTGGCTGCGCTGGCGTACACCGACAGCCGCTACGGCAACGCCGACGGCGCGGTCACCGTGCGTGCGCCGCTGGTGGTCGAGCCGAGCACGCCGCGGGTGATGGCGGCCGGCGACCAGGCGATGATCAGCCTCGATCTGAAGAACCTGTCTGGCAAGGACGGCACCGCGAAAGTGAGCGTCAAGGGCGGCGGCCCGATCACGGTGGACAAGGCTGCGCAAAGCGTGTCGCTGAAGGACGGCGCCGGCACCACCCTGCACATGCCGGTCACCGCCGGCGCGGGCGCCGCGGTGGCGACGGTGGACATCCACGCCGAGCTCAACGATTACAGCGTGGACCGCCACTTCGAATTTGCGGTGCGCCCGGCCTGGCCGGAAACGGTAAGCACCACGCCCATGGCGCTGGAGGCGGGCAAGCCCGAGCACCTCGGCGCCGCCGCGATCGCCGGCCTGCTGCCGGCCACGGTGAACGCGCGGATCACCCTGAGCACCTTGCCGCCGTTGCCGTACGCGGCCGCGCTGCGCGACATGCTGCGCTATCCGTACGGCTGCATCGAGCAGACCACCAGCAAGGGCTACGCCGCTTTGATTCTGGACGGCCAGACGGCCAAGGCATTGGGCGCGCAAGTGATGAGCGACGCCGTGCGCAAGGCCGCGGTGGACGGCGCGCTGTCGCGGATCGCCTCGTTCCAGGCCAGCAATGGCCACTTCAGCTTCTGGGGCGGCAGCAGTCCGATCGTCACCTTCACCACGCCGTACGTGGTCGACTTCATGCTGGACGCGCGCGACGCCGGCTTCGCGGTACCGCAGGACGTGCTGCAGAAAGCGCTGCAGCGGCTCAACGACGACCTGCTCGCCGGCGGCCACCCGTACTACGAGTACGAGCAGCACGATCACCTGCGCATCGCCGACGAGGCGTACTCCGGCTTCGTGCTGGCGCGCGTCAACCGCGCGCCGCTGGGCACGCTGCGCGCGATCTTCGACAACGAACGGCAGAAGCTGGTCGCGCCGCTGCCGCTGGTGCACCTGGGCATCGCGCTGAAGCTGATGGGCGACACCGAGCGCGCACAGAAAGCCGTGGACGAGGCGTTCGCGTGGAGCAAGGAGCGCCCGTGGTACGTCGGCGACTACGGCTCGGAGCTGCGCGACCTCGCGCTGATGGTCGCGCTCACCCACACCTACGGCATGAGCAAGCCCGCCTACGACGCCAAGCTGGTCGACTGGGCGCGCAACGCCACCGCGAACGTGCGGGTGCGCCAGCAGCAGGACAAGGATTACCGCTGGTCGTGGTCGTACCTGAGCACGCAGGAGCAGGCGGCGATCGCCCGCGTGGCGGCGGCATTCGATGCGAAAAGCAATGCGCCGCTGGCCGCCACGCTCACGGTGAACGGCAAGACCGAATCTGCCCCGGACCAGCGCCTGTGGAGCCGCGCGCTCAGCGTGGCCGAGCTCAACGCCGGGGTCAGCGTGCAGCCGACCAGCGACGCGGCGATCTTCGCCACGCTCGACGTCGCCGGCATCCCGCGGCAGGCACCGCCGGCCGACGACAGCCAGATCGACGTGCGGCGCAGCTACTTCACCACCGACGGCAAGCCGTGGAGCGGCAGCCAGTTGAAGGAAGGCGACACGCTGATCGTCGAACTGAGCATCGAGGCGCGCATGAACGTCCCCGACGCCCTGGTCACCGATCTGCTGCCGGGCGGGCTGGAGGTGGAGAACCTCAACCTGGGCGGCGCGCAGTCGTGGTCCGGCGTGGTGATCGACGGCATCGAACTGGACCAGCACGCCGCCGCCGCGCAGATCGTGCACGAGGAGTACCGCGACGACCGTTACGCCGCCGCCCTCAACCTCAGTCGTGGCGACAAGGCCCGCGTGTTCTACCTGGTGCGCGCGGTGACGCCGGGCACGTACACCGTGCCGCCGCCGCTGGTGGAGGACATGTATCGTCCCGCCGTGCGCGGCATCGGCAAGGTCGAACCGGCGAAGATCAGCGTGGTCGAACCGTAGGAGCTCGCCCCGGGGGGTGATGCTCCCGGGTGGCTCTTGGAACAGATAAGGCTGATTGGAGTCGCGGCATGCCCTTCGACTTCGGCCTGCGGCCTACGCTCAGGGCGAACGGTGTGGAAGACCGTTCACCCTGAGCGTAGCTCGCGTCAGCGAGCGAAGTCGAAGGGCCCCACCATGACCAACGCCAACCCGTTCCGCCGAAGATCCCGCCTCACGCACGGGCTACGTGTCTTCGCGATTGTCTTCATCGGCGCCCTGCTCGTCGCCTTCGCCCTCGACCGTCTGTTCCCGTTGCGCCTGCCCGCCCCCGACACCGGCAGCACCGTGGTGCTTGCGCGCGACGGCACGCCGCTGCGCGCGTTTGCCGACAGCGACGGCGTGTGGCGTTACCCGACCACGGCGAAGCAGGTCTCGCCGCTTTATCTCAAGGCATTGCTCACCTACGAGGACCGCTGGTTCTACCGCCACCCCGGCGTGAATCCCTACGCGCTGCTGCGCGGTCTCGCCGGCGGCCTGCGCCATGGCCGCATCGTCTCGGGCGGTTCGACGCTGACCATGCAGGTGGCGCGGATCATCGAACCGATCCCGCACAGCTTCCGCGGCAAGCTGGTGCAGATCTTCCGCGCGCTGCAGCTGGAAGTGCACCTGAGCAAGCCGCAGATCCTCGACCTGTACCTCAACCACGCGCCGTTCGGCGGTCCGATCGAAGGTGTCGAGGCGGCCTCGTGGGCCTACCTGGGCAAGCCGGCCAGCCGGCTGTCGCACGCCGAGGCGGCGCTGCTCGCGGTACTGCCGCAATCGCCGAGCCGGCTGCGGCCGGACCGCCACCCCGAGGCGGCGCGCGCCGCGCGCGACAAGGTGCTGCGCCGCATGCGCGACCTCGGCGTGTGGAGCGCGGCGGAGGTGCGCGACGCGGCGATCGAACCGGTGGTGGCGCGTTCGCTGCGCGCGCCGTTGTCCGCGGCCTTGCTGGCCGAACGCCTGCACCGGCAGCAACCGCAGGCGCGACGCATCGCCAGCACCATCGACGCGAACCTGCAGCGCGCGGCCGAGGACCGGGTCAGTGCGTATCTCGCGCGCCTGCCGGCACACACGTCGGCGGCGCTGCTGGTGGTCGACAACGCGACGCTGGAGGCGCGCATCTACGTCGGCACCAGCGACTTCGCCGATCCGCAGCGGCATGGCTACATCGACATGGTGAACGCGCCGCGTTCGCCCGGCTCGACGCTGAAGCCGTTCCTGTACGGCCTGGCGCTGGACGACGGCCTGATCCACTCGCAGAGCCTGCTGGTCGACGCGCCGCAGGATTTCGGCGGCTACAAGCCGGGCAATTTCGATGAAGCGTTCAGCGGCCCGGTCAGCGCGGCCGAAGCGCTGCAGCGCTCGCTCAACGTGCCGGCGGTGGACGTGCTGGACCGGGTCGGGCCGAACCGCTTCGTGGCGCGGCTGGCCAACGGCGGAGTCGACCTCGGCCTGCCCGCGGGGGCGCAGCCGAACCTGTCGATCATCCTCGGCGGCGCGTCCACCCGACTGGAAAACCTGGTCGGCGCGTACACCGCGTTCGCCAACGGCGGCCTCGCCGGCACGCCGCGCTACACCATGGAACAACCGGCGCGCCCGCGCCGGCTGCTGTCGCCCGGCGCGGCGTGGATCATCCGCGACATCCTCGCCAGCAACCCGGCCGCCGTCGAGGGCGGCCCGCTCGCCGGCGCGATCAACCGGCACGCCACGGTGGCGTGGAAGACCGGCACCAGCTACGGCTACCGCGACGCCTGGTCGATCGGCGTCACCGACCGCTGGACCGTCGGCGTGTGGATCGGCCGCCCCGACGGCACGCCGTCGCCTGGTCAGTACGGCGCGGTGACCGCGCTGCCGCTGCTGTTCCAGATCGTCGACATGCTGCCCTCGCGCGGCGGCCACGCCCGCGCGCAACCGACCAGCGTCAGCCGGCGCGACATCTGCTGGCCGCTGGGCGGCGCGGCGGAGAACACCCCGCCCGACCTGTGCCGCCAGCGCCGCAGCGCCTGGGTGCTCGACGACGCCTTGCCGCCCACCTTCGCCGAACGCGATCTCGGCGCGTGGTCCGCCGGCCTGCTCCGCTTGCGCGTCAATGCGAAAGGCCAGCGCCTCAGCGGCGCCTGCCACGCCGCGCACGAACGCACGATCCAGCTCGCGCGCTGGCCCGCGCTGGCCACGCCGTGGCTCCGCGTCGACGACCGCGCCGCCGCGGCGCTGCCGCCGCTCGCCCCCGGCTGCGCACCCGATTCGCTGGACCGCGCCATGCCGATCCGCATCACCGGCCTGGCCAGCGGCGTCACCCTGCGCCGCGCGCCGAACAGCGACCAGCCGCTGCGCGTGACCCTGCGCGCCCTCGGTGCCGAGGGCGAAGTGCAATGGCTGCTCGACGGCCGCCTGCAAGGCAGCAGCGTGGGCGCCGCCGTACAATCCCTCGTGCTGCACCGGCCCGGCCCGCACACCGTCACCGCGCTGACCCGGGACGGCGCCTTCAGCGCCGTGCGCTTCCGTGTGGCGGACTGAGATCGCATCCGCGTGAACCTCGCGCCGCCGGCGTGGTCAACGAGCCGCACGACCGGGCGAATTGCGCGCCAGAATGGAAACCGGGCGTCGTGTTGCCGCTTTCTCCCCGTACCGGAGTCTCCATGCGCATCCTGCTGGTGGAAGACGATCCCTCCATCGCCGAGGGCATCCGCGCCTCGCTGCGCCAGGGCGGCCACGCCGTCGACCACGTGGCGGACGGCAGCCAGGCGGACGCCGCGCTGCGCGATCACGGCTACGACCTGCTGGTGCTGGACCTGGGCCTGCCGGGGCTGGATGGCAGCGAGGTGCTGCAGCGCCTGCGCCGCCGCGGCAAGGGCCTGCCGGTGCTGGTGGTGACCGCGCGCGACGGCCTGGCCGAACGCATCCGCGTGCTCGACCTCGGCGCCGACGACTACCTGGTCAAGCCGTTCGCGCTGAGCGAGTTCGAGGCGCGCGTGCGCGCCTTGCTGCGCCGGGCCAGCAGCCAGGGCAAGCCGGAACTGCAACTGGGCCGGCTGCGGCTGGACCTGCCCGGCCACCGCGCCTGGGTCGATCGCCGGCCGCTGGAGTTGACCGCGCGCGAGTTCGGCCTGCTCGAAGCGCTGGCGCTGCGCGCCGATCGCGTCACCAGTCGCGCGCAACTGATCGAGGCGCTGTGCGACTGGGACCAGGAGCTGACCGACAACGGGCTGGACATCGCCATCCATCGCCTGCGCCGCAAGCTGGACGGCAGCGGCACCGGCGTGCGCACCATCCGCGGCCTGGGCTATCTGCTGGAGGAGCTGGCCGACGCCGGCGGCGCCGCATGAAACGCCCCGCGCCCGCGCGCCCCAGCCTGCGTCGGCGACTGCTGGTGTTCCTGCTGATCCCGATGGCGACGCTGCTGCTGCTTGATGCGCTGCTGAGCTACGGCGTGGCGCTGGGCTACGCCAACCGGGTGCACGACCGCGACCTCGCCGACGATGCGCGCACCCTCGCCAAGCTGCTGCAAAGCAACCCGCTGGGCGGCCGGCTCTCGCGGCAGGCGCGCTTCCTGCTCGAATACGATCCGGACGGGCGCAGCTACTTCAGCGTGCGCAGTTCCAGCCAGGGCCTGCTCGCCGGCGACGACCGGCTGGCCGCGCCACCGACGCCGCCCGCCGAAGGCGTGCCCGCGCTGTACGACACCCGCCTGGACGGCCACGCGCTGCGTGCGGCCACCGTGCGCGAAGACATGCCGGGCGATGCCGCCGGCCAGCTCACCGTGACCGTGGCCGAGACGCTGCACGATCGTCGCGAACAGGCCCGCGAGATCCTGTTGCTGGCGGTGGTGATGCAGACCCTGCTGATCGCCTGCGTGCTGTCGCTGGTCTGGTTCGGCGTGCGTCGCGGCCTGCGCGTGCTCGATCCGCTGACCGCGCGGCTGGCCGCCCGTTCCAGCGAGCTCACCCCGATCGACGGCCCGGACGTGCCGCAGGAGATCCAGCCGCTCACGCGCACCATCGACGCGCTGTTCGGCCGCCTGCGCGACATGCTGGCGCTGCACGACCGCTTCATCGCCGATGCCGCGCACCAGCTGCGCACGCCGCTGGCCGGCCTGAGCCTGCACGCCGACCGCGCGCTGGCCGATCCCAGCCCGGCGAACCAGGCCGACGCGCTCGCCCACATCCAGCGGTTGACCCGGCGCGCCGCGCGCACCGCCTCGCAACTGCTGGCGCTGACCCGCGCGCAGGCGGCGCCGCCGGAGGGTGGCGAGCAGCGCCTGATCGACCTGGCCCGGCGGGTGCCCGAGATGGTCGCCCAGCGCGTGCACGAGGCGATCCGCGCGGGCATCGACCTCGGCTACGAGGGCGGCACGGCGCCGTTGTGGGTGCTCGGCGAACCCGCCGGCGTGCAGGATCTGCTCGACAACCTGATCGACAACGCGGTGCGCTACGCCGGCCATGGCAGCGAGATCACCGTGCGACTGCGCGCGCGCGACGACGGCGGCGCCAGCCTGCTGGTCGAGGACAACGGCCCGGGCGTGCCGCCGGACCTGCTGCCGCGGCTGAGCGAACGCTTCTTTCGCGTCGGCGCCAGCGCCGAGCCCGGCAGCGGGCTGGGCCTGGCCATCGTGCAGCACATCGCCGGCCGCCATGGTGCCGAGCTGCTCTTCCGCAACATCGAGCCGCACGGCCTGCAGGTGGCCGTGCACTTTCCGCCGCCGCCCGCCGCGGTGGGCGCGCCGCCATGAACACCGCCGTGGCCGGCGCCGCGGGCGATAAGGCCGGCGAAAGATTCGCACACCACAATGGGGCTCCGACTTCTGCCCCGGCGCCCGCGCACGTCCTGCGCGGCCCGCCGCCATGGAACATGCCCGCCGAGTTCGCCCGCCTGAACCCCGCTGCATCCGGCCCGTGCAGGCGCCTCCGCCCGCTGCTGTGCGCGCTGCTGCTGTGCGCATTGGCCGGCTGCGCCGAGCCGCTGCCGAAGCTGGCACCGCCGCAGTCCGCCCAGTGGCGGCATGCGACCGCCTCGGCGCCGGCGGCGGCGACCGACCCGGCGCTCTGGTGGCATGCGTTCCACGATCCTGCGCTCGATGCGCTGGTCGAGCGCGCGCTGGCCGACAACCTCGACGTGGCGCAGGCGGTCGAGCGCCTGCGCGCGGTGCGCATCCTGCGCCGGCACGCGACCGATCGCTACCGGCCCGGCCTTTCCGCACGCACCGGCGACGCGGTCGACCCGGACGCCAGCGCCTCGTTCTTCGTCGCCGGCTTCGATGCCAGCTGGGAACTGGGCCTGTTCGGCCGCGCCGAGGGCAGCCGCCGCGTGGCGCAGGGCGAGCTGGACGCCGGCGTCGCCGACCTGCGCGCGGCGCGGGTCAGCCTGGTCGCCGAGGTGGTGCGCGAATGGATCGGCCTGCGCACCGCGCAACGACAGGAGCAAGGGCTGCAGCAGGTGGCCGCCGAGCGCGCGCGCGCCTGGCAGTTGCTGCAGGCACGCCAGCGCCTGCAACTGGCCGCGCCCGCCGCGGTGGATCAGGCCGCGGCCGCCAGCGCGCAGGCCGAGGCCGCGCTGGCGGCGCCGCGGCAGGCGATCGACGCCAGCGCCCAGCGGCTGGCCGTGCTGCTCGGTCGCGAGCAACCCGATCCGGCCTGGCTGCAGCCCGCACCGCCACCCGAGCTGGGTGCGTGGCGGCTCGGCGCCACCCCGGCCGACCTGCTGCGCACGCGCCCGGAAATCGCCCGCGCCGAGGCCGACGTGCTGCGCGCCGCCGGCGAACTGGCGCTGGCCCACGCCGACATGTTCCCCAGCATCGGCATCGGCGGCTCGCTGGTGTGGGCCACCGACATCAACAACAACCACCGCTTCTCCACCACTCCCAACGCGATCGCCTCGCTCGGCCCGATCATCAGCATCCCGCTGTTCGACTGGGGCATGCGGGTGGCGGCGCACCACGCCGGCGCGCACCAGCTCAAGGCCAGCGTGCTGGCCTATCGGCAGGCGGTGCTGCAGGGCGTGGCCGAGGTGGAGACGGCGCTCGGCAGCCTGCACCAGGAGAGCGAGCGCGAGCGCCACGACCAGGCCGCGTGGCAGGCGTTGCAACACGCCGACCAGGTGCTGCGCCAGCGCGTCGCGCTGCACCTGGACAGCCCGCTGCAGCAGATCGACGGCCGCATCGCCGCGACCCAGGCGGCGCTGGAACTGGACGACGCGCGCGCCGCCCGCGCTCTGGCCTACGTGGCCTTGTTCAAGGCGCTCGGCGGCGCGCCGCCTCCGGCGGCAACGACGGCGCCGACCGTCGCGGCCAGCGCAGCGGCACCGCGCTGATGGTTGCCCTCGCGCGCAAGACGCTGGTCTACGAATGGCGCCGGTTCCTGCCGGCGATGCTGGCGGTCGGCTTCGCCGGCCTGCTGCAACTGCTGCAGATCGCGCTGGTGCTGGGCATCTTCGGCAGCACAAGTGTGTACGTCACCGGTTCGGCGGCCGAGGTCTGGGTGGGTTATCCCGGCACGCAGAGCGTCGGGCTCGGCCGCGCGATCGACGCGGACGTGGCCTCGCACCTGCAGATGGACCCGCAGGTGCAGCGGGTCGAGCCGTACCTGTGGGTCGATGGCGACTGGCGCGGGCCGCGCGAGACCGGCGGCGTCTCGGTGTTCGTCTCCGGCATCGACCCGGCGGCCGACGGCCTGATGTTCGCGAAGGTGCTGCCGCCCGCGTTGCGCGCACGGCTGGCCGAACCCGATGCCATCGTCATCGACCGCTCCGCGCTGGACCAGCTCGGCGTGGACGTCGGCCAGAGCGCCACCATCAACGGCCACCGGGTGCGCGTGGTGGGCATCGGCAGCGGGCTGCGCGCGCTGGGCGGGGTCAACGTGCTGTGTTCGCTGGAAACCGCGCGCGAGCTCGACAACGATCCCACCGACACCGGCCCGACCTACCTGGTGGCGAAGCTGCGCGACCCGACCCAGGCCGAGGCGGTGGCCGCGCGCCTGCGCGGCGCCACCGCGTTCGGCCCGTACACCGCCTGGAGCGCGCGCGATTTCGCCAAGCGCTCGGTGCGCTACTGGCTGTTCGACACCGGCGCCGGCGCCGGCGTGCTGTTCCTGGCCGGCATCGTGTTCCTGGTCGGCACCGTGATCACCAGCCAGACCCTGATCGCCGCGGTCAACGGCTCGGTGCGCGAGTACGCCACGCTCAACGCGCTCGGCGTGGGCGTCGGCGCGCTGCGCAAGGTGGTGCTGGAGCAGGCGTTCTGGGTCGGCGCGCTGGGCCTGCTCGGCGCCAGCGTGCTGGGCATCGTGCTGATGCTGCTGGCGCGCAGCCAGGACGTGCCGGTGGTGCTCAACGTGGCGGCGGCGCTGGGCTGCATCGTGCTGGTGATGGGGCTGGCCGCCGTGTCCGGGCTGGCCGCGATGCGCAGCCTGCGCCGCGCCGATCCGGCCAACCTGCTGCGATGAGCGCGATGCCCGCCACCACCGAAACCGCGCGCGTGCCGTCGCTGCAGGCCGACAACGTCAGCAAGGCGTTCGTCTCCGGCAACCAGCGCACGCAGGTGCTGGACGGCTTGTCGCTGAGCATCCACGCCGGCGAACTCACGTTGATCTCCGGCCCGTCCGGCTGCGGCAAGAGCACCTTGCTGGCGGTGCTCAGCGGCCTGCAGAAGGTGGACGGCGGCCGCGTGCGCGCGCTCGGCAGCGAGCTGGGCCAGCTCGACCTGCGCGCGCTGGAGCGCTTCCGCCTGCAGCACACCGGCTTCGTGTTCCAGGGCTTCAACCTGTTCCCCGCGTTGAATGCGTTCGAGCAGGTCGAGCTGCCGCTGAACCACATGGGCCTGTCGCGCGACGAGGCGCGCCGGCGCGCGCGGCAATCGCTGGAGGAGGTCGGGCTGGCGCATCGCATGCGGCTGCGTCCGTCCGAACTGTCCGGCGGCGAGAAGCAGCGCGTGGCGATCGCCCGCGCATTGGCCAAGCAGCCGGAGCTGCTGTTCGCCGACGAGCCGACCAGCGCGCTGGATGCCGCCAACGGCCAGGTCATCATCGACATCCTGCATCGCATCGCGCACGCCCACGGCACCACCGTGCTGTGCGTCAGCCACGACCCGCGGCTGGTCGTCCACGCCGACCGCGTGCTGGCGATGGAGGACGGCCGCATCCTCAGCGACCGGCGCCCCGCGGCACCGGCCATCGATTCCCAGGAACCCGCCCCATGACCTCGCTCGCACCGCATTCCCCGCACCGCCGCGCGCTCCGGTTTGGCATCCTCGCGCTGGGCGTCGCCGGGCTGCTCGGCGGCTGCTCGCAGCCGGGCGACGCACCGGTCGGCGCCGCCGCACCGGTCGCCCGTTACGCCGCGGTGGCGCGTGGCCGGATCGACATCGAGGGTGGCCTGCTGGCGTTGTCGATGCCGCGCGAAGGCGTGCTCGCCACGGTGGCGGCGCACGAGGGCGACCGCGTGAAGCGGGGCCAGTTGCTGGCTGCACTTGATGCGCACCCTGCGCAGCTGGCGGTGGACGCCGCACAGGCGCAACTGGAGCAGGCGCAGGCACAGCTCAAGCTGCTCGGCGTCAAGCAGCAGGCGGCGCGGCAGCGCGCGCAGCGCCTGGCCGCCGCCGCGGCTGCCGGCGCCGGCGACGGCCAGAGCGCCGACGATGCGCGCGAGGCGGCGGCCCAGCTCGACGCCGAGCAACTGGCCGCGCGCGCCGCGCAGGACATCGCCACGCAGAAGCTGCAGGAGGCCCGCTATGAGTTGCAGCAGCGCAGCCTGCACGCCCCGTTCGACGCCCAGGTGGTGCACGTGGCGGCGCAGCCCGGGGCGAGCGTGTCGCCGGGCTCCGGCGCGCTGTTCACCCTGCTGCCGGACAAGCCGCGCATCGTGCGCGCCGAGCTCAACGACAGCTTCGTCGGCGCGGTCCACCCCGGCATGCCGGCCGAGGTCAGCGCCGACAGCGATCGCGACGGAAGCCACTGGGCCGCGCACGTGCTGCGCATCGGCCAGGTGTACGGCCCGGCCACGCTGGAGAACGACCCGCAGGTGCGCGCCAACGCACGCACCGTGGAGTGCGTGCTGACCTTCGACCAGCCCTCGTCGCTGCGCATCGGCCAGCGCGTGGTGGTGCGTTTCGACAAGCCCGCCGGTGCGGCGAAAGACTGAGGAAACCGCGCCCGGCGATCATGCTGGCGGCAAACCGCCACGATTCCGTCCCGCCAGGCCTGCGCGTGATCCAGCAAACCGACTTCTTCCTCGAGGGTGGCCGCCGCGGCGTGCTGCTGATCCACGGCCTCACCGGCACGCCGATGGAAATGAAGCTGCTCGGCAAGGGCCTGAACCGCGCCGGCTTCACCGTGCACGGCATGCAGCTGGCCGGGCATTGCGGCAGCGCCGACGACCTGCTCGCCACCGGCTGGCACGACTGGTACGCCAGCGTGCAGCAGGCCGCCGACGATCTGCTCGGCAAGGTCGATCAGCTGTTCGTCGGCGGCCTGTCGATGGGCGCGCTGCTGGCGTTGAAACTGGCCGCCGATCGTCCGGGGCAGGTCGCCGGCGTGGGCGTGTACGGCGCCACCTTCCGCTACGACGGCTGGAGCATTCCGCCGCTGGCGCGGCTGTCGTTCATGCTGCCGCTGCTGAAGAAACTGGGCATCGGCCGCGGCCGCAGCTTCATGGAGCAGCCGCCCTACGGCATCCGCGACGAGCGCCTGCGCGCCCAGGTCAGCGCGGCGATGCTCGGCGGCGACAGCGCCGCCGCCGGGCTGCCTGGCAACCCGTGGTACTCGCTGGCGGAGATGTACGGCCTGGCCGCCAGCGTGCGCCGCCAGCTGCCGCAGGTGACCGCGCCGTGCCTGGTCGCCCACGCCAGCGACGACGACGTCGCCAGCCCGAAGAACGCCGAGCTGGTGGTGCGTGCGGTCAGCGCGCCGACCGAGCTGCTGCTGCTCGACGACAGCTACCACATGATCACCATCGACAAGCAGCGGCGCACCCTGATCGAGCGTTCGGCGGCGTTCTTCGACGGCATCGCCGCATCGCGCGCGGCGGCCTGACCATGCCGGCAGCGGGCGCCATCTCCCCCCTCGTTGCCAGTCTCTGGCTGCTCAACATCGTGCTTGACACCGGCGGCCAGCTGGCGTTCAAGGCGGCAGCGGGCGACCCGACGGCCGGCGACGGCCTGGCGCGCTGGAAGTACATGGCGTCGCGGCCGTGGCTGTGGCTCGGCATCGGCAGCTACGTGGCCGAGTTCCTGGTGTGGATCGCCTTCCTCTCGCTGATCCCGCTGTCCGAGGGCGTGCTGCTCGGCTCGATCAACATCGTGGCGATCATGCTGGCCGGGCGCTTCCTGTTCGGCGAAAGACTCACCCGGCTGCGCGTGGCCGGCATCGCGCTGGTCACGCTGGGCGTGGCGATCGTGGGACTGGGCGCATGAAGCGCTTCTACCTGTTCGGCTTCCTGCTGCTGATGGGCTTCGACACCCTCGCGCAGATCAGCTTCAAGTATGCCGGCACCCAGGCGCTGCCGGTGGAGGCGAGCCTGGCGTGGCTGCTGCGCGTGTTCGGCCAGCCGTGGGTGTACGGCGCGGTGGTCGGCTACGTCGGTGCGTTCTTCACCTGGATGGCGCTGCTGAAACACGCGCCGATCGGTCCGGCTTTCGCCGCCTCGCACCTGGAGGTGGTCTCGGTGATGCTGCTGTCGGTGTGGCTGTTCGACGAACACCTCACCGCCGCCCGCGTGCTTGGCGCGATCGCGATCATCGCCGGCATCGCCTGCCTCGGGCTGGCCGAGAGCCGCGAGCACGCGCCGGAAGCGGCCGTCATCTGAACGCAGGCCACGCGCTGCCCATGCTGCCCCGCCGCCGCCACGAATTGCCGCCCACCGCCGGCCTGCCGCTGCAGCTGGCCGACCTGCGTCCCGGTGCGCCGACGCTGGCCGCCGACGTCGCCGCGCTGCTGGGCTTGCCGCCGCTGGCACTGACCTGCTCCGGCACCGCCGCACTTCTGCTTGCGCTGGCCACGCTGCGGGAACTGCAGCCGCAACGCCGTCGCGTGGTGGTGCCGGCCTTCACCTGTCCGCTGGTGGCGATCGCCGTGCGGCAGGCGGGACTGGAACTGCAATTGTGCGATCTCGCGCCCGGCCACCATGACCTGGACCCGGCCGCGCTGCGTGCCGCCTGCGACGAACGCACGCTGGCGATCGTGCCGACCCATCTCGCCGGCCGCGTCGCCGATGTCGACGCCGCGCTCGCCGTCGCGAACGAGGTCGGCGCCTACGTGATCGAGGACGCCGCACAGGCGCTGGGTGCGCGCCGGGCGGACGGCGCCAGCGTGGGCCTGGCCGGTGACGTGGGCTTCTTCAGCCTGGCCGCCGGCAAGGGTCTGTCGATCTACGAAGGCGGCCTGCTTGTCGCGCGCGATCCCGTGCTGCGCGAGAAGCTGGCGCGGGCGGCGAACCGCGTGCCGCCCCATGCCGGCTGGGAAGGGCGGCGGCGCCTCGAACTGCTCGGCTACGCCGTGCTGTACCGGCCGTGGGGGCTGCGCATGGCCTATGGCAACCCGCTGCGTCGCGCGTTGCGCCGCGGCGACGCGGTCGCCGCGGTGGGCGACGATTTTCCGCTGACGATACCGCTGCATCGCGTCGGCCGCTGGCGGCAGGCGCTGGGCGCGCATGCCGCTACGCGCCTGCCGGCGTTCCTGGCGCACACCGCCGCGCAGGCGCAACGCCGGCTGTCGCGACTGCGCGACATCCCCGGCGTGCAGGTGCTGGATGACCCGCCCCACGCCCGCGGCACCTGGCCGTTCTTCGTGCTGCTGCTGCCCGACCAGCGCCGCCGCGACGCCGCGCTGGCGCAACTGTGGCAAAGCGGCCTCGGCGTCAGCCGCCTGTTCATCCACGCCCTGCCCGACTACCCCTACCTCGCCGGCGTGGTTCCCGCCGCCGACGTGCCGCACGCGCGCGACTTCGCCGCGCGCAGCCTCACCGTCGGCAACAGCCCGTGGACGACGGACGCGGATATCGAGGCGATCTGCCGCGTGCTGGAAGCGGTGCTGCGCTGACTCAACCAGTGCGCGCCGCGATCGCGGCCAGCAGCTCCAGGTTCAGCGCGTGCTGCTGCGCCTGCCAGTCGGCAAGGCGGGCGATGTCGACTGCCGGCTGCGCGTCCATCGCGGAGAGCTTGCGCTTCCACCAACTGCGATAGTGGTAGTGCGAGATCTCGCCGTTGATGTCGCTGCCGACCAGGCCGCGACGCAGGCTGCCGACCAGCGCCAGCGCGTGGTCGAGTTGCAGCCGGCCCTGGTCCCAGTTCGTGCGCGCCACCTCGGGCGCGAACACGTCCTTGTCGATCGACAGGTAACTCGGCAGCGTCTGGGTACGCTGGCTTTCGACGAAGGCATCGAGCATGGCCTCCGCCGTGTCGAAGCCATGGAACGCCGGCGCCAGGCCGAGTCGCCGCGACCAGCCGGTATCCACGCCGATGCTCCAGTAGCTCAGCTTGCCGCGCCGCAATGGCGTCAGGTAGTTCTCCCACGCATGCCCGGCGCCGATGTCGGCGGAGGTGATGCCGAGCACGTGCACGTGGCTCACCTGCGGCAGCAGCGCCACGCGGCGCACCCACGAACCGCAATGGACGCCGAACGGGAAGCGCATGTTGTCCGGGTGGTTGTCCAGCACCACCACTTGGAACGGCGCGTTGCCGCGCAGGCGCGCGATCAGCGGCCAGCTCAGGTGGTGGAAGTCGCCGCTGCCGGTGAACACGGTGCCGTGGCTCGTCGGCAGCAGCTCGTCGAGCACGCGCGCGAAGCGCCGCATCGTCGCCAGCGAACAGCCGAAGCGGATCGACTCCTGCCAGCGTTCCAGCGGCAGCACCAGCCGGTCGCGCAGGGGGCCGACGGAGTGGTCGATGTCCAGCACGATCGGCTGGTTCGAAAGCTCACTCATCGGCACTCGCCTCCTGCCACTGGCGGTCGCTTTCGAAATGACCGCCGAGGCGACGCAGCAAGGCGCGCAGCAGCGGGTTGCGCGCGTACACCGCGTGGCGGGTGAAGCTCATCCGCGCGCCGAGAAAGGCTTTCACTTCCGGATCGGTCCAGCCGGCCACGTAATGCGTCAGCCCGCGCCGGCGCGCGTGCTCCAGGTTGTGCATCCAGCTGACGAAGTACAGGTTGTGCTCGCGCGCCTGCGGATAGGCAAAACCGACGTACTTGTCGATCAGCTTGCCGGCGTGTTCGTAGCAGAGGTTCCAGCCGATCATCGCGCCCCCGTGACGGTAGACGAACACCACGCCGCCGCTGGCGGCATCCTGCAGCAGGGTGCGGAAGAAGGCCGCGGTGGGCCGGTCGAAGTGGATCGTGCTTTGCGCGTAGACGTTGTCGAACAGCGCGTGGAACGCCGCCAGCGTCGCCTCGTCGCGAAAGCGCGCGTCGCCGGTCGGCACCGCCTCGACCTCCAGGGCGGCCCGCGCACGCAACTTGCGCCGGATGTTCTTCCGCCGGCCGTGCGACAGGCGCGCCAGGTACTCGTCCTCCGAGTCGAAGTCGATCGGCACCCAGGCCAGCGCCTGGCCCTCCAGCAGCACGAAACCCGCGGCCGCGCAGGCGCCGGCGAAGGCGTGCGCATACGCGTTGTCGGCGTCGCCGAGCAAGGGCGAGTCGTGCGCGATGTCCTTCACGATCAGCAGCCGGCACTGGCGCCCGAAGGCGGCCTTCAGTCCCTGCGCCAGCGCCGCGGGCGCAACCCCCGGCGGCAACGGCGCGTACTCCGTCACGGTGCTGCCGGCGAAGCGCGTGCGCCAGCGCAGCAGCGCCCGCCAGTGGCGGTACAGCGGCAGCGCGGCCACGCGGCGGCGCAGCGCGTCGTCGGCGGTGGTCAGCAGGTCGAACGGCGCCACGAAGGCCGGCATGCCCTGCGGCGAGCGGTCCACCGCGAAACCGGCCGGCGGTTCGGCCGTGAACGCCGCCAGCAGCGCGTCCGGCTCCAGTTGCGCAATGAAAGGCATGAGTAAGCGAGCGTGCCTAGACTGGGGCCGTCAGCTTGCGTCAGC
Organism: Rhodanobacter sp. UC4452_H20; assembly: GCF_052978205.1. The sequence continues at coordinate 2,744,783 of NZ_CM129662.1, read as the reverse complement.
CACCTTGCGCCAGCCTTCCATTGCCGCCTGCCACCCGGGACATGCCATGAATGCCACCACCCAGCAGCAAGTGTTCGAGATCATCGCCAAACAGGCCAAGACCGACGTCGCCAACGTGAAACCCGACTCCACCCTGAAGGACCTGGGCATCGCCTCGCTGGAGGCGATCGAGTTGATCTTCGACATCGAGGAGCACTTCAACATCAACTTCCCCGACCAGCAGGGCGCCAACTTCGACCGCGACACCGCACAGAGCCTGGTCGACGCGGTGGACAAGGCGCTGGCCGACAGGGCCGGCGCCGGTGAAGGAGCCGCCTGATGCAAGGCCTGCCGCTGCGCCGCGTGGCGATCACCGGCATGGGCGCGATCAGCCCGCTCGGCGTCGGCGCCGCGGCGCTGTGGCAAGGCTTGCGCGAAGGGCGCAGCGCGATCGGCCCGCTGCGCCACCCCGACGCCGAACGGCTGCGCGTGAAGGTCGCCGCGCAGGTACCGGCCAGCTTCGACCCGGCGGCCAATCTCGACGAACGCATCCTGCCCACGCTCGACCGCACCTCGGAATTCGCGCTGCACGCGGCGCGCGAGGCGGTGGCGCAATCCGGGCTGGAGTTCGCGAATCACGGGCTCGGCCTGCGCACCGCGGTGGTCGTCGGCACCGGCGTCGGCGGCGAGACCACCCAGGACGAGCAGAGCCGGCGCCTGTACGGCGAGAACGCGCAGCGCGCGCATCCGCTCACCATCGTGCGGCTGATGACCAACGCCTCGGCCAGCCAGATCAGCATCGCCTACGGTTTGCGCGGCCCCACCTTCGCCGTGGCCAGCGCCTGCGCCTCGGCCAACCACGCCATCATCCAGGCCGCGCAGATGATCCGCTGCGGCATGGCCGACGCCGCCGTGACCGGCGGCACCGAGGCCTGCCTCACCTATGGCGCGCTGCGCGCGTGGGAGGCGATGCGCGTGCTGGCCGACGACACCTGCCGCCCGTTCAGCGCGAACCGGCACGGCCTGGTGCTCGGCGAAGGCGCCGCCATCTTCGTGCTGGAATCCATGGAACATGCGCAGGCCCGTGGCGCCACCATCCTCGCCGAACTCGCCGGCAGCGGCATGACCGCCGACGCCAGCGACATCGTGATGCCCAGCGCCGAAGGCGCCGCAAGCGCGATGCGCCAGGCGCTGGACGAAGCCGAACTCAACCCCGCCGACGTGGACTACATCAACGCCCACGGCACCGGCACCTCGGCCAACGACGTCACCGAAACCCGCGCCATCCGCCTCGCCTTCGGCGCGCACGCGGACCGCCTCGCGGTGTCCTCCACCAAGTCGATGCACGGCCACGCGCTGGGCGCCTCCGGCGCGCTGGAACTGGTCGCCGCCATCGGCGCGCTGCGCGACAGCGTGGTGCCGCCCACCGCCAACCTGGACCAGGCCGATCCGGCCTGCGATCTCGACTATGTGCCGAACGTGGCGCGCGAGATGCCGGTGCGGGCGGTGCTCAGCAATTCGTTTGCGTTCGGGGGGTTGAACGCGGTGTTGGCGTTGAAGCGGGCGCCCTGAGCGGGGCGCCTCAAGCAAGCCCGCCTCCCTGCTCGTCATTCCTGCGAGACGCTTTTCAACAGCCGAAGGCTGGTCAGGCAGGAATCGCACTTCAGCCCTCGCGCAAGACGACGCGTGCCCTTGTAGGAGCGCGCTTGCGCGCGATGCTTTTTCTCGCTTGCCAGCATCTCAGAGCAAGAGCTTTCGTCTGCCTTCGGCAGCCGAGTTACTTTCTCTTTGCGTGGCCAAAGAGAAAGTAACCAAAGAGAAAGGCCACCCCGCTTGGCGCTTGCCGCCCATCCATGGGCGGCAAGTCCGTGAGCCGGGGCCGGGCTTTTCGACAGCACATCCATGTGCTGGCGAAAAGGCATCGGCATCCTGCCGATGCCCGCTGCGCGGCCTGTCGACCCCGACTCACCGCCGCACAGGGGCCCCGGTAGAGCAGCGGGCCATCCTGGCCCGCACTTTCAGAAAGAGCCGGAGCAAAGCCACAGCGCCGCGCGCGGATTGTTATGTTCCTTCATGAGGCAAGAGTTGCAGAGTCCGTTGCTGATTGACCGCTTACGACCCGGAGCGAACATTGGGAAAGCTGCCGATGTTGCGTAGCGCGCTATGCTCCAAGCCGCATCACAGCAACGTGGCCGCGTGCAGGGGGGCAGGATGGGCACCGCAAGACAGGATTTTGAACGCTTTGTGCGCTGGTTGAACGACCCCGGGCGCCTTGCCCCTGAGAGTTCGCGCAGGATGGCCAACCTGACGCTGGCGAACTTCGATGCTGTGGCCGCGATGGCCAGGCAGCGCAACAACCGTTCTCAACTCCTGGCGCGCTTGGCCCGCCAACACCTCGCGACCACGAGCGCGGATCTTCCAGATCTCCCCGACGCGACCGCCCAAGGGCAATGGCCATGGCTTCGGCTGCGCTCCCTAACCCTAGGGCCGTTTCGCGGCTTTCGCGAGCCCCAGGCCTTCGATCTGAGCAAACGAGTCACCCTCTGCTACGGGCCGAACGGCAGCGGAAAGAGCAGTTTGTGCGAGGCGCTCGAATACGCGCTGTGCGGAGCCGTAGAAGAGGCAGGCTCGAAGCGGATCGAGCAGCGTGAATACCTTGCCAACATCCACGCCGGTCGCTTCGCCAACCCCAACCTCACAGCTACCGATGCTGAAGGCGGTGAGGTCCGGGTCGCCGCCGACGAGGACGCGTTCCGCTTCTTCTTCGTCGAAAAGAACCGGATCGATAACTTCTCGCGGATAGCCGCGACGTCTCCTGGGCGCAAGACCGACCTGATCGCGACTCTGTTCGGAATGGAGCAGTTCAACAACTTCGCCTCGCACTTCAATGAGTCGATGGACGCCGCGCTCACGCTCACCACCGAGACGCAGGCACAGCTAGCCGGTCGCAGGCAAGCCCTTCGGGCCGACGAACTGACGCGCGACGGCGAGGTGGAGCAGCTCCGCGCCCTTGATGAAGCCGCGGCCGACTACGCCACAGGCGTCGCCGAGAACCTCACCTATAACAATCTCATGCTGTTGGTGTTCGGAAGCGAGGAGACGCCCAGTCGCCTGCAGGAGCTCGACACGAAGCTACGCTCGCTGATACCAGCAGTCACGAATTGCTCGCGCCGGATTGTTGCCGACTTATTCGCCAAAGCGGATGTTGGCGTGGAGAACTTGGCAACCTCGCAACGCAGTCTCGACGAGCAACGCAGCCAAGTCTCTTTCCGACGGCTCTTCGCCGCAGTGCAGGCTCTGCGCGCAGAGCGCGAGGATCGCTGCCCGGCGTGCCTGACGCCAATCGCCGAAGTGGCGAGCAACCCGTTCGAGCGGGCCGACGCGGGCTTGCGCGAACTGGAAGAGCTCGCGAGACTCGAAGCTGACCACGATAGTCTGCGGCGCGCAGCAGGCGAGGCAAGCCGCGCCCTGCAAACCGGCCTTCGCAATCTCGAAGAGTTCCTGGTGAGCGAAGGCAGGGCGGACACACTGGTCGGGGCCTACCTGCACGCCCTACCTCGCAGCCCCGACGCTCTCGATTGGTGGATAGCTGTGTACTCGCCGGAGACCGACGAGACCGGCGCGACGCCATCGCTCGAGCAGATTTTGGTCGTGGCCGATCAAGCCGCTGCGCGCGACGAGCGCACACGCGAGGCATTGCAACGGCGCGACGAAGACATGGCAGAGCAGACGCGATTGAACGAAGCCCGCGTCTGGATAGCGGAACACGACGGTCGCCGCAGCCAGGTCATGGAGAACGCCGCGCAGGCCCGAGGCCGCATCACGCAATGGGAAGAAGCGAACGCCGACCTGATCAGGCGCGCGAGTGAGGAAGAGCAGGCCAACGCGCGCGACCGGCCTATCAAAGAGGCCTATGACAGCTTTTACGGTCTGCTTGGACGCTTTCGCGAGCAGCTTCCCGGCATGCTTATGGCGGACCTGAACGCTTCGACCATGGCGCTATACAACGAGTTCAACCACTGGGACCGCGGCGAGGACAAGCTAGCTGACCTCCGCCTGCCGCTCACCGGCGACGGCATCATTGACATCGCCTTTCGCGGTAACCCCCAGCAGCGAGTGAACGCGCTAGCCGCTTTGAGCGAGGGGCACATCCGCTGTCTGGGCCTCGCGATCCTATTGGCGAAGGCTGAGGCTGTGGGCGCTCCGCTCATCATCTTCGATGACGCAATCAATGCGATCGACCACGACCATCGCAGCGGCATCCGCGCGGCGATTTTCGAGTCGGAGCGCTTTCGGCAGACGCAGATCATCCTCACCTGTCACAGCCCCGAGTTCGTCAAGGATATCGAGAACCACTTGCCGCGGGATCTCCGAGACGACTGCCACCAGTACGTGCTGCTGCACCACCGCGGCGACTATCAGCCACGCGTAAACCCTCCGGGGACTCAAAATTATCTGGCGCGCGCAAGGGAAGCCATCGACGAACGCTTCAACGCTCGCGACGCGCTCTCATTCGCGCGCAAATCACTGGAGATGCTCACCCACAAAGCTTGGAAGTGGCTCGAATCGCATCGGGTGGGCAACATTTCGGTGCAAATCGAAGGGCCCGGCAAAGAGCCACAGCTATATGGCCTGTGCACGGCGCTGCGCAGGAAGCTGATGGACGCGCGGACCTTCGCCCACGATAGTAAGGCGCCGCTGCTCGAGAACCTGAACACGATCCTGGGCATCCCGGAGGACAACTTGGTTTGGACGCTCCTCAACAAGGGCGCACACGAAGAGCCAAACCGGGACGATTTCGACATGGTCCATGTCGAGACCGTCCTCGCCGTCCTCAGCAACGTTGACGCGCTGGAGCTCCGACCAAATCGGTGATTGTAGAAAAGGTGTCAGGGACGAATACCCTCAAGCTTGCGGTGCTTTGGCTTCTGGCGCGCAGGATGCGCGCCTGCTTTTTCGGGTCCCCTCGGCGGCGGTGAGGCGGGGACGATCAGGCCGCGTAGCGGGCGTTGCCAGGGATGGCAACGCCTTTTCGCGCGGGCAGGAGCCCGCTCGAAAAGCCCGGCCACGGCTCACGGACTTTCCGGCCAGGGATGGACGGAAAGCGCCGCCGCGGGGTGCCGTTTTCTCTTGGTTACTTCTCTTTTGGGCACGCAAAAGAGAAGTAACTCGGGCGCCGTAGGCGCACGAAAGCTCTTGCTTTTGAAGCTCTGGCTTTCTCTCTCTCTCTCGAATAGCACACATAAGCAAGAGCATCGCCCGCGGGCAGGCTCCTACAAAGGTATTCGTTGACGGGCGAAGTGCGATGCCTGCCTTCGTAGGCATGACGGATGTGAGGGTGCGATGCTTGCCTTCGCCGGCATGACGGCGAGAGGGAGAAGTCGCGGGCATGAAAAAGGCCCGGCAGCCACCTGCCGAGCCTTTGATCCACGCCGCGCAAATCAGCCCTTCTTGGCCTTCGTCAGCAACTGATCCAGCAGCGCGATCGCCAGATCGATCTCCTCGTGCGTGATGTCGAGCGACGGCGCGAAGGTGATCACGTTCTTGTACCAGCCGCCCACGTCGAGCACGAGGCCGATCTTCTTGCCGTTGTGGGTGAGGTCGCCGGCGAGGCCGATGTCGACCATTCTGTCGAGCAGCGCCTTGTTCGGGGTGAAGCCGTCGTCGGTGCAGATCTCGGCGCGCAGCGCCAGGCCGAGGCCGTCGACGTCGCCGATTTCCTTGTGCTTTTTCTGCAGCTCGCGCAGGCCGGCGAGGAAGTGCGCGCCTTTCTTCGGCACGCTGGTCTCGTAGTCCAGCTCGTAGCCCATCTTGATGACTTCGAGGCCGAGCGAGGTGCCGAGCGGGTTGGAGTTGAAGGTGGAGTGGGTGGAGCCGGGCGGGAAGATGGTGGGGTTGATCAGTTCCTCGCGCGCCCACAGGCCGGACAGCGGGTTCAAGCCATTGGTGAGCGCCTTGCCGAACACCACGATGTCGGGCGTCACGCCGAAGTGCTCGATCGACCACAGCTTGCCGGTGCGCCAGAAGCCCATCTGGATTTCGTCGGACACCAGCAGGATGCCGTACTGGTCGAGCACCTTCTTCAGGCCCTTGAAGAAACCCATCGGCGGGACGACGTAGCCGCCGGTGCCCTGGATCGGCTCGACGTAGAACGCGGCGTATTCGCACTGGTTGGTCTTGGGGTCCCACACGCCGTTGTATTCGGTCTCGAACAGGCGCGCGAACTGGTGCACGCAGCTGTCGGAATATTCTTCGGCCGTCATGCCCTTGGGGCGGCGGAACGGGTACGGGAACGGCAGGAACATCGCGCGCTCGCCGAAGTGGCCGAAGCGGCGGCGGTAGCGGTAGCTGGAGGTGATCGACGAGGCGCCCAGGGTGCGACCGTGGTAGCCGCCCTCGAAGGCGAACATCAGGCTCTTGCCGTTGCGCGCGTTGCGCACGATCTTCAGCGAGTCCTCGATCGCCTGCGCGCCGCCGACGTTGAAATGCACGCGCCCGTCCAGGCCGAACTTCTTCTTCGCGTCCAGCGCCACCGCCTTGGCCAGCTCGATGCGGCTCTGGTGCAGGTACTGGCTGGCCACCTGCGGCAGCAGGTCGATCTGCTGCTTCAGCACGTTGTTGAGGCGCTTGTTGCCGTAGCCGAAGTTGACCGCCGAGTACCACATCTGCAGGTCGAGGAACGGCACGCCGGCGCTGTCGAACATGTAGCTGCCTTCGCAGCTGCGGAAGATCTTCGGCGGGTCGACGTAGTGCACGGTGTCGCCGAAGGAGCTGTATTTCGCCTCGTCGGCGAGCAGCTGGGCGTCGTCGATCACGACGGCAGCGTTCTTGTCGAAAACATTCATCGGAAGTCCGGGGTCGGTAAAGGAGTGGATCGCGCGGGCCGGCCGGTCAGGCCGTGGTCGCCGGCGCAGGGGTGGCGGGCTGGCCGGACAGGCTGCCGTCCAGCAGCTGCGGCAGCAGGTCGAGCGCATCCTCGAAGCCGGTGATCGGCACGTAGGGGATGCCGGCGGCGCGGCAGTGCTCGATCAGGCGGTGCTTGGCGAACACGAAGTCGACGCGGTCGGCGGCGCAGAAATCCGAGGCGCCATCGCCGATCAGCAGCGTCTTCGCGCCGCCCGCGCGGGCCTGCGCCACGCAGGCGCACTTGCAGGTGCCGCTGCGGCAGCCGTCGGCCTGGAACGGCGAGGTGAGCTGCCACTGTTGCGGCGGCGTGGCCGGCGCCAGGTGGTTCGCCGCCAGCGGCAGGTCGTCCAGGCCGTAGCGGGCGAGAATCTGCCGGATCGCGACATCGAGGCCGTCGCTGACCACGCGGATCGGCGCGCCCAGTTCGTGCGCCTTCGCCACGAAGCCGGGGAACGCGTGGTCGATCCACATCCCGGCCAGGTGCGTGTCCAGTTCGGCGCGGCTCATCTGCAGCAGCGCGACCTGGCCGGCCATGCATTCGCGCGAACCGATCCGGCCGGCGCGCCAGTCCTGCTCCAGCACTTCCCAGCCGGGGCGGCCGAAGCGATCGAGCAGCGAGTCGATCACGTCCTCGACGGAAATGGTGCCGTCGAAATCGCACAGGATGGTCCAGCCGGAAACGGGCATCACGAACTCACGTCGGCAACGATGGGGCGGCAGCTTAGGCAGCCTGCCTTTCCATCGCCTTTCCGTCGCCTGGCGCGGCCGGCGCCCGCGCAAATCGGCGCATCCGTAAGCAAAAGGAAAGCTGGCCCGCGTAGCGTGGCAAGGCACGGACCAGCCGACTTGCCTGGTCGGGGAGAGGACCATGCGTGCGCCATCGTTCCTGCTGCTGTGCCTTGCCTTGCTCGCCTCGACCGGTGCGATGGCCGCGAGTGGCCTGCTGGGCATCGACCATCGCCTCCACTACGACAACCGCGGCATCTGGAACCGCACGGACCAGAACGCGCTGGTCTACGGCACGGTCGCCACGGTGGTCGGCGGTGCGCTGGCCTTCGGCGACCACGACAAGCTGGGCGACACCTTCTGGCGCTCGGTGGACGCGCTCGCGGTGACCGCGGTGGCCAGCGAGGGGTTGAAGCTCACCTTCCAGCGTGAACGCCCTTCGCAGACCAGCGACCCGAACCGCTGGTTTGCCGGCACGCACGCGCAGAGTTTTCCCAGCGGCGAGGTGGCGGCGATCTCGGCGGCCGTCACGCCGTTCATGGTGAACTACGGCCACGACCATCCCGCGGTCTACGCACTGGCCCTGCTGCCGGTCTACGACGCCGTGGCGCGGGTGAAGACGCACGGCCACTGGCAGAGCGATGTCCTGGTGGGCGCGGCGATCGGCACCGGCGTGGGCCTGTGGGCCGCGCATCGGGATTCGCCGCTGATCATCGGCTGGCTGCCCGGCGGCTTCCAGGTCGGCTTCATCCATCATTTCAAGTGATGCGAGGGACGCAATCCGTCACCGGGGCTCCGACTGCGCACTCGTGGCGCGCTATCGTGGCGTCCATGATCGGGCGCAACCACGGCGGATGGATCGGTCTGATGCTCGCCACGCTGCTCGGCGTGGGGGGCTGCGCTACCTACACCGACCTGCCGCTGGACGGCGGCGCCGGTGCGTCCGGCGTGGCCCGGCTCAGCGCGCCGACCGCGGAGATGCCGCTGCCCGCGTGGTCGACACACCGGTTCGATCCGGCCGATGGCCTGGATGTCACCGAGGTGGCGATGCTGGCGGTGGCCAACAGTCCGCAGCTGCGACTCAAGCGCGACGAGCTGGGCGTCGCGCGGGCGCAGGCGTTCGCCGCCGGGCTGCTGCCCGATCCGCAGTTGGCGGTGTCGGCGGATGTTCCGCGCCATTCCGGCGCCGGCTTCGTCACCGCCTACAGCCTCGGCCTCAGCGAAGACATCGGTGCCTTGCTGACGCGCTCCTCGCGCCGCGCCGCCGCGCGCGACCAGGTCAACCAGGTCAACCTCGACCTGCTGTGGGCCGAGTGGCAGACGGTGGCGCAGGCGCGGCTGCTGTTCGACCAGGTGCTGAACCTGCGCGCGCAGCAGGCGCGACTCGAGCGCGAGCAGGAGGCCGTGGCGACGGTGGATACCTACATCCGCGCCGCGCTGGACGCGGGCAACCTCACCTACGACAGTGCCAGCGCCGGGCTCAATACGCAGGCCGACGTGCGCAAGCGGCTGGCCGAGACGGCGATCGCGCTGCACCAGGCACAAGGCGACCTGCATCAGCTGCTCGGCCTGGCACCCGCGGTGAAGCTCGACCTGGTCGGCGCGCCCTGGCTCGATCAGCCCACGCCGTCGCAGGTGCAAGCGGCGCTCGACGACCTGCCGCGGCGGCGACCGGACCTGCTGGCCCTGCAGGCCGGCTACCAGTCGCAGCAGGCCAGGCTGCGCAGTGCGATCCTGGCCCAGTTCCCCGCGCTGAACATCGGCTTCAACACGGCACGCGACACCAGCGCGGTGTACACCAACGGGCTGAGCATCGGCATCACCCTGCCGTTGTTCGATCGCAACCGCGGCAACATCGCGATCGAGCGGGCGACGCGCCAGCAACTGCATGACGACTATGCGGCGCGCGTGCTGGCCACACGCAGCGACATGCAGCGCATCACCCGCGACCTGGCCACGCTCGACCGGCAACTCACCGGGCTGGACGCGCATGCGAGGCAGCTCGACCTGGCCGGCGCGTCGGCCGAACGCGCCTGGCAGGCCGGCACGCTGGACTGGCCGACTTACCTCGCGATTCGCGCCAGCGCGCTCGCAGCCGACCTCGACCTGCTGGCCGTGCGCCAGGAACGCGCCCGGCAGTCGATCGCGCTGGATGCCCTGCTCGGCAACACCGACCTCGTTGCCGCCCATCCCGATGCCACCCAGGCTGCCACGCCATGAATCGCTTCGTCATCCTGCCTGTGCTGGGCGTCCTCCTGCTGGCCGGCCTGTTGTCGGCTTGCGGCAACGCGGCCCCGGATGACGACGAGGCCGCCGCGCCCGCCGGCGGTGTCGTCGCGGTCACCACCGCCATGCCTGTGCAGACGACGTTTCACGACACCATCGAAGCCTGGGGCAGCGCCGCCGGCGATCCGCAGCGCGCACGCACGATCAGCCTGGCGCAAGGCGGCCAGATCACGGCATTGCATGCATCGGCGGGACAGGCGGTGGAGCGCGGCGCGCCCTTGCTGACGATCACCCCGGACCCGGTCGCGCGCAGCGCCTGGCAGCAGGCGCAGAGCGCGCTGACGCTCGCCGCCGGCGAACTCAAGCGCACCGAACGACTGGCGGCGCAGCGGCTGGCCACGCAATCGCAGCTGGCCGCGGCGCGCAAGGCGCTGGCCGATGCGCAGGCGACGCTGGACGCACAGCGCGCGCTCGGCGGCGGCGCGGCCAGCGAAACCGTCGAGGCGCCGGCCGCCGGCGTGGTCACCGCGCTGCGGGTCGGCCTGGGCGAGCGGATCGCCGCCAATGCGCCCCTGCTCGATTTCACCCCGACGCATGCGCTGCTCGCGCTGCTGGGCGTGCAGCCGGACGATGGCCCGCGCCTGCAGCCCGGCATGGCGGTGCAGCTGCGTGCGGTGTACGGCACGCAGACGTTCGCCGGCACGCTGCGCATGGTCGGCCAGTCGATCAACCCGCAGAGCCATCTGCTCGATGCCCAGGTCGAGCTGCCGGCCGCCGCCGGCGCCAGCCTGGTGGCGGGCGCGCCGCTGCAAGCGCAGATCCGCACCACCGATTTCACCGCGTGGTCGGTGCCGCGCGCCGCCGTGCTGCATGACGCGCGCGGCGACTATCTGTTCCAGGTCGAGCATGGCCATGCCAAACGGGTCGACGTGACAGTGCGCAGCGCGCAGGGCGATCCGGTGGGCGTGGCCGGGCCGCTCGATCCGAAGGCGAAGGTGATCGTGCTCGGCGTGTACGAACTCGACGACGGCGACGCGGTGCGGGAGTCGGTCAAGTGAGCCTCACCGCATGGATGCAGCAGCATCGTCGTTCGCTGCTGTTCCTGGCGCTGATGCTGGCACTCGGCGGCGTCGCCAGCGCGTTCCTGATGCCGGTGGCGCTGTTCCCGAACGTGTCGTTCCCGCGGGTGCAGCTGACCCTGGATGCGGGCGACCGCCCGGCCGACCAGATGGCGATCGAGGTGACCACGCCGGTGGAGGAGGCGGTGCGCCGGGTGCGCGGCGTGCGCGACGTGCGCTCCACCACCAGCCGCGGCAGTGCGGATATCGCGATCAGCTTCGACTGGGGCGCGGACATGGCCGGCGCGCTGCAGGAGGTCAACGGTGCGGTGAGCCAGGTGTTGCCGCAGCTGCCGGCAGGCACGCAGATCGCTTCGCGCCGGATGGACCCGACCACCTTCCCGGTGCTGGCCTACAGCCTGCGTTCGCACACGCTGTCGCCCAGTGCGCTGCATGATCTGGCGCAGTACCAGTTGCGCCCGCTGCTGAGCGGCATCAACGGCGTCGCCCACGTCGACGTGCAGGGCGGCGAGGTGGCCGAGTTCCACGCCGACGTCGATCCGGGCAAGCTGCGCGCGCTGGATCTGAGCCTGGCCGAGGTGTCGGCCGCGGTGAGCCACGCCGCCACGATCCAGGCGATGGGCCGCGTCGCCGACCACTACAAGCTCTACCTGCTGCTGGCCGACAACCAGCCGAAGACGCTCGCCACGCTGCGCAACATCGTGTTGCGCGCCGGCCCGGGTGGCGTGGTGCGGCTGGGCGACGTGGCGCGGGTCAGCCTGAGCCACGTGCCGCAGTGGATCCGGGTCAATGCCGACGGCCAGGACGCGGTACTGCTGCAGGTCTACCAGCAGCCGGCCGGCAACAGCGTGCAGATCGCCAGCGACGTGAGGCAGCGCCTCGCCGGGTTCGCGCCGCAGATGCCGGCGGGGGTGACGGTGGCCAACTGGTACGACCAGACCCAACTGGTCACCGGCGCGGCCAGCAGCGTGCGCGACGCGATCCTGATCGGCATCGTGCTGGCCGGGCTTGTGCTGTTCGTGTTCCTGCGCAATACGCGGATGATCCTGATCGCGCTGATCGTGGTGCCCGCCGTGCTGGCGATCACCGTGCTGCTGCTGCGCGTGCTCGGCATGAGCTTCAACATGATGACCCTGGGCGGCATGGCCGCGGCGGTCGGGCTGATCATCGACGACGTCATCGTGATGCTCGAGCACATTACCCGCCGGCTGCACCAGGGCGAAGGGCATCTGCACGATCGCATTGCCGGCGCGGCACGGGAGTTCACCCGCCCGCTGACCGGTTCCAGCGCCGCCACCGTGGTGATCTTCCTGCCGCTGGCCTTCCTTACCGGCGTCACCGGCGCGTTCTTCAAGGCGCTGTCGCTGACCATGGCCAGCGCGCTGATCATTTCCTGGCTGCTGACCTGGGTGGCGGTGCCGCTGCTGGCCGAACGCCTGCTCGACCAGCGCCATCTCGCCGAGCGTCCGCGCTCGCGCTTCACCACGCGGATGATGGACGGCTATCACAAGCTGCTGGCGCGCTGGCTGCGACGCCCCGCGCTGGTGTTGCTGCTGCTCGTGCCGCTGATTGCGCTCGGCGGCTTCGCGTACACCCGGGTCGGTACCGGCTTCATGCCGAAAATGGACGAGGGCGGTTTCATCCTCGACTACCTGTCCAAACCCGGCACCTCGCTGGAGGAAACCAACCGCCTGCTCAACCAGGTCGAGACGATCATCCGCGCCAACCCCTGGGTCGACACCTATTCGCGGCGCACCGGCCTGCAACTGGGCGGCGGTCTCACCGAGGCGAACCAGGGCGACTTCTTCGTGCGCCTGAAGAACGGTTCGCGACCTTCAACCGAAGAGGTGATGGCGCAGGTGCGCACGGCGGTCGAGGCGCGGGTGCCGGGGCTGGACATCGACCTGGCGCAATTGATGGAGGACCTGATCGGCGACCTGGTGGCGGTGCCGCAGCCGATCGAGGTGCAGCTGTACGGCGACGACGAGAAGCAACTGGACGCCACCGCCGCGAAAGTCGCCGCGGCGATCGGCAAGATCCCCGGTGTGGTCGGCGTGCTCGACGGCATCAACCCCGCCGGCGATGCACTGACGGTGCAGGTCGATCCGGCCAGGGCCGCGCTGCAGGGGCTGGACCCGGTCGCGGTCACCGACCAGGTGGCGGCGGCCATCGACGGCACGGTCGCCGCGCAGCTGCCGGTGGACGGCAAGGTGGTCGGTGTGCGCGTGCGCCTGCCCGATGACGCGCACCAGCGGCTCGACCAGGTGGCGGCGCTGCCGATCCGCGCCGCGGACGGCCATCTGTTTCCACTGGCGCAGGTGGCGACGCTCAAGCAGGTGCAGGGCCAGCCGGAAGTCACCCGCGACAACCTCAAGCGCATGGTGGCGGTGACCGGACGCATCAGCGGGCGCAGCCTCGGCGCGGTGATCGGCGACGTCAAGCACGCGCTGGCCCGACCGGGCCTTCTGCCGAAAGGCATGTACTACCAGCTTGGTGGTGTCTACCAGCAGCAGCAGCAGGCTTTTCGCGGGCTGGCCATCGTGATGCTGGCGGCGATCGCGCTGGTGTTCACCCTGCTGCTGTTCCTGTACGAGAGTTTCCGCGCGGCGCTGGCGATCATGGCGATGCCGCTGCTGGCGCTGCCCGGGGTGTTTGCCGGGCTGTGGCTGACCGGCATCGAGCTGAACATCTCCTCGATGATGGGCATGACGATGATCGTGGGCATCGTCACCGAGGTGGCGATCTTCTACTTCTCGGAACTCGAGGACGCGCAGCGCAGCGTCGCCCTGCACGAGGCCCTGCACGAAGCCGGCACGCACCGCAGCCGGCCGATCCTGATGTCGACCCTTGCCGCGATCCTGACCCTGTTGCCGCTGGCGCTGGCGCTCGGCCAGGGTTCGCAGATGCAGCAGCCGCTGGCGGTGGCGATCATCGCCGGCATGCTGCTGCAGCTGCCGCTGGTGCTGCTGGTGATGCCGGTGCTGTACGCGCTGCTGCGTCGCCACGACACGCCGCCCGCTGCAAACGGACCTGCGCCCGCAGGCTGATGTTCTCCGTCCCCACGCCAAGGTGACTGCCATGCAAACGCAAAGACTGCTTCGCTCCCTCGTGCCGGCCGCGCTGGCCTTGCTGCTCGCGCCGGTGGCGGGCCGTGCCGCATCGCCTGCCCCGGTACCGCGGTTGTTGTCGACTCTGCCGCTGGGTGGCGCGGGCGGCTGGGATTACCTCAGTTTCGACGCGGCGCCGCGGCACCTGTTCGTCAGCCGCGGCGATCGTGTGCTGGTGATCGATGTCGACGCGAACCGGCAGATCGGCACGGTTGCCGATACCCCCGGCGTGCATGGCATCGCGATCGCCGACGACCTGCAGCGCGGTTTCACCAGCAACGGCAGGAGCGCCTCGGTCACCGAGTTCGACCTGCGCACGTTCAAGCCGCTGGCGACCATCGGCGGCACCGGCGAGAACCCCGACGCCATCGTCTACGACGTCCCCTCGCATCACGTGCTGACCTTCAATGGCAGGAGTCATTCGGCCAGCGTGATCGACCCGGCCAAGGGCGCGGTGATCGCCACGATCGCGCTGCCCGGCAAGCCGGAGTTCGCGGTGTCCGATGGTGCCGGCCACATCTACGACAACATCGAGGACAAGGCCGAGCTGGTCGAGATCGACACCGCCGCCGACACGGTGCTGCGCGTATGGCCGCTGGCCGGGTGCGAATCGCCCAGCGGGCTGGCCATCGACCTCGTGCACCATCGGCTGTTCTCGGTCTGCGACAACCGGCTGATGGTCGTCACCGATGCGCGCGACGGTCACCAGGTCGCCCGCGTGCCGATCGGCGACGGCCCGGATGCGGTGGTGTTCGACGCCGCCGCGTCGACGATCTACAGCTCCAACGGCGAAAGCGGCACGGTCACCGCCATCCACCAGGACGACGCGGACCACTATCGCGTCAGCGCCACCATCGCCACCCAGGTCAGCGCGCGCACGCTGACGCTGGACCCGAAGCTGCACCGGCTCTATCTCTCCGCCGCGCGTTTCGGCAGCGCGCGGCAGCCGAATGGCCGGCACACGATCGTGCCGGGCAGCTTCGCCGTCCTGACCGTGGGGCAGCCTTGACGGTTGCGGCGACCAGCCCATGCCGGCCCGCCCCCGGTGCGGGCTTCACGCGTGACGTTGCGCCTGATCGAGGGAGGGTGAGGCCGGTTCGCTGATCGCGCGCGACGACGACAACCGCGCACACCAGCGCGCGGCGGTGACCGCCACGGCCGCGGCATTCATGCCGCGGGTATCCAGCGCGGCATTGGCGCCGCCATGCGGCCCGTACTTGGCCGGATCGGTCACCGAGAACAGGCCCAGCGTGGGCGTGCCGCTGGCGGCGGCCAGGTGCATGACGCCGCAGTCGGCGCTGATGAAGCCGTCCATGCAGGAGATCATCGCGGCCATCCGGCGCAGGTTGCGCGAGTAGTACGGCGCCAGTTGCGAGCCGAGCTGCGAGCGCCCATGCGCCGCCAGCATGTCCACCAGCTGCACCTGCGGGCACAGCGACTGGAACGTGTCCACGAACTGCCGCCACCAGTCCTCGCTGTAGCACTTGGCACCGGTGGCGTTGGGGAAGATCGCCACCGTCATGTCGCGGTGCCCGCCTGCCTCGCCACGGACCCGCGCCAGTGTCTTGGCCGCCGCCTGCTTCTCGCCGGTGGTCAGGTCGAGATTGAGTCGGGGATAGTCGGCGGCGATCGTGCCGGCATACGCCTGGCGCAGCAGGAACACGCCGCGGTCGGCCAGGTGGGCAGGCCACGTCAGCGCATGCCATGCGGAGGCGGGATTCACCAGCGCATCCGGAAATCCCAGCTTGTGTCTGGCCTGCGCCATGGCCAGCGCGATCCGCCCCGACTGCGAGCCGTTGCAGGCGTCGATGGCGAGGTCGTAGCGGCATCGTCGCAGCGCGCGCAATACCCCGGCGGAGTACCAGATGTGCCGGGCGATCTTCTGCGGCAACGCGAAAACGTCGTGGACACTGAACCGGTTCGCGTACAGACAGGCCGTGGCGTGGCTGCCGAGGATGTCGATCTCCGCGCCCGGATAAAGCGTCTCGATCTCCGCGATAAGCGGGCTGATCAGCACACTGTTGCCCAGCCGGTGATTCGGGCGGCAGACCAGCACCCGATGAATGCCGGTGGTCGGCAAGCCACCCGGAGCGCATAACTGACCACCCACCTTGTGGAACATCCGGCGCAGCATCCAGCTCACCGCAACCCGTCGCCAGGCGTCTTTCGGGAGCGATCGCTTGAGCGAACCGGTGGCCGTTGGCGGCGCGGCGACGAACTGGCGGACGATAGCGGTGATGGTCATGACGCCAGCATGAGGCACGTCGCTTTCAGCTCGCTTATCGACCGGTGAGGATCTGGTTAAGGCAACGCACGAACCGTGCCCCGATGCCCGTCATTCCCGCTTTCGCGCACCGTTGTCCGGAATGAATCCGCAGGCACCCCGGCCGCTCATCGCAGCCTGCCGCACGGACTGGTTCCGGTTGACCGCTCCAGCGCGTCGTCAGGGATGCCTCAATCGTTGTCCGCGCCTTCCAGCGAGTTCTCCAGCACCTTGCCGGTCTTTGCGTCGACGCCGACCTCGTGCGTCGCCTTGGCGGAGCTGATGTCGAACGAGTAGCGCAGGCCGCTGCCGCCGGGCTCCTGCTCCAGCTCCTCCTTGACGATCTTGCCGGGATACGCCTTCAGGGCGATGTCGCGGGCATGACTCATGTCGATCTTCGCCTGCGTCTTGAGATTCGCCGGCGGGGTGGCTTGCGCCGGCAGGGTGGCGCTGGCCGCCAGCAGGGCCAGCGCGAGGGAAACAACCAGTACGTTGCGCATGTTCATTCCTTCAGTCATGGGGGAATGACAGCGTCGCCGAACAAGCTTCGTGGACGCTTAGGGATGCTCTGATCTATTCCACGCACCCGGCATGACGTCCAGAAGGCCCGCAGGGTGTGTTGCGTGGCGCAGGGCAGACTGGCCGTCCGTTCAAGCTACGCGGCGCAGCCTGCGGGCCTTCTGGACGTCACCCCATCTTTTGATTCAATGCGTCGGGGCCGCACTGTATGCGCGCAGCGATTCGCCCCAGCGTCTAGACAGACGGCCAGTCTGCCGTCGCCGCTGCGACAAACCGCTGCGCGCATACAGCGCGGTGACGGGTACGCGGATTAGATCAGGGCATCCCTGGTGCCGGCCGGATGCGGCGGTGTTCCTGCTCAACCCGGCAGTCGCCATCTTCCGCGAGGCCGATGCGGAGGGATGCCCGTGCTGCCGGCCTTCGAGGTGCTCGCGGCGGTCAGCAGATGCACGAAGCGGGCCGCGATCACGCCGGTGCTGAAGCGCTCGCGGACGAAGGCCTCGGCCGCCACGCCCATCGGCTGCCGGCGCGACGGGTCGCACATCGCCACGATGGCGGCACGCCACGCTTCGACGTCGCCGGGCGGCAGCAGCACGCCGGTGACGCCCGGCTGCAGCGTTTCCGGAATGCCGCCGATGTCGCTGGCCAGCACCGGCAGGCCGGCGGCCTGCGCCTCCACCGAGACGCGCCCGAAGGTTTCCGGGGCGATGGACGGAAAGGCCAGCATCGACATGGCGCTGTAGTACGGGTGGATGTCGTTGACCCAGCCCGGGAAATGGTGGCGGTTGCCCAGCGGATGCGCGGCGGCGCGCTCGCGCAGCGCCTGTGCATCCGGGCCGTCGCCCAGCCACAGGCAATGCAGTCGCGGCTGCTGCGCCATCGCCGCGGTGGCGGCGTCGAACAGGGTGAAGATGCCCTTGCCCCGCTGCATCCGGCCGCAGTAGCCGAGCACGACGGGGTCGCCGAAGATGTCCAGGCTGCGCAGGATCGCGCTGCGCTGCACCGGGTCGTGCCGGCACAGCGCCATGTTCACCGGGTTGTACAGCACCTGCACCAGGCCGGGCGGCACGCCGCGTTGGAGATAGGCGCGGCGTGCGTGGCGGGACACCGCGAAGAAGCGGTGCGCCAGCCGCGGCAGCAGCCAGGCCGAGACGCGCTTCATCGGTGGCACGCGGTGGCGGAACAGCACGACCGGGATGCGCAGCAGCCGGCCGATCACGATCAGCGGCCAGTACTCCTTGCCGAAGTTGCCGACCAGCCAGTGCGGCCGCAGCTGCCGCGCCGCGCGCAGCACCGCGGCGAAGCCGCGCAGGTCCAGCGCATTGCGGAACGTGGCGCGGTGCAGTTGCACGGCGGTGTCGGCAAGCTGCTGTTCGATCAGTCCGTCGGCGGCCGTGACCACGCCGACCTCGTGGCCGGCCTCGGCCAGCGCCTGCGCCAGCGCGACGAAATGGGTGGCCGCGCCGGTATGCTCCGGGTTGGTGCCGACCAGCAGGAATTTCATGCGCGGCGATCCTCGTAGCCGGTCAGCACGCGCGCCGCGAACTGCGGCAGCAGGTGGTGCCGCGCCACCTGTATCCGCGGCAGTCGCCACAGGTCGGCGCCGGCCACGGCGCGCCCGCGGCGCGTGGTGGTGGCCGCCGCGTAGCCGGCTTCGCGGGCCACCGCGACCACGCGCTCGTCGAGGTCGCCGTAGGGGTAGCAGAACTGGGTCACCGCGCAGCCGAGGCGATCCTCCAGGTCGGCCTTGCAGCCGTGGATCTCGCCGTGCAGGACGGCGTCCGTACATTGGCTGAGCCGCGGATGGCTGCGCGTGTGCGCGCCGATCTCCATGCCGGCGTCGTTCCAGCGGCGCATGTCCGCGGCGGACATCAGCGGCTTGCGGATGCCGAGCCGTTCGGCGTCCCACGTGTTGAAGCGGCCGATGCTGCCGCTGACCATGTAGATCGTGGCGCTGAAGCCGAACGACTGCAGCACCGGCAGCGCCGCGTCGAGGTTGTCGACGTAGCCGTCGTCCAGCGTGATGGCGACGACCCGTCCGCGGCGTTCGCCGCGCAGGTACGGCAATGCCGCCGACATCGACAGGCCGGCGTATCCCAGCTGCTGCAGCAGCCACATCTGCCGCGCGAATCTGGCCGGGCTGACATACAGGCTGCGGTAGCTGCGCAAGCCTGCGGGGGTTGCCGCGATGTTGTGATACATGAGCACGGGCACGATCTGGCCGCCCGCCTTTCCCGCCTTGTCCATGCCTGTTCCGCCGCACCCGGGTTTGCCCGCCACCGGCACGCATCGGCCGGGGTCATCGGCCGGCATTCTCCGGGCGGCCGGCTTTCAGCCGGCTTACGGAGGCGCAGGCTGGCGTTTCAGTGTCGTGACGGGCGCTTCGCTCAGTCGTTGCGCGGGATGCTCACGTGCACGCGCAGGCCGTGGCCGAACGGCGAATCGAGCAGCTCGATGCTGGCGCCGTGCAGCTCGGCGGCGCGCTGCACGATCGACAGGCCGAGACCGTAGCCTTCGCCGCGGCTGCTCGATTCGCGGTGGAAGCGGGCGAACACGGCGGCGCGCCGTTCGGGCGGGATGCCGGGGCCATCGTCGGCCACGTCGATGGTGGTGGTGACCACGCCCTGCGCAATCGACAACTGCACCTGGCCGCCGGCCGGCACGTGGCGCATGGCGTTCTCGATCAGGTTGCGCAGCAGCGCGGCCAGCGCGGCCTCGTGGCCTTGCACCTGCAGCGGGTGGTCGTCGTGGCTGAAGCCCAGCTCGGCGCCGCTTTCGGCGATCACCGGAGCCAGCTCCTCGATCACGTCGCTGGCCACGCGCACCAGGTCGACCGGCTGGCGCTGCTCCAGCGCGGTGCCGGATTCCAGCCGCGCCAGCGCCAGCAACTGCTCGACGCGCCGCGCCAGCGCGGCCACGTTGTGGCGCGCGCCGGCCAGGCTGGCCTCCGCTTCGGCGGGATCGCGGGTGGCCATTGCGCTCTCGATGTTGAGCATGATCGAGGCCAGCGGCGTGCGCAGCTCGTGCGCCACGTCGGCGCTGAAGCGATGCTCGCGCTCCAGTGCATCGGCGAGGCGCTGCAGTTGCCCGTTCAACGCGTCGAGCACGGGCTGCAGTTCCAGCGGCGCCCGCTCCAGCACGATCGCCTCGCGGCTGCCCAGCTTGCGCGAGGCCAGTGCGCCGGTCAGCGACTGCAGCGGGCGCAGGCCGCGCCGCACCGCCCAGCCGACCAGCAGGCCGAGCAGCGGCAGGCCGATCAGCAGCGGCAGGGCATGGTCGAACCACAGCGCGCGCAGGATGTCGTGGCGGCTGTCGTAGCGCTCGCCGGTGCGGATCACCAGGCCATCGCGCGGGTCGGACAGGGTGAACAGGCGCCAGCGGTAGCCGTCGGCGCGGATGTCGCGGTATTCGCCGTCGCCGGCTTGCGGCGCGGGCAGCGCGGCGAGGTTGGTGGTGGCCATCACCAGGCGGCCGGCGCGGTCGAATACCTGGAAGCCGACCTCGGACTCGAACGTGTGGCCGCGCCGGCGCATGGCCTGCACCGCGGGCGCCTCGATCGGTACCAACTGGCCATGCTGGCCGTGGCCGCGCAACACGTCGGGGCCTTCCTGGCCGAGGATCACCTGCAGCGTGCGGGCCGACTGCGCCAGCCGGCCGTCGGACAATTCGTTCATCTCCTGCATGATGCGCCGGAAGCTGAGCACCGCCAGCGGCAGCAGCACCGCCAGCATCACGCCGATGATCAGCCAGCGCAGCCGGCCGCGCAGGCTGGGCTGGCTCATTCGGGCTCCCGCGGGATCATGTAGCCGAAGCCGCGCACGGTGCGCACGGTGTCGTAGCCGAGTTTCTTGCGCAGCATATGCACCAGCACCTCCAGCGCGTTGTCGCCGACCACGGTGTCCAGACCATACAGCGAGTTCACCAGGCTTTCGCGGCGCACCAGCTTGCCGGCGCGTTCCAGCAGGATCTGCAGCAGAGCGAACTCGCGCCGGGTCAGTTCGATCGCCTCACCGCGACAGGTCACCTGCGAGGTGCCCAGGTCCAGCGCCAGCGCGCCGACCTCGATGCGGTTGACCGCCAGGCCCTGCGCGCGCCGGTTCAGCGAGCGGATGCGCGCGCACAGCTCGTCGAGGTGGAACGGCTTGATCAGATAATCGTCGGCGCCGGCATCGAGTCCGTGCACGCGCGCCTGCAGGCCGTCGCGCGCGGTCATCACGATCACCGGCGTGGTGACGTGGCTGCGGCGCGCCTCGACCAGCACGTCGAGGCCGTCCTTGCCGGGCAGGCCGAGGTCGAGCAGCACCAGGTCGGCGGTTTCGTCGCGCAGCGCGATGAGCGCCTCGCGGCCGTCGCGCAGCCAGCTCACCGTATAGGCGAGGCGTTCCAGCGCGCGCTGGATGGCGGCGCCGAGCTGGGCGTCGTCCTCGACCAGGATGATGTGCACGAACAGGCTCCGGTGTGGCGGCGGCCCGGCGGATTATCCGTGTGCCGGCTTAAGAAGTGCTTATGGCGCAGTCGACACGTCAAGAGCCGGTGGCTGCGCGGTCCGCGCGGAGGCGCTCGACCGGGTGCCGCCGGCAATCAGTCGGGCCCGGCCGGGCGCAACAGCTCGTCCAGCGGCTGCGCCTTGCCGAACAGCCAGCCCTGGGCAAACGCCACGCCGTGCTGACGCAGGAACTCGGCCTGGGCGTGGGTCTCCACCCCTTCGCTGATCAGCGTGAGCTTGAGCGAGCGCGCCATCGCGATGATGTGCAGCACCACTTCGCTGGTGACCGACCCGGTGCCGATGGCGTCGACGAAGATCTTGTCGATCTTCAGGCAATCGGCGCGCAGCTGGGTCAATTGCGACAGGCCGGAAAAGCCGGTGCCGAAGTCGTCGATCGCCACCCGGATGCCCAGCGCATGGATGCGCGCGATCGTGCGGTTGGCGCTGGCCGGGTCGACGAAGGAGCTCTCGGTCACCTCCACCACGATGTTGTGCACGCCGATGCCGGGCGTGGTCAGCAGGCGCTGCAGGTGCTCGACGACTGCGCCGGATAGCAGGTCGCTCGGCGCCAGGTTGACGCTGATGTAGCAGCCCGGATATCGGCTGAAGAAGCGTGGCCCGTCGATGGCGACGCGGGCGAGCACGTATTCGGTGAAGCGGGCGGTCAGTCCGCAGTCGGCCGCGGCCTGCACGAACAGCGCCGGGCGCATGCCGATCTGCTTGTTGGCGGGCCAGCGCAAGAGTGCCTCGGCCCCGGCTATCGTGTTGGAGCCCAGCTCGACGATCGGCTGGTAGTACAGCACGAACTCCTGCCGGTTCAGCGCCGCCCGCAGCAACGCGGGCAGCGACGCACGCTGGCGCGCGAACATGACGATCGCGCCGACCAACGCCGCGCCCAGTGCCAGCCCGACGGGAAGCAGCAACAGGGCGAGCTCGCGCAGGCGGGAGCTCAGGTAGGCACGCGGAATCGCCGCGTAGGCGCCCACGTCGAAGCGTTCCGATCCCTGGATCGCCACCAGGTAGCCGCCGTCGTAGAAGATCGCGCGGGCCGCCTTGCCGTGCTGCTCCAGCCATGCCGGGTCGAAGTGGCCGTCACGGGCCCAGACCTTGCCGGCGCTGCGCCCGAACACGCCCTGCGCAAGGCCCGGCACGGAAGGCGTTTCGACCAGCAGGTTGTCCGGGTGAACCGCGGTGGCGTAATGGTCGCCGCTGAGCACCACGAACGGACGGCTGCCGTCGATGGAAACCCCGAAGTGCACCCGCGTGCCCTTCGGGCTCACGTACGCCGGTGGCCCCATCTGCAGGCCGTCGGCCTGCGGGCCGATGGCCGAGCAGGTGATGCGATCGCCGGAGACGTAGCCGGCCGCCTGCACGTAGTCGTAATCCAGCAGAATCCGGCGCAACTGCGCGCGTTTGGCCTCGGAGCACGTGCCGGAGGGATTCAACTCGGTCAACCGCTGATAGGCGGCCGCGGACTGTTCGCCCACCGCTTCCGTGCGATGGATGATGGCGCTGGCGATGTTCGATGCCTGGGCGCCGGCTTCCTCCATCGACTGGTGTCGGGCGATCAGCAGTGCCGCCACCAGCGGCAGGGCGATGGCCACGGTGCACAGCGTCAGCGCGATGGTGGTGGCAAACCGCCTTGGCATCGTTTCCCCTTGCCGCGCCCGTGTCGGGACGGCTCGTCGGAGCCTCGATGATGCACCAACGCTGCCGGCGTGCCTATCCGCTCATGCGCCGGCGGCACGCCTCAGAAGCGCAGGTGGACGAACAACGAGGGACCGTCAAGTTTCATGTCGAGGTTGGCGTGGTAGGCGTGCTTGCGCTGGTGCAGCACCACGCGGCTGTAGCCGTATTCGGCGCCGAAGCCAAGGTGTGGCCACGGCAGCCATTCCACGCCCAGCGCGGCGTTCACGATGTGGCCGCTGAGCCGGCCGCCGTTCTTCTTCACCCCGGCGGCGTCGGCATACATGCGCCACTGGTCGTTGAACGCATGGCGCCAGCCGAGCTGCAGCATCGGTGCCCAGGCGCCGTCGCTGGTGCCGGAGGAGACCTGCCCGACCGGCTCGCCGTTGACGCTGGCCTCGCCGCTGATGGCGGCGTGCACGCGGTAGTAGGCGCCGCCCAGGCCCAGCCCGAACACGTCGTTGCCGTGGCCGAACCACCAGCGCCAGGAGGCGCTGCCGAAATCGAAGTTCAACTTGCCGCGCACCGTGGCGGCGGCCTCGTAGTCGTTGCCGGCGTAGCTGATCGAGCGCGCCAGGCTCTGGCTGCGCGAGCGGTTGACGCTGTAGTAGTCGAGCGAGAAACCCTGGCTGTCGCCGACCAGGAAATCCAGTCGCGCGCGCGGCACGCGCTTGCGGTCGTTGAAGCCGAGATCGTTCTCCAGACTGAAGTTGCCGCCGTACCGGCCGCCCGGATCGCTGGCGCCGAGCGTGGTGTCGACGTGCGCGTCGTAGCCGCCCAGCCACAGGCTGACGCGATCGAGTGCAGGTGACTGCTGCGCGCCGGCGAGCCCGCTGCCCAGCGCCAGCGGCAGGAGGGCGGCGAGGCGCAGCGCATGACGGGGCCGACGAAGAGGTGGACAGGTCATCGATCATGTCTCCGGATGGGTGCGAGGCAACGCATGCGCGCGGCCATCCCGGGATTCCACGGGTGATGGTACGAACAGGTGGTGTGCAAGCGCCGTGCAGGGCCGTTGCCGCTTGCGCGCGGCGAACGATAGAATCGGGCGAGGAGTCCGGACGGTTCTGGCCGCCACGCTCCCAGCCCAGAGGTGAGTGCATGCGGGTGATCGCGACGATGGCCTGCCATGCCGCGCGCCTGCATGACAGCTGGTTCGAGGCGGTAGCCGTGCGTGATGCACCCGGGCGCCGGTCCGGTGACGGGCGACACCGACGATCTTTCCATCGAACGCAGTGAGCGATGCCCGACAACCTCATCCCAGGCGCCATCCTCTGCCTGCCTTTCGCGGCGGCGGCGGCGACGTGGCTGATGCGCGAGCGCGGGCACAATAGCGCCGCCTGGCTGATGACCGGCGCCGCGCTGCTCGGCCTGGCACTTTCGTTGTGGCTGGCCCCGGCGATCCTCGCCGGCGAGGTGCTGCGCCAGACCATCCCATGGGCACCGTCGCTGGGTCTGGACCTGGTGCTGCGAGTGGACGGCTTCAGCTGGCTGATGCTGCTGCTGATCTGCGGCATCGGCGCGCTGGTGGGCGTGTACGCGCGCTACTACATGTCGCCGGACGATCCGCTGGCGCGCTTCTTCGCGCTGCTGCTGGCGTTCATGGGTTCGATGCTGGGCATCGTGATGTCCGGCAACGTGATCCAGCTGGTGTTCTTCTGGGAGCTGACCAGCCTGTTCTCGTTCCTGCTGATCGGCTACTGGCACCACGGCGCATCCGCGCGCGATGGCGCGCGGATGGCGCTGATCGTCACCTCCGGCGGCGGCTTCTGCCTGCTCGCCGGCATGCTGCTGCTGGGGCACATCGCGGGCAGCTATGGACTGGACGCGATCCTCGCTGCGGGCGAGGCGGTGCGCGCGCACCCGTGGTACACGCCGACCCTGCTGCTGATCCTGCTCGGCGCGTTCACCAAGAGCGCGCAGTTCCCGTTCCACTTCTGGCTGCCGCAGGCGATGTCTGCGCCCACGCCGGCCTCGGCCTACCTGCATTCGGCGACGATGGTGAAGGCCGGCGTGTTCCTGCTGGTGCGCTTCTGGCCGGTGCTGGGCGGCACCGACCAGTGGTACTGGATCGTCGGGGGCGTGGGCCTGGTCACGTTGATCCTGGGCGCCTACGCGGCGATGTTCGAGCAGGACCTGAAAGGCGTGCTGGCCTATTCGACGATCAGCCACCTGGGCCTGATCACCATGCTGGTGGGGCTGGGCAGCACGCTGGGCGTGGTGGCGGCGATCTTCCACATCGTCAACCACGCCACCTTCAAGTCCTCGCTGTTCATGGCCGCTGGCGCGGTCGACCACGAGGCCGGCACGCGCGACCTGCGCAGGCTCGGCGGCCTGTACCGGGTGATGCCGGTCACCGCCACGCTGGCGCTGGTGGCCGGCGCGGCGATGGCCGGGGTGCCGTTGTTGAACGGTTTCCTCTCCAAGGAGATGTTTTTCGCCGAGACGCTGGCAGTGCGCCAGGGGCCGCTGCTGGACGCGATCTCGGTGGTGATCGCGGTGGCCGCCAGCGCATTCGGCGTGACCTACTCGATCCGCTTCGTGCGCGGCGTGTTCTTCGGCCGCATGCCTGCCGACCTGCCGCGCGAACCGCATGAGCCGCCGCTGTGGATGCGCTTGCCGATCGGCTTCCTCGCGCTGGCCTGCCTGCTGGTGGGCGTGCTGCCGGGGCGGGTGATCGGACCCACCTTGCACGCGGCGGCCGGCGCGGTGCTCGGCGCGGAGATGCCGGCGTACAGCCTGGCGGTGTGGCACGGCCTGACCACGCCGCTGCTGATGAGCGTATTCGCCTTCGCCGCCGGCTGCCTGCTGTTCGCCAGCCTGCGCCGTCGCTTCGATGCCATCGAGACGGCGCCGCTGACCAGCCGCTTCAGCGGCAAGCGGCTGTTCGAGCGTGCGCTGGCGCTGTTCGCGGCGGACTGGCCGCAGCGCATCGAGCGGCTCTATCCGAGCCGGCGGCTGCAGTCGCAGTTGCTGTGGATCGTGCTGCTCGCCCTGCTGGCCGGCGGACTGGCGGCAACCACGGCACCGCTGGATTTTCGCCCGCACTGGTCCAGCATCGATCCGGCGTTCGCGCTGCTGTGGCTGCTCGGCGCGGCCTGCGCGATCGGCGCGGCAACCCAGGCCAAGTTCCATCGCCTCGCCGCGCTGGTGCTCACCGGCGGCGCGGGGCTGGTGTCGTGCGTGAGCTTCGTGTGGCTGTCCGCGCCTGACCTGGCGGCGACCCAGCTGCTGGTGGAGGTGGTCACCACGATCCTGATCCTGCTCGGCCTGCGCTGGCTGCCCAAGCGCATTGCCGGGTTCACGCCCGAGGGGCGGCGCCAGCGCTTCCGTCGCCGCCGCGACATCGTGATCGCGCTGGCGGTGGGCGTCGGCGTGGCCAGCCTGGCCTACGCCGCGATGATGCATCCGGTGGCCGATTCGATCTCGCGCTTCTTCCTCGAACAGGCGTACACCGAGGGCGGCGGCCACAACGTGGTCAACGTGATCCTGGTCGACTTCCGCGGCTTCGACACGCTGGGCGAGATCAGCGTGCTGGCGATCGTGGCGCTGACCGTGTTCGCCTTGCTGCGCCGTTTCCGCCCGGCCGCCGAAAGCATCCACGTACCGGAGCAACAGCGCCAGCAGACGGCGCTGGAGGCGGATGAACCCGGGCGCGCGGCGGACCATTCGCTGACCGACTACCTGATGATCCCCGGCCTGATCATCCAGTTGATGGCGCCGGTGATCCTGCTGTTCGGGCTGCACCTGTTCCTGCGCGGGCACGACCTGCCGGGCGGCGGCTTCGTCGCCGGGATCACCGTGGCGGTGGCGCTGATCCTGCTGTACATGGCGCGCGGCGCGCGCTGGGTGGAGTCGCGCCTGCGCGTGCTGCCGCTGCGCTGGATCGGCGCCGGGCTGCTGCTGGCCTTGTTCACGGGCTTAGGCTCGCTGGTATTTGGACGTCCATTCCTGACCAGTCATTTTCAGTACCTGGCGCTGCCGCTGTTCGGCCGCGTGCCGCTGGCGACGGCGCTGCTGTTCGACCTTGGCGTGTTCGCCACGGTGGTGGGCGCGACCATCCTGATGCTGATCGCGCTGGCGCACCAGTCGCTGCGGCGTCCGCGCCAGGTGTCGGCCGCCGCCGCGGAAGGGGAGGGCTGATGGAACTGGTGCTGGCCGCCGCGATCGGGATTCTCGCTGCCTCCGGCGTGTGGCTGCTGCTGCGTCCGCGGAGCTTCCAGGTGATCATCGGGCTGACCCTGATCTCCTATGCCGTGAACCTCTTCATCTTCTCCATCGGCGGCCTGCGCACCGGCGCCGATCCGGTGCTGCACGAGGTGGCCGGCAACGTCGCGCAGTACACCGACCCGCTGCCGCAGGCGCTGGTGCTCACCGCGATCGTGATCGGTTTCGCCACCACCGCGCTGTTCCTGGTGGTGCTGCTGACCTCGCGCGGGCTGACCGGCAACGATCACGTCGACGGCGAGGACGGCACGCCGTGAGCCAGCACCTGGTCGTCGCGCCGATCCTGCTGCCGCTGCTCATTGCCGCGCTGCAGCTGCTGGTGGGCGAGAAGCGCCGGCGCACGGCGCTGGCGCTGAGCATCGCCTCGTGCGTGGCGCTGGTGCTGCTGGCCGCCGCGCTGCTGCTGGAGGTGTCCGCCGACGGCGCGCTGGCGGCGGTCTACCGCATCGGCGACTGGCCGGCGCGCTTCGGCATCGTGCTGGTGGCGGACCGGCTTTCCGCGCTGATGGTGCTGCTCACCAGCGTGCTGGCGCTGGGGTTGCTGCCGTATGCGCTGGGTCGCTGGCAGCATCGCGGCGGCCATTTCCAGCCGCTGCTGCAGTTCCTGCTGATGGGCCTGAACGGCGCCTTCCTCACCGGCGACCTGTTCAATCTTTTCGTGTTCTTCGAAGTGCTGCTGGCGGCGTCCTACGGCCTGGCGCTGCACGGCTCCGGTGCGCGGCGGGTCAGCGCGGGGCTGCATTACATCGCGGTCAACCTGACTGCCTCGATGCTGTTCCTGCTCGGCGTCAGCCTGATCTTCGGCGTCACCGGCACGCTCAACATGGCGGCGCTGGCTGAGCTGATCCCGCACGTGCCGGAGCGCACCCGCGCGCTGCTGCATGCGGGCGCGGCGCTGCTCGGCGTGGCGTTCCTGATCAAGACCGCGATGTGGCCGCTCGGCTTCTGGCTGCCGCGCACCTACGCGGCCGCGGCGCCGGCGGTGGCCGCGATGTTCGCGCTGATGACCAAGCTCGGCATCTACGTGCTGCTGCGCCTCGGCCTGCTGCTGTTCGGCGCTGGCGCCGGGCCCGCCTCGGCGCATTTCGGCAGCGCGTGGATGCTGTGGGGCGGCATGGCCACGCTGGTGGCCGGCACCATCGGCATGCTGGGCGCGCGCGACCTCGGCAAGCTGGCCGGCTACAACGTGGTGGTCTCCGCCGGCACCCTGCTCGGCGCGATCGGCCTGCAGCAGAGCGCGGTGACCGCCGGCGCGCTGGCCTACCTGGTGATCTCCACCCTGGCGATCGCCGCGTTCTTCCTGATTGCCGGCCTGCTCGCCTCCGACGGCGACGACGACACCGACGACACGCTGAGCCTGGAACCGTACGAGCAGCCCGGCGAAACCCCCGCGAACGAAAGCCTGTACGCGCAGGAGGACGAGAGCCGCGTGGTGATCCCGGCGCCGATCGCGATGCTGGGCCTGAGCTTCTCGGCCTGCGCGGTGCTGCTGGCGGGGCTGCCGCCGCTGTCCGGTTTCCTGGCCAAGTTCGCCCTGCTGGCGCCGATGCTCGATGACGCCGGGCGCGGCGCGCAGCTGCTGTTCGCGCTGGTCGTGGCGGCCGGTTTCTGCACCGTGACCGCGCTGTGCCGCGCCGGCATCCAGATCTTCTGGGTCGAGCCGGAGCGGATCTTTCCGAAGGTGCGCCTCACCGAGAGCGTCTCCGTCGCGCTGCTGCTGGGGCTGTGCCTGCTGCTGACGGTCTGGCCCGAGCGGCCGCTGCACTATTTGCGCGACACCGCCGCGCAGCTGCATGCGCCGGGCAACTACATCCACGCCGTGCTGCCGGGCGCCGAGGTCGCACCATGATCCGCCGCTGGCTGCCGCATCCGCTGCTGTCCGCGCTGCTGGCGCTGATCTGGCTGATCTTCAACCAGAGCGTGTCGCCCGGCACCGTGCTGCTCGGCATCGTGCTCGGCATCGTGCTGGGCCGGATGCTCGACCTGCTGGACCCGCCCAAGGCGCGGCTGCGCAACTATCCGTTGCTGCTGCGCCTGTTCGTGCGCGTGGTGCTGGACATCGTGCGCTCCAACCTCGCGGTGGCGCGCATCGTGCTGTTCAACAAGCGCCCGTTGCACTCGGGTTTCGTGGCGATCCCGCTGGAGTTGACCGACCATTACGGCCTGGCCGTGCTGTCGTGCATCATCACCTCCACCCCCGGCACGATCTGGGTCAGCTACGACTCCGACGCCAACATCCTGCTGATCCACGTGCTGGACCTGGTCGACGAGGCCGGCTGGATCGACTCGATCAAGCAGCGCTACGAACGCCCTCTGCTGGAGGTTTTCCAATGAGCCACGAACTGCTCGACGTGTCGATCCGCGCGGCGCAGATCCTGCTGCTGCTGGCGATGGCCTTCTCGCTGATCCGCATGGTGCGCGGCCCGCGCGCGCAGGACCGCGTGGTGGCGCTGGACGCCCTGTACGTCAACGCGATGATCCTGCTGCTGACCATCGGCATCCGCAGCGGCAGCATGCTCTACGTCGAGGCCGGCCTGATCATCGCCCTGCTCGGCTTCGCCAGCACGGTGGCGCTGTCGAAATTCCTGATGCGCGGGCAGGTGATCGAATGAGCCATCTCGACGCCCTGCCGCCATGGGCAGCCATCATCGTCGCCGTGCTGATGCTGCTCGGCGCGCTGTTCGCCTTCGTCGGCTCGCTCGGCCTGCTGCGCCTGAAGAACTTCTACCAGCGCGTGCACGCACCCACGCTGGGCACCACGCTGGGCACGTTCTTCATGCTGGCCGCCTCGATCACCTGCTTCTCGGTGCTGCACGGCCGGCCGATCTTCAATGAAGTGCTGATCGGCGTGTTCCTCACCCTGACCACCCCGATCACCCTGATGCTGCTGGTGCGCGCCGCGCTGTACCGCGACCGCGAGGAAGGTTCGCAGGACGTGCCGCAGCCGACGCGAGAGGACTGACCGCGCGCGAGCCGCAACGCGGCGTGGCCGATGCGAACGTGCCGGCCCCGCGATCCGATGCCGCGGCGAACCGCTTGCAGCATCCGCTCGAACACCACCTGTCGTTTGGCCTCGTCACGCGCGATCCTGCGTGTGACGAGGCACGCCATGGTCATGCATGCAATCGTTTTTCGAGATCGGGCACCGGAACGAACACGAAGGCCTTTCCTTCGCGGGATTGGCGCAGGAACCCTTCGGCCACCAGGGCAAGCAGGTCGGCCCTGGCGGTCTGGTATGACGTGCCGTGGCTTCTACGGTGCATTTCGATGGTGAAGACCTTTCCCGGGTTCTTGAGGGCGTTCAGAAGGAGCGCTCTTTGCCTGTGGTTGATCCGGTGAGCCAACGGGCTGCCGGGTTTGAGCAGCGCCGCGGCGGCTGCCTGCTCATTCTGTTTTCGGGTGATGTAGCGATGAACGCCGTCGATGGCTTCGAGAATGGCGGTCAGCTGGTGAGCCACGAAATAGGTGGTGTCTCCCTCATCAGTCTCCGTGTACAGGTATGACCGCATGTATTGGGCGGGCGCCCGTTTCAGGATGCTCGATATCGACAGATACTCCGCCATCCAGAAACCCGATCTCAGCAGCGACCAGTAGAACAACGTCCTGGCGGTCCGGCCATTTCCGTCGACGAACGGATGGTCGTAGCCGATCTGGAAGTGGATCAGGATCGCCCTGACCACCGGATGCACGAAGTGCTCGCCGTCGTCCGACTGGTTGGCGAAGTCGCAAAGGGACTGCAGGCGCTGCTCGAGCTCCCGTGCCGGTGGAGGCACGTGGAGAACGCGACCGGTCTCGTCCTCGATGACGATGTCTTCCGAGGGCAACCGGAACCTTCCCGCGCATCCCTCGTCCTCGAGCGTTCCGTCGGTCAGTTTGCGGTGGATCTCGAAAACCGCCGCAGGGGTCAGCGGCCGCTGCCTCCATGCTTTCAGTTCGCGCATGGCCAGGTAGTTGTTGTAGATCATGCGTTCGCCGTAATCACGCGGCTCCCGCCCACTGCGAAGCATGTCTTTTGCGACTTGGGTGGTCGTGGCAGCTCCCTCAAGCTGCGACGAAGTCATCGCTTCTTCCATCAGGGATCGAACGAGGTAATGTTCGCGGGTGACTTCTGATTGAGATGCCTCCTGGCCACGAAGCGCGCCAGCGGCATCACGGCCAATCAGGAACAGGTTTCGCTGGATGCTGTCACTCAGAACGACGGTGAATGGGTTGCCCGCCTTGTCCTTCAACGGCATTTCCTGGCGCAACCCGCGGCGCGCCATCTTGATTCCCAGCCACCATTCTTCAGGCGTCAGGTTCTCGGGTGGCGTGAGATGGCGCAGCTGATCCCAGTGCTCGTATCGTCCCTTGACCTCGGGGCCAAGCTTGGCGAGAAGTATCTTGCGGACGTCGGAACGCTCGAACAGGTCGCCGAGCGCCGGGGGTGGCATGGGGAGTTTCATGGGGCACCTGTCAATTTGCTACTAATTGATAGCGTAATTAGTAGCAAATTGACAGTGCCATGCGCCGGCTTCGCGACGGGCCGCCCGTACGCCATGAACCCGGAGCGGGCGGTACCTCCTCCACCCGCAATATGTACGAGCCCACGCTTGTGGTGTGCAGACCCGATAGCCGACGAGGGTGGTGGTGATCAGCCTGCTTGGGCGGCGGCTGCCATCGGGGCCGGGCACCTGGGCGCCGAAGGCCGGCTGGCCTTTGGTGTGCGTGACACCAGTTCGAACTGCCGGCCCGCGCTGTACCGCGACCGCGAGGAAGGCTCGCTGGAGGTGCCGCAGCCGACGCGAGAGGGCTGAACGCGGCAGGGCCGATGCGAAGCTGGCCCTGCCGCGAACCGGCGCGGCGATTACAGCGTGCGCTCGAACTCCTTCACCTGGCGCTGCGCCTCGTCGCGGGCGATGCCGTAACGCTCCTGCACCTTGCCCACCAGGTATTCGGTGTTGCCCTCGGCACGGGTCAGGTCGTCGTCGGTCAGGTCGCCCCACTTGGCCTTGATCTTGCCGGTGAGCTGTTTCCAGTTGCCTTGGATGCGGTCGTTGTTCATGTGTGTCGACTCCGTGTTGGGGACTCGCGGCGGGGGCTTCCGGGGGAAACCCTCCCGCGCCACCCACTCTCCGGAATCCGTGTGAGCGGCGGGTCGTCAGTTCGTGTAGAGGGGGCGGGGGCGTTCATGATGGGCAGGTCGCGGGTGCGCCTGCCGCGCCGGATCAGCGTTTGCCGAATGCGCTGTCGGCATCGTCCTCGAGCGCGGCGATCACGGCGGCGGTGTCCTGGTCCAGCACCGGCGCGGCAAACGGCGCCGGTCCCGGCGTGCGGCCGAAGCGGATCGACTGGGCGACGCCGCGGTAACGGCCCACCAGCGGGTGCTCGAAGGTGTCGATGATGCCCTGCGATTGCACTTGGGGGTGGTCGAACATGTCCTCGATCCGGCGCGCGGCGGCGCACGGTACCTCGTCGCCGAACAGGTCCTCCCATTCCAGCGCGCTGCGCGCGGCGAGCGCCGCGTGCTCCGGCCGTGCACCGGGCACGAACAGCTTGCTACGCATCGGCTTGCCCGCCTGTCGCCATCCTCGTCATGAGCGGCAGTGTGCGGCATGGCACGACGGCAATCGAGCCGATGCGCCATGTTCAAAAGATAGTTTTTCTATCGAACCGGCGGCGGTGGCGCAGCAGCGAGGCGCTGTAGATGCGGCGGGTTTCCCGATGCGCTGACGCTCGGTGCGCGCCTGCCCGGGCGGGGTGCCGAATGTCGTGAAATGGGCCCACCAGGACTCGAACCTGGAACCAAGGGATTATGAGTCCCCTGCTCTAACCATTGAGCTATAGGCCCGCGAGCGTGGGAGTTTACCGTAGGGCGCGGCGCGCCCACGAGGCCGGACCTTCGCCGGAACGAAGAAGCCCCGCGTCGGCGGGGCTTCCTGGCAGGCGCGGCGGGTTGTCCGGTCATTGTCTGGCTTGCTGGGGCACCTTGCGCACCTTGTCCATCGGGTAGCCCAGCGCCTGCACCCGCGCCAGCAGCGCGTCGTAGTCGGCCTGCGCGATGGTCGGCGTGCGCGCCATCACCCACATGTAGTCGCGCGCATCGCGGGCCACGATGACCTGGCTGTAGTCGTCCTTCAGCCAGGCCACGATGTACTGCGCCTTCAGCGGCCAGAATACCTGCACGCCCCACACCGCGTTGCCGGTGCCGGGCTTGACGAAGCCGGTGGAGTGGATCTCCTTGCGTTCGCCGTCGAAGCTGCCGTTGCGGAAGTGGAACGAGGTGGCGACGTTGCCATCGGGCCTCAGCGTGTAGACCTCGACCGCGTTGTACGCGTTCTTCTCGAAGCGGGTGGGGATGGTGGCGATCACGTACCAGTCGCCCATGAAGCGGGGCAGGTCGACATGGGCCACCGGCGTGATCGGCGGCAGCTCCCTGGCGAAAGTGTTGACGTTGAACAGCATGAGGCAGGCCAGCAAAAAGGTCGTCAGGATTCTCATGGCGTCTCCGCGGCGATCGAGGGGCGGGTGTCGACCGCGGGGCGCACGAAGCGGTAGTGCGCGACCAGCCACTGCTGGCCGTCGGCGTAGCCGAACAGCTCGGCGCAGGACATCCAGAACATGCGCCAGCGCTGGAACCACAGCGGCGCGGCCTTGCTGCCGTAGGCTTGCGCCAGTACCTTCATCACCTCGTCGTGGTGCGCATCCTGGTTGGCCAGCCAGTGGTTGGCGGTGCGCTGGTAGTGCGTGCCGTCGACATGCCAGCGCTGCTCGATGTGCAGCGCGGACTGGAACCACAGCAAGGTGTCCGACGCCGGCATCAGCCCGCCGGTGAAGAAGTGCCGGCCCATCCAGTTGTCGTCGCCCTCGGTCTCGAACGGATACATCGCCGTGCGGTGCGCGAAGATGTGCACGAACAGCTTGCCGCCGGGTTTCAGCCAGCCGGCGATGCGGTTCAGCAGCGTCTCGTAGTTGCGCATGTGCTCGAACATCTCGATCGACACGCAGCGGTCGAACTGCGTCGGATCGAGTTGCAGCGCGTTGACGTCGCAGGTGATCACCTGCACGTTGAACAGGCCACGTCGGCGGCATTGCGCCTCGATGTGCTGGCGCTGCGGGGCGGAGTTGGATACCGCGGTGATCCGCGCGCTCGGAAAATGCTCGGCCATCCACAGGGTCAGCGAGCCCCAGCCGCAGCCCAGTTCCAGTATCGACTGGCCATCGGCGAGCTGGGCGCGTTCGCCGTACAGCTTGAGCATCGCTTCCTCGGCCTGGTCCAGCGACTCGTCGCCGCGCGGGTAGTAGCAGGACGAATACTTCAGGCGCTTGCCCAGGCAGAGTTCGAAGAACGCCGGCGGCAGCTCGTAGTGCTGCGCGTTGGCCGCGTCGGTGTGGATCGCCACCGGGCTGTGGCGCAGCATCTCGATGCGCTGTGCATATCGCTCGGCCTGCGCGTCCAGGCCGCCGGCCTGTTCCTCGCGCAGGCGTTGCGCACACAGTCGGCGGATGCCCTGGCGCAACAGCGCGTCGGGGATGCGGCCGCGTTCGGCCATGCCCAGCAGGCCTGGCGCCGGGCGCTCGCTGGCCAGTTCGGTGGAAGCGGGGGTGGTCATCGCGGGGTCCTCCTGGGGAACCATGGAATAAGCATCGCCGTGGTGCGCTGGTAGTCGCGGTAATCCTCGCCGCGCGTGCGCAGCGCCTGTGCCTCGGTGTATGGCACGCCGCTGATCCAGCGCAGGAACACGTACATGACTACCGGCCCGGACCACGCCAGCCAGCCGATCGGCGAACCGATCGCCAGGCAGACGTAGGCGAACCAGTGCAGCCATTCGAAGAAGTAGTTCGGGTGGCGCGAATACCGCCACAGGCCATCGCGGCAGGTCTTGCCACGGTTGGCCGGGTCGTTGCGGAAGCGCGCCAGTTGCGCATCGGCGAGCGACTCGCCCAGCACGCCCAGCAGCCAGATGGCAACGGCCGCGGCCAGCCACGGCGCGGACGCCTGCGGGTTGCGCGCGACCGCCGCGAACGGCAGCGCGAACAACACGATCAGGAAGGCCTGGAACTGGAAGAAGGCGAAGAACTTCCACTGCGCGCCCTGCCAGTGCGCGCGCAGGTTGCGATAGCGACCGTCCTCCGCTTCGCCACGCACGCGCCGCCAGAGGTGCAGGGACAAGCGCAGGCCCCACGCGCCGCCGAGGCATGCCAGCATCGCGCGTGTCCACGGCGCGCCGCTGCCGGTGAGCGCCAGCAGGACGGCGCTGCCGCCCACGCCCGCCGCCCACAGCACGTCGACGATGCCCGCATTGCTGCGCCTGCGCTGCCACTGCCAGCCCAGCGTCATCATCAGCGCGGCCAGCAGCCACACGATCAGAAGTTGCCACCCGGGATTCATGCGCGGGCTCCCCGCGTTGCCGGCCGCGGCTGCGTCGAGGCGCGGCCGAGGCGCGCCAGCCACGCCAGCGCCGGTGTCGCCAGCGCCCAGCCGAGCGCCAGTGTTAGCAGCGCGCGCCACGTCGGTTCGGCAAACGTCACCACCTGCCAGCCGCGCGCCGCACCCAGATAGGCCAGCGGACCGCCGACCAGCCCCAGCAGCGCCGCCAGCCACAGCCGCGTCTGCAGGTAGCGCAGGGACTGGCTGAAGGTCAGCGCGAAGGTCACCCACAGCGCGAGAATCCACGCCGGTGCCAGCGCCGGGTTCGGCCAGCCGGCCGCGTAATCGGCCAGCCCGCTCCGACTGAGCGTGCCGTCCAGCAGGAAACCCATCACCAGCCCGGCGGCCATCAGGGCGAGATCGACGCGGAGGTTGCGGGCGCAGGCCAGCTGCACCAGCGCGTAGACCAGCATGCCGAGCACGCCCGGCCACGCCAGCCCGTGACCTGCGCCGATCACCGCGGCAAACCACACGGCCTGGTAGCCGATCAGGCTGAGCCAGAAACTCATGCCGGCCGGCCCGGCGACGATGCGGCAGGGCGATGACCCGGCTTGGCCATCAACAGGTGCGCCACGCCGATCGAGCGTTCGCGGAAGCCGCCTTCGCAATACGCCAGGTAGAACTCCCACAGGCGCACGAAACGTTCGTCGAAGCCCTGCGCGCGCACTTGCGGCAGGCGGGCCATGAAGCGCTCGCGCCATGCCTTGAGCGTCTGCGCGTACGAACTGCCGAAGTCCTCCAGCCGGATCAGGCTCAGGTCGCTGGCGCGGGTCTTGGCCGCGAGCAGTGCGCTGATCGAGGGGATGAAGCTGCCGGGAAACACGTGGCGCTTGATGAAGTCGACCGACCTCAACGCCTGCGCGTAGCGGTGGTCCTCGATGGTGATCGCCTGCACCAGCGCCAGGCCCTCCGGCTTCAGCAGGCGGCCGAGCTTGCCGAAATAGACGTCCAGATACGGGGCGCCGATCGCCTCGACCATCTCGATCGAGACCAGCTTGTCGTACTGGCCGTCGAGGTCGCGGTAATCTTCCAGCAGCACGGTGACGTGTCCCTGCATGCCGGCTTCGGCGACGCGCTGGCTGGCCAGCGCATGCTGCTCGCGCGAGATCGTGGTGGTGGTGACATGGCAGCCGTAGTGCTGCGCCGCGTACAGCGCGAAGCCGCCCCAGCCGGTGCCGATCTCGATCACCCGGTCGGCGGGCTGGAGGTCGAGCTGGCGGCAGATCCGCTCCAGCTTCCGTGCGGAAGCGGTTTCCAGCGTGTCGGCCGGGTCGCTCCAGATCGCCGAGGAGTACATCAGGTCCGCCGAGAGGAACAGGCTGAAGAAATCGTTGCCCAAGTCATAGTGCGCGGCGATGTTGCGGCGGCTGCCGTCGCGGGTGTTGCGACGCAGCGCGTGCCACAGCCGCATCGCCATGCCGCCGAGCCGGGCCACGCCGCTCTCCATCCCGTCGAGCAGGTCGCGGTTGCGCACCAGCAGCTGGATCAGGCCGACCAGGTTGTCGCAGCGCCACTGGCCGTCCATGTACGACTCGCCGGCGCCGACGCTGCCATGGCGCGCCACTGCGCGGTAGAAGCCCGGGTCCAGCACCTGCAGGTGGATCTGCAGCGTGGGCTGCGCACTGGCGGGTTCACCCAGCTCGGCCGTGCCGCAGGCGTCGCTCAGCACCAGCCGGCCGTGGCGCAGGCCGCGCATCCGCTCGAGCAGTTGCCGGCGCAGGAAGCGATCGAGCCCGCCGAATGCGGCGTCGTCGCGGGTACGGGTGCTGGCGATATCGTTCATGGCAAACCTCGGGAGCGTTCGTTTCAGTCGGCAGGGCGCGCGGGCGGCGCCGGATGGTCGTGCACCGGATTGCGCTTCAGCCACAGCCGCAGTGCATGCCAGTGGATCGCGCCGACCACCTGGGCGGTCATCAGCGGATAGCGCCAGAGCACGCGCGCCAGCGACGCGCCGGTCAGCGGCAGGCGCCGCAGGTTCAGCGTGGCGTCGAACGTGCGCCGGCCTTCGCGCATCACGTTCATGTGCACGCGCAGGTCCTCGGCCGGCACGGTGAAGCGCCAGTCGTAGGTGCAGTCCATCGGCATGAAGGGCGACACGTGGAAGGTCTTGGCAAAGTTCCAGTGCAGTGCGCGGCCATGCACCTGTGCGTCCTCGACCGGCAGCACATAGGCGTGGCGCTGCTTCCACGGCGTGTTGGTGATTTCGGCCAGCACCGCCAGCAGGGTTTCGCCATCCTCGGCGAAGCAGTAGTAGAAGCTGACCGGGTTGAACACCATGCCGGCGTAACGCAGGTGGGTGAGCAGGCGGATCGGACCGCTCGGCCGCGTGCCGGTGGCTTGCTCCACCCGCTGGCGCACCGCATCGGTCAGCGACAGGGTCGCCGGTCCCAGGTAGTCGCTGCGGCGGAACTGCGCCAGGTTGCGATGCGTGGTCGACCACAGCCAGCGCTCGGCGAATATCCGCTCGACCTCGTCCAGGTCCAGGTACAGCTGGGCCATGCGATAGCTGAACGCGTGTGCGTGCGGCTCATGCCGACGGTGGCGCACCACGCCTTCGTACACGGCGCTGGCCAATCGCAGCTTCGAGCTGGCCGGTTTCGTCGTCACGCCATCAGCTCCGCCTGGTGCGGAGTGGGCGTCGCCACCGGCGCATGGTCCGGTGGCCAATGCACGCCGAGCGACGCAGCCACCTCGACCGCGCTGCGCATGCCGTCCTCGTGGAAACCCCAGCCCCAGTACGCGCCGGCAAACCAGGTGCGGCGCCAGCCCTGGATTTCGGCCTTGCGCGCCTGCGCCTGCACCGAGGCGCGGGTGTAAACCGGATGGTGGTAGCGCATGCGCGCCAGGACCTTGGCCGGGTCGATTGCCTCGCTGCGATTCAGGCTGACCACGAAGGGCTCAGGCGAGGCGATGCCCTGCAGCAGGTTCATGCAGTAGCTGACCGTGCACGGCGCGGCGGGATCGCGCGGCAGCCACGCATTCCAGGCCGCCCACGCCTTGCGCCGGCGCGGCAGCACGCTGGCGTCGGTGTGCAGCACGGTGTCGTTGGCCTGGTAGGTCATCGCGCCCAGGATCGAATGCTCGCGCTCGTTCGCGTCGCCCAGCAGGCGCAGCGCCTGGTCGCTGTGGCAGGCCAGCACCAGCTGGTCGAAATGCTCCACGCCCGCCGCGCTGCACACCTCGACGCCGCCGGCGTGGCGCAGGATCGAATGCACCGGGCAGTGCAGCCGCTCGCGCACCGGCCAGTGCGCGCGCAACGCCGCCACGTAGGTCGACGAGCCGCCCTTCACCACGCGCCACTGCGGACGTCCGGCCAGTTGCAGCATCTGGTGGTTGGCCATGAACTGCACCAGGTAGCGCGCGGGAAACTGCAGGATCTGCGTGGGCGGCGACGACCACAGTGCCGAGGCCATCGGAATCAGATGTTCGTCGCGGAACGCGGTGCCGTAACCGTGCTGCAGCAGGTAATCGCCGAGGCTGGTCGTGTCCTCGGGCGTGAGCAACAGCGCGGGTGCCTCGCGGTAGAAGCGGGCGAGGTCGCGCACCATGCCGAGGAAGCGCGGCGACAGCAGGTTGCGGCGCTGGCAGAACAGCGTGTCCAGCGTGGTGGCGTTGTACTCCAGCCCGCTGGCCTCGCTGTGCACCGAAAAGCTCATCGTGGTCGGCTGCGAGGCCACGCCCAGCTGCGCGAACATCCGCGTCAGCAGCGGATAGTGCGCCGGGTTGTGCACGATGAAGCCGCTGTCGATGCGGTAGCTTTTTCCGGCCTGCTCCACCTCGTGCGTATGGGTGTGCCCGCCGAAATAGTCATTGGCCTCGAACAGCGTCACCTCATGCTTGCGCGACAGCAGCCACGCCGATGCCAGCCCCGCGATGCCCGACCCGACCACGGCGATGCGCATCGCTCAGCTCCCCGCCCTGGCCAGCACCCACGCCGGCACCGGTTTCAGCCCGCGCACCAGGCCCAGCATCGCCATCAGCTTCAGTCCGTACCAGGTCACGTCGACTTCCCACCAGCGGAAGCCCTGGCGACTGGAGCCGGGGAAGAAGTGGTGGTTGTTGTGCCAGCCTTCGCCGAACGTCAGCAGCGCCAGCCACAGGTTGTTGCGGCTGTCGTCCTTTGTCGCGTAACGACGACGGCCGAAGCGATGCGCCAGCGAGTTGATCGTCACCGTGGCGTGGAACAACACGATGGTGGACACGAAGAAACCCCACACCAGCATCTGCCCGCCACTGGTGCCCAGCTGCGGCGCCACGTGTTGCAGCAACGCGCCCAGCCCGTACATCGCCATGGCCAGCAGCAGCGGCACCGCGATGTCGAACCGATCCAGCCAGCGCAGCTCCGGATACTTCGCCAGGTCCGGTACGCGCGCCAGGTCGGTGCGGAAATTGCGCGGGGTCAGGAACCAGCCGACATGGCTCCACAGGAAGCCGTGCACGCGCGGCGAATGCGGATCGGCCGGCGTGTCCGCAACCCGGTGGTGCTGCCGGTGATGCGCCGCCCACCACAGCGGTCCGCGTTGCACGCAGGACGCACCGATCAGCGCAAACACGAACTGCACTGCGCGCGAGGTCTGGAACGTGCGATGCGAGAAATAGCGGTGATAGAACCCGGTCAGCGCGAACATGCGCAGCATGTAGAGCGCGCCCGCCACGCCCAACGCGACCGGCGACACGCCGACCCGGATCACCCCGAGGCAGGCAAGGTGCATCGCGACGAACGGTGCCGCGCGCAGCCAGTCGATCCGGTCCTCGCGGCTCTCGTCGATCTCCACCACGGTGCTGGTGTCGAACCAGCGACGCAGCGTGCGGGCCGCCCAGGAGCGCTCCGCGACCGCAACGGGGCCACCGGCAGGTGCCTGGAGGGGCGAAGGCGTTGCAGGCGATGTCGATCGGGCGGCCATCAGGGAAACATCCGGTGAGCGGTTCAATGACACATACGGCGCGAATGGCGCCGCGGATGCATGCGGATGCGAAGCCGTCGTTCGCGCCACCTCGCGGCGGCGTGTGCTGTTCAGTGCCGATCTCGCCTTGCCGGCGACGGGCGACGCGCAGGCAGCGAGCATCAAGATCTTCGTGGCCGTGCCGATACCGCATTGCGCAACGAGTGAAAAATCGCAAAAGGGGTCACCAATCGAGTCGTTGCCGCATCCATGCAGGACACGCCTTGGGTGAGCCAAGGAGTTCGCATGTCCAGTACCGATCTCGCCTTGCCCGGGCCGCAGTCCATCGCCGACCCATCGTCGGCGCTGGAAACCGTGTCTCGCCCCCTGCTGCGCGTGGTCCAGCACATCACCGGCATGGAAACCAGTTTCGTGACCGCGATTGACTGGGAAGCGCAGCGGCAAGACGTGCTGTTCAGCCTGAACACCGGGGAGTTGCAGATCGTCGAGAAAAGCCAGACCGCCTGGCATGACTCGATGTGCCGCTCCATGTTCCTCGCCGGCCAGGCGGCCAGCATGGACGTGGGCCGCGACGTGGTGGCCACGGGCGACGCGCAGACAGCGGGCATCAAGAGCTTCGTCGCCGTGCCGATCCTTGCTGGCGACATCACGATCGGCACGGTATGCAGTGCCAGCCGCCGCCCGATCGGGTTGAGCGGGGACCAGGTCGAGGCCTTGCAATGCATTGCCGACGCCGTGCAGCAGCTGCTGCAGATCGAGCTCGAGAAAACCCTTGCGCTGAGACGGGCAACCGCTGCCGAGCAGGAGGCGCGGGAAGCAATCGAAGAGGCCAGCCGGAACGCGGTCGAAGTCGAGCGCATGGCCCACCTGGCGCATACCGACGACCTCACCGGCCTGCCGAACCGGCGCGCGTTCGTCGCCCGCTGGGAGGACACGCTGGCGCGCTCCGGCCGTCTTCATTACGGCATCGGCGTGCTGCTGATCGACGCCGATCGCTTCAAGACGATCAACGACACGATGGGTCACCACATGGGCAACGAGGTGCTGGCCGCCGTCGGTGCATCGCTTCGCCAGGCGGTGCGCGGCGAGGACTTGATTGCACGCCTTGGCGGTGACGAATTTGCCATGGCCATCTGCAGTGCCAGCGGCGAGGAACTGGTCAGCCGGGCGCAGTTGATCCGGCAAAATTTTGCGGCGATTACCGCCGGGCTGGGCGTCGATTCCACGCTCAGCATCGGCATCGCCCACAGCAAGAACGGTTCGCGTCACGAGCTGCTCGCTGCCGCCGACCGGGCGCTGTACCGCAGCAAGGCCGCCGGTGGCGACCGCGCGACACTCTCGGACGGCGACGACACCTGAGCAGCCAACCCTGCCTCAGCGGGCAAGCGCGCCGTAGGCATCCAGCGCCTGCTGGCGCGATTGGCCGAGATCGACCATCGGTGGGGGGTAGCCGCTGCGTTGAAGCAGGGCGGCGTCCTTCCACGGCTCGTGGAGCAGCGCTGCGGGCGCAGCGGCCAGTTCCGGCAACCAGCGGCGCAGGTAGGCGCCATCCGGATCGAACTTGCGTGCTTGCGTCACCGGGTTGAACACGCGGAAGTAGGGCGCCGCGTCGGCGCCGCAGCCGGCCACCCACTGCCAGCCCAGCGTGTTGTTGGCGAGGTCCGCGTCGACCAGGGTGTCCCGGAACCAGCGCGCGCCGTGCTGCCAGTGCTGGCGCAGGTTCTTGGTCAGGAAACTGGCCACGACCATGCGCACGCGGTTGTGCATCCAGCCGGTGTGCCACAGCTCGCGCATGCCGGCGTCGACCAGCGGGACGCCGGTGCGGCCGCGTTGCCAGCGTTCCAGCAAGGCCTGATCCGCGGACGCCCACGGGAAATCGTCGAAGCGCGGATTGAAGTTGTCGGTGGGCGTGTGGGGAAAGTGGTACAGCAGGTGATGGGCGAATTCGCGCCAGCCCAGCTCGCGCAGATACGGCTCGATGTCGGGGCGGCGTGTGGCGTCGGCGGCACGGGCGCGAAGATCGAGTTCGAAGTGGATTTGCCGCGGCGAAATCTCGCCGAAGTGCAGGTGTGGCGACAGCCGCGAGGTGCCATGGCGCGCGGGCAGGTCGCGTGCGTGCGCGTAGTCGCCGATGGCGTCGTCGGCGAATATCTCCAGCAACTCCTGCGCGCCGGCTTCGCCCGGTTGCCAGCTGGCGGCCAGGCCATCGGCCCAGGCGATGCGCGGCAGCAGCTCGAGTGCCGCCAGCGGCAGGCTGCCGGACAAGTCGCGCCAGCCCGGCACGCGTGGCGCGGGCAGCGGTCCGGTCGCCTGCAGTTGCGCACGCAGGTTGCGCCAGTACGGCGTGAACACCTTGTACGGCTGGCCTTGCTGAGTGGCGATCTGCCATGGCTCGCACCACAACGCGGCGTTGTGGCTGTGCACCGCGACGCCGTCGGCCTGCAGGGCGCTCTTGATGCGCGTGTCACGCTCGATCGCGGCCGGCTCGTACAAGCGGTTCCAGTACACCGTGCGTGCACCGCTGCGGTCGATCAGCTCGCGCAGGGTGCCCAGCGGCTCGCCACGACGCAGGTGCAGGGCGGCGCCGGCATCGCGCAAGTCGTGGTCCAGCGCCAACAGCGAATGGTGCAGCCACCAGCGGCTGGCGGCGCCGGTGGAGCCGGCGTCGTCATCGGCATGGATGAAGACCGGCAGCACCCGTGCGTGTTGCGTACAGGCCGCGCTCCACGCCGGGTTGTCGGTGAGGCGCAGGTCGCGCCGGAACAGCACCAGCGCCGTGTCCATCGCGTCGCGCGCGGACACGGTTCTAGAAGCCGAACAGCGGTTGCAGCGTGCGCGCGAGCCAGCCGGAGAACTTCAGCGGCGCATCGGTGGCGGCCACGCAGATGCACGGCACGCCGGGCGAGGTCACCGGCTGGTGCAGGGTTTCGCCGTCCAGGTCGGCCACGTCGCCGGGGCCGAAGTGACCGAGCAGGTCGTCGTAGGCGCCGTCCAGGATCATCGTCAGCTCGCTGCCGCCGTGGCTGTGCAGAGGCAGTTTGCTGCCTGGCGCGATGCGCAGCAGCATCAGGTCGCCGCCAGCGATGCCGCCGGCGCGAATGCGCTGCACGCCCGGCGCCACGCGCTTCCAGCGCAACGCGCG
The DNA here is from genome assembly GCF_052978205.1 of Rhodanobacter sp. UC4452_H20. Next base: position 2,701,129 of record NZ_CM129662.1, on the reverse strand, counting down.
CAGGGACTGGCCGAACCACGGGTGCAGGGCGCGCGGCAGGCGATCGGGATCGCGGGCATCGACGGCCTCGGGCGGCAACGCCGCCTGCCCGGTCTCCGGCTCGGCATCGAGCCGGGCCAGGATCGCGATGCGCGCATCCTCCGCCGGGCCTTCTGCGCGTTGCTGTTGCAGCAGGGCACCGCCGATCTGGTCGGCGTCCCGCAGATGCGCGCGGCACTCCGCGCAGCGTTCCAGATGAGCCGCCGCAACCACCGCCAGCGCGGCGGGCAGGGCGCCGGCGGAATAGCCGATCAGGGTGGCGTCGTCGAGGTGACGATTCGGCTTCATCGCGCGCCCCTCATGCTGCCCTGCAGTTTGGCGAACGAGCGCCGCAGCGAGGATTTGACCGAGCCCAGCGGCATGTCCAGCTCCCGCGCGATCTCGCTGTGGCTTTTGCTTTCTAGGTAACACATGCGAACCAGCTTGGCCTGCACCGGGGGAAGTTGATCGATGGCCTGCTTCAACAGGTCCTGGTCGAAGGAGGATTCGGGCTGCGAGTCGAGCCGGCCGGATTCGAGCTGGTCGAGCTGGTCCAGGCCTTCCTGGATCGGCGACCAGTGCGGTTCCCTGCGCACGTGGTCGATGTAGAGGTTGCGCGCCACGCGATACAGCCAGGTGGCGAGGCTGGCGCGCGCCGGATCGAACATCGCGGCCTTGCGCCACAGCGTCAGCAAGGCCTCCTGCACCAGCTCGTCGGCGATCGATTCGGGCACGCCGAGGTTGCGCAGGTAGCGCTGCAGGCGTGGCGCGAAGTGATCGAAGATGCGCATGAAACTCGCGCGGTCACGCTGCGCGGACACGGCGGCCATCTGCGTCGACCAGTAACGTGCGTCAGGCATGGCGTGGTTCACGGCGGCAGGCACGGGTCGTATCGCCCGAAAGGGCGTCACCTCGGTGGCAGAGCGATCCGGACCCATCATACGCAACTTTCCGCTGGCGACCGGGGCCACATGCCCGACGATCGGACATGCTCCCTGTCACAGGCATACGGCGGGCGCGGCCATTCGGATTCAACCGCATCGAAAATCGCCGGCGAGCGGCCGGGCAAAAGAAAGCCCCGCACGTGGCGGGGCTGTTCCGGTGGTGCGTTGGCGTGCGCCTACTCGACGTCGAGGAACGAGCGCAGCTGTTCGGAGCGGCTCGGGTGGCGCAGCTTGCGCAGCGCCTTGGCCTCGATCTGGCGGATCCGCTCGCGGGTGACGTCGAACTGCTTGCCGACCTCTTCCAGGGTGTGGTCGGTGTTCATGTCGATGCCGAAGCGCATGCGCAGCACCTTGGCCTCCCGCGGGGTGAGCCCGGCGAGCACGTCGCGCACGGTTTCCATCAGGCCGGTCTCGGTGGCCGAGTCGATCGGCGAGCTGGCGTTGCCGTCCTCGATGAAGTCGCCCAGGTGGGAATCCTCGTCGTCGCCGATCGGGGTTTCCATCGAGATCGGTTCCTTCGCGATCTTCAGCACCTTGCGGATCTTGTCCTCGGGCATCTCCATTTCCTTGGCCAGTTCCTCCGGCGTCGCCTCGCGGCCGAACTGCTGCAGCATCTGGCGGGAAATGCGGTTCAACTTGTTGATCGTCTCGATCATGTGCACCGGGATGCGGATGGTGCGCGCCTGGTCGGCGATCGAGCGGGTGATCGCCTGGCGGATCCACCAGGTGGCGTAGGTCGAGAACTTGTAGCCGCGGCGGTATTCGAACTTGTCCACCGCCTTCATCAGGCCGATGTTGCCTTCCTGGATCAGGTCGAGGAACTGCAGGCCGCGGTTGGTGTACTTCTTGGCGATCGAGATCACCAGGCGCAGGTTCGCCTCGACCATTTCCTTCTTGGCGCGCCGGGCCTTGGCCTCGCCCGAGGCCATGGCGCGGTTGATGTCCTTGATGTCGATCAGCGGCAGGAACAGCTTGCGCTCGATCGCGGCCAGCTTCTCCTGCTCGGCGTCGATCGCCTCGCGGTAGATCTTGATGTTCGGCGACCACTTCTGCCGCTTGCGGCTGAGCTCGGCGACCCACTCGAGGTTGCCCTCGTTGCTGGGGAAGGCCTTGATGAACTCGGCCTTGGGCATCTTCACCTGCTTGACGAAGATGTCCAGCAGCACGCGCTCGTGATGGCGGATGTCGCCCACGACCTCGCGCAGCTTGCGCACGAAACCGTCGATCAGCGCGCTGGGCAGCTTGAGCTTGAGGAACTCCTCGGCCATCTGGTCGCGCAGCTTGACGATCTTCTTGTCGGTGATGCTGGCGGCTTTCGGCGCGGCCTTCTGGAACTTGGCGTAGTACTCGCGCAGCAGCTCCATGCGGCGCTTGACCTCCTCCGGGTCCGGACCGGTGGGGCCGGCTTCTTCCTCTTCGCTGGCGTCGTCGGAATCCTCGTCGTCGCCATCGGATTCCTCGTCCAGGCCAAGCTCGGCGGCCTCGGCGGCGGCGGCTTCCTTCTCCTTGCGGGCGAGGTCGGCGGCTTCCTCCAGGTCGAGGAAGCCGGCCAGGATCTCGCTGAGGCGGCGCTTGCCGTCCAGGTGCTGGTCGTATTCCTCCAGCAGCAGCTCGATGGTCAGCGGGAAACTGGCCAGTGCGGTCTGCACCTGGCCCAGGCCTTCCTCGATGCGCTTGGCGATGGCGATCTCGCCCTCGCGGGTGAGCAGCTCGACCGTGCCCATCTCGCGCATGTACATGCGCACCGGGTCGGTGGTGCGGCCCACTTCGGCGTCCACGGCGGAGAGCAGCGCCACGGCCTCTTCGGCGGCGGAGTCGTCATCGCCCGGGCCGCCGCCGGGGGCGGCGCTGTCGGAGATGGTGTCGGTATCCGGCGCGGCGTCATGGACTTCGATGCCGACGCCCTTGAGCACCGCCATGATGTCTTCGATCTGCTCCGGGTCGACGATGTCGTCGGGGAGGTGATCGTTGATCTCGGCGTAGGTCAGATAGCCCTGCTCCAGGCCCTTCGAGATGAGTGCCTTGATTTCCGACTGTTGCTCATGGGGAGCTTTGCTGTTCATGGATTGACCGACCGCCAAAGGGGTGCAAGAACCGGACATTATAGCGATGTGCTGCTTTTCTGACCAGTTTTCAAGTGAAAAATTCTGTCGTCTGCCGCGTCGGACGACACGCAAAATTCGAGCCAGACCGCGGTGTTGGCGCTGTCTGCGGGGTGCCGCGCGGCACCTCGGTCAGGCAGTGTCCAGCCAGAAGGTGACCGGGCCGTCGTTGACCAGCTGGACCACCATATGGGCACCGAAGCGTCCGGTTTCCACCCTCGGATGGGCAACCCGCGCCAGTCCCAGCAGGTAGTCAAACCAGTGGCGCGCATGCTCGGGCGCGGCGGCGCGGGTGAAGCTGGGGCGCATCCCCGAGCGGGTGTCGGCGGCCAGGGTGAACTGGCTGACCAGCAGCAGGCCGCCGCCGGTGTCGCGCAGCGAGCGGTTCATGCGGCCGGCATCGTCGGCGAACACGCGGTAGCCGAGCAACCGTTCCAGCATGCGCCGGGCCTGCGCCTCGCCATCCTCCGGCTGCACCGCGACCAGCGCGAGCAGGCCGGCGTCGATCGCGCCGACGGTCTCGTCCTCGACCTGCACGCTGGCGGAGGTCACGCGCTGGATGAGGGAGATCATGGGGTGGCCGGGATTGGGGAATCGGGAATGGGAAAAGCATAGCGCCCGGCGGCTGATGCCACGCAGTCGGGCGAGCCCATCCGGTGCGCGCCTGACTATTCCCATTCCCGATTCCCCATTTCCGGCCCAGCTACACTTTCGCTCATGCGTTTCGACATCTACATGATCTATCTGCTGTTGCGCCTGTTGGCGCTGTTGCCGTTGCGGGCGCTGCATGGCGTCGGGGCGGGGCTGGGGCGGCTGGTGCTGTGGCGCGGGGGGCGCACGGCCCATCACACCGCGGTGAACCTGCGGATCGCGCGGCCGTTGTCGGACGCGGTGCGCCAGCGCGAGCTGCTGCGCGAGGTGATGGGCGAGAGCGGCAAGTCGATCACCGAGATCGTCAAGGTGTGGGGCGGTGGCGCCGAACGTGCGCTGGATCTGGTGCGCGAGGTGCGCGGTGAGGCGCTGCTCGATGCCGCGCTGGCGGCGGGCAGGGGCGTGATCATTGCCGCGCCGCACCTGGGCTGCTGGGAGTTGCTGAACTACTGGCTGTGCCGCAAGACGCCGATGGCGATCCTGTACCGGCCGCCGCGCATCGCCGCCATCGAGGGCCTGCTGCGCAAGGTGCGCGGGGCGCTGGCACCCGAGCAGATCCGCGCCGACGGCGCCGGCGTGCGCGCCTTGTACAAGCGCGTGGCCGCCGGCGGCGCGGTGGGCATCCTGCCTGACCAGAAGCCGCGCGCGGGCGAGGGGCGGCTGGCGCCGTTCTTCGGCCGCGATGCGCTGACCATGGTGCTGCTGCCGCGGCTGGCCGCACGCACCGGCGCCACGGTGCTGTTCGCCTTCGCCGAACGCTTGCCCGCCGGCGCGGGCTACCGCATCCACCTGCGCGAGGCGCCGCCCGGCATCGCCGATGCCGACCCGCAGGTCGCCTGCACGGCGCTCAATCGCGGCGTGCAGGATTGCGTCGAGCAAGCGTTCGCGCAGTACCAGTGGCAGTACAAGCGCTGGTCGGCGGTGGGCCTGGTCAGTCCGTACGACGACGAGAGGCGTCAGGACTGAGCCGCGTCGCCCGGCGCGGGCGATTTCTCCAGCCGGCGCAGGAACACGGTCATCTCCTTTTCGGCCTGCTTGTCGCCGCGTGCGCCGGCGGCGGCGATGCCGCGACGCCAGGCGTCGGCCGCCGAGGCGAGCTCGCCGCTGGCGAGCCGGGCCTTGCCCAACAGTTTCCACGCGGCCGAATAGGTCGGGTCGAACTCCAGCGCGCGTTCGAGTGCTGCCACCGCACCGGCGGCGTCGCCCGCATCAAGCAGGGCGCTGCCCAGCGAGTAGCGCAGCAGCGCGCCATCGCGCGGGCCGTCGCATTGGCGGCGCAGGTTGTCGAGCAGGGCGTTCAAGGCAGGCGGTAGCGGCGTTCGTCGGCCGGATAGAGCTGGGTCGGCTGTGCCGGTTCCGGCGGCGTGTGGCCGGCGCGCAGATCGGCCAGCGAACTGGCCGTCCAGATCACCACCCACGACGAGCGGAACGGCTGCGCCAGCAAGGCGTAGCGCAGGTCGGCCGGGGTCAGGTGGTCCGGCCGGTCGACCACCAGCGCATCGGGATGCGCGCGTGCGTAATCGGCCAGCGCCTGGTCGCCGTACAGCTCGGTGATCGGCCGGGTCAGCCGGCCGGCGAAGTGGAACTCGCCGGCGTAGCTGCCCATGAAGGCCAGCGGGTGGCCGGCCTGCTCGGCGCGGCCCAGCAGTTCGGCCGACGGGCGCAGGTCCCAGCGCGGCCACAGGGTCAGCGTGAACAGCGCATTCAGCGCGAACACGCCGATCAGCCCGGCCACCGCCAGCCGGCGCAGCTCGCCGCGGCCGCGCATCAGCAGCAGGATGCCGAGCAGCAGGAAGATCACGCTGAAGTAGCGGCTGTACGGCGCGACCGTGTGCGCCCAGTCGCCCTGCACGACGGCGTGCTCCACCAGCATGGGCAGCGCGAACAGCAGCAGCGCGAAGACGATCCCCCCCACGCCCAGCGGCCAGGTGCCGAGCGCGTAATGGTTGGCCAGCGCGGCGCGGCGCTCGCGCAGCACGGCGATCGCACCGGCCATCAGCAGAGCCACGCCGGCCAGCTCCGGCAGCGGGTAATACAGCTGCTTGCCGCTGATCAGCGAGAACACCACGAATGCGGGAACCAGCCAGCACAGCGCGAAGCGCAGGCCCGATTCCAGCGGCCGGCGCAGCCCGGCCACGGCCACCCACGCGCGCGGCCAGCCGCTGAACGGGAACAACAGCACCGGCAACCAAAGCACGTAGAACCAGAACGGTTCGGCGTGGTTCTGCAGATCCTTGCCTTCGGACAGCTTGTCGACCACGCGCCCTGCGGTCTGGGTGAAGAACAGCCGTTCGCGATAGGCGTCCCCCCCGACCAGGCCGGCCGGCAACGCCCATGCCAGCAGCATCGCGCCGCCGAGCAACAGCGACAGCACGCCGGAGCCGTACCAGCGCGCGCGATGCTCGCGCGCCCATTCGTTCCACAGCGGCCCGAGCAGCCACGGGAAGGCGACGTGCAGCAGCATCACCGGGCCCTTGGTCAGCAACCCCAGCCCCACGCAGACACCGAACAGCAGCCAGCGCGGTTCGACCCGTCGCGGCTTCGGCGTAAGGCACAGCAGCGCGGCCAGCACCCAGACCGCCAGCAGCACGTCGTACATGATCTGCAAGGCGAACAGGAACGCGTAGCCGAACGCCAGCAGCATCCACGGCGCGGCCTTGGCCATCCACGGCCGGTGCGGGAACAGCCGCCGCGCCAGCAGCGACACCAGCACCAGCTGCGCGCCGCCGAACAGCACCTCCAGCACGCGCGGCCACACGTCGCTGACGCCGAACACGAACCAGCCGGCCTCGATCAGCCAGAACAGCAGCGGCGCCTTCTCGCTGTACGGCGCGCCGTTGATGTGCGGCACCAGCCACTGGCCATGGCTGAACATGTCCCAGGCCACCGCCAGCGTGCGGGTGGAATACAGCGGCATCGGGCCGTGCGCGAAGATCGCCAGCAGCGCCACCAGCATCCACAGCGGCAGCCACGGCCAGACCGCGCGCAGGTGTTCGGAACGGCTGAAGGAGCTGGGCGGCACGGGGTGCACTCGCGGTGGGAGAGAGAGATTCTAGCCTGCGACCGGATCAGGGCATCGCTAGGCCGGACCCCAGTAGCCGATGCGGCGACGCAGTTTCAGCTTGCGCCACAGGTTGAGCGGCTTGCGCCGGCGGTTGCGACCGCCGCGGGCGAGGAAGGCGTCGATCGCGTCAAGCACGCGCTCGCTGGAGCGGCCGTCGCGGCGCGGATGGATGGCGTTGCCGTAGTCGGCGATCGCCTGCATCAGTTCCGGCGGCCGCGCCAGCGCGCGTTCGATCGCCGGCTCGAAGTCCTTCGCGTCGTCGATGTCGAGCAACTGCGGCCCGGGGCGCCGGTTCTTGAATGTCACCACCGGCTTGCCGGTGAGCAGGAACTCGTTGAGCGCCGAGGAGGTATCCGAGCACATCATGTCGACTTGCGGGAACAGCTCCAGGATGTTGTCGTTCTCGGCGAAGGTGAGGTACTCGTTCTGCAGCGCCTTGAACTTCGCCGTGGTCTCCGGGTTCATCTTCGGATGGAAGGTGACGATCCAGTGCCAGCGACCGTCGCGCGACAACCGCTTCACTTCCTCGTACAGCGTCTCGGCGGCACTCCACGACGGCGAAAAGGTGGAGTGGTAGAGGATCACCGGCGGCCGGCGCACCGGCGGCAGCGGACCGGCGATCTCGCGCATGAACGGGTCGAGCTTGGGCCAGCCGGTCTCGGTCACCGTGAAGTGGCCGAGCCGGTCCGCCAGCGCCTGGAACTGGGCGGTATCGCGTGGACCGGTGGTGCAGTACAGATCGAAGAAACCGCGGATGTAGATGTGGCGCGGCTTGCCCGCATCGAAACCGTGGAACACCTCGACCTTCACGCCGGTGAAGAAATGCGGCAGGTGATTGCCCGGGGTCAGCACGGCGTCGGGCTTCCATGCGCGCACGCCGGCCACGTCGAGCAGGCGCTCGCCCTCGACCAGATCCTCGGCGCCGGGGCCGTCGAAAAACCACGCCGCCTCGCCGCCGCGGGCGCGCACCGCCTCCTGCAGCGGGCGCAGGATGGCCAGCGCGTAGCGCTCGGAGCCGTACATCAGATAGCGTCTGGGACTGTTCATTCGATGCTCGCGCCCTGCGCGCGCAGCGCGCTGGCGGCCTGTTCGACGGATGCCGGGTTGCGCGTCATCTCGTAGTAGCGCATGCGCTTGTACAGCGCGTAGCTGGCGGCGGTCTGCGCGATCACGAAGCCGCGCCAGCCATCCAGGCAGGCCAGCCGGAACAGGTAATCCTTGAGGAAAGCCAGCGCGTAGACGAACGGCGCCTGCCACATCCGCGCCGGCTTGCCCTTGTCCAGCCAGTCGCGGCATTTCAGCTCGGCGTACTGCAGCACCTTGAGCTGCTTGTGCACCAGGGTCGGGTTGTTGGTGTGCAGGAAGCTGCCGCGCAGGGTGGGCGCGGGGCCATCGAACTGCAGCGATTCGTGCACGCGCGCATCGCTCCAGCGCGCGCGGCCGCGGTGGTACAGGCGGGCCATGCGCTCGCCCGTGGCTGGCCGGTACCAGCGCATCGGCGCGCCCATGTAGACCGTGCTGCGGCGCAGGTACGCGGCGGCAGCGTGGCCGGCCATCAGTGCGGGCAGGCGCCGCTGCAGTTCGTCGGCGAGGTCGCCGCCGAGGTATTCGTCGGCGTCCAGGACCAGGATCCAGTCGTGCGCGCACTGGCCGGCGGCGAAATTGCGCTGCGGCCCGAAACCCAGCCAGTCCTGGTGGACGACGCGCGCGCCATGCGCCTGCGCGATCGCCACGGTGTCGTCGTCGCTGCCGCAATCGACGACCAGTTTCTCGGCGGCAAACGGCACGCTGTCCAGGCAGCGGGCGATGTGGGCCGCCTCGTTGCGGGTGATCACGGCGAGGGTCAGGGGAAACGCGGGCATGGCGGCGATTCTAGCCGAATCATGCGAGTGGTCCGCCGCTGCGTTATGCTGTGAATGCGGAGTGAATTCCGTGGCTGGCGTGCGATTGGAGGGATTCCGGACGCCGCAGCCTCCTGGAGCGGTTGCCGTGGGACGGCGTAAGGGGCGCAGGGCGCCCACAGTCAGCGTCAGGTTCGCCGCAAGCCGGATATCGGCGCGGATCGTCCGACGCGAGACATGGAAGCGGAACATCGCGTCCGCCAGCGGCCGGAGGCCGCATCCAATGCAGTCTTCATGTACCGCTGTGGGGGGCATGCCATGCGCATCAGTGTTGCCGTGATCACCTATAACTGGCCCGAGGCGCTGGAACTGGTGCTGCGCGCGCTGGCCAGCCAGACCGAACTGCCGCACGAGGTGATCGTCACCGACGACGGCTCGCGCCCGGCCACCAGCGAACTGCTGCGACGCCTGGCGCACGACTATCCGGTGCGGCTGGTGCACCTGTGGCAGCCCGACGACGGCGCGCGCATGAGTCGCGCGCGCAACCGCGCAATCGCCGCCGCGCAGGGCGACTACATCATCCTGCTCGACGGCGACATGGTGGTCGAGCGGCATTTCATCGCCGACCATCGCCGCTTCGCCCGGCGCGGCTGCTTCACCCAGGGTTCGCGCGTGCTCACCGATGCCCGCTCGGTGCAGGAGATGCTGGGCCGCGGGCCGACCTTTCCGGATTTCTTCCGCCGCGGCATCGACCGTCGCCGCCACACCGTGCGCCTCCCGCTGCTCGCCCATCTGTTCGCCCGTCCGAGCATGCGCCAGCGTGGCATCAAGAGTTGCAACATGGGTTTCTGGCGCGACGACCTGTTGCGCCTCAACGGTTTCAACGAAGCGATGACCGGCTGGGGTCGCGAGGATACCGAACTGGCCGTGCGCGCCTTCCACGCCGGGCTGCTGCGCCGCGACCTGCGCCTGGGCGCGCTGGCGGTCCATCTCTACCACCCCACCCGCAAGCACCTGGTGGACAACCCCAACGACCGCATCCTGGCCGAGACGCGGCAGCGCAACCTCGTTCGTTGCGAACGCGGCGTCGAGCAGTACCGCGACGAGTTTGCCGTCGCGCCGCTCGACCTGCGCGCGGTCGTTGCACCGACCCCGTTGCGGCCATCGATGCACGTGGGTCACGTGGCCGCGCCACCGGCCGCCGCCACTGCGTAGGACAGTCGTCCGCCTCGGTCAGGCCGCGGCCACCCGCGGCGGCTCGCGGTGGCGCAGCCAGGCAAGTCGCAGCGCCAGCCCCAGCACCACGAAGAAATAGAACGACTGCGTCATCACCCGGTAGAACACCGCGTCGGTGAGCGCGCAGAGCATGTACAAGGCGATCACGCCGACGCCGACGGCGGCCGGCAGCGCTACTTCGTCGTCCGCATCCAGCACGCGCCGGCTGAAGTAGCGCAGCGGCACCAGGAACACCGCCAGCAGCACCAGCAGACCTGGCACGCCGCCGGTGGCGGCCGCTTCCAGATACTCGTTGTGCGGCTGGTTGTAGCGTTCGATCGCGGCATGGCTGCGGCCGGCGGCGACCTCCTCGCGCGTATACGCGTCGAATTGGCCCACGCCGATGCCCACCAGCGGGTGTTCGCCGAAGGCGCGCGCCGCGGTGCGCCACATCTCCAGCCGCTCGATCACGGCGCCGCGGGTGGCCTGGCTATGGTCGAAGCGGGTGACCTCCGGCGCGATGGCCTGGAACCGCTCCACCATTTCGCCGCGCATGCCGAAGGTGACGGTCCCGGCCACCACAGACACGGCACCGACCAGCAGCAGGCTGGAGCGCCAGTGTCCGCAGCGCCGCGCGTGCAGCAGCACCAGCAGCAGGAACACCGGCGCAAATGCCAGCAGCGGGCCGCGGCTCTGGGTCAGCAGCGCGCCGTACATGGCGCAGCCCATCGCCACCAGATGCAGCCAGCGTTCCCGGCGCCCCGTGCCGCGCGCCAGGAATTGCACCAGCGCCATCGTCGACAGGCCCAGCAACACCGTGGCCAGTTCGATCGAGGCCGACGGGCCGCCATTGAGGCCGTGCGGACGGTCGATGCCGAGCGCGTAGGCCTGCACCACGGCGGCCGCGCCCAGCACGATGGCGCCGAGGCTGAAACCGGCCCACACCACGCGCATCCGCAACGGCAGGCTGAAGCACGCCGCCACCACCAGGAACAGCAGAATGTGCGCCGGGCGATCCAGCGGTCGCCAGCCCAGGTCGTGCAGCAGCACGTTGAAGATCACGAATCCGATCATCGCCAGCGCCACCGCCACCGGCGGCCACGCCGCGCGATAGCTGCGCCGGATCGAGGCGGTGCTCGCCACCAGCGCCAGTCCAAGCAGGAACAGCAGCGCCGGCGGCAGCGCCTTGATCCCCCAGTCGATCGAGAACGACAGCGGCATCAGGGCCAGCAGGATCGACACTGTCCACGCCGGCCCGGGGCGCGCGAACACCTGCGCGAGGCGGGTATCGGTCATGCGCGCGTCACACTCGCGAAGACCGCCGCGAGACAGGCTGGGCGGCGTGGAGAGGAAGTGGTGCGGTTCATTCGTCGTCGTCGCCTGCGGTACGCGGGATGCACCCGGGTATTACCGCGTCGTGCCTGAACATCCACCACTCGCGGCGGTTGGCGTGGCCGACATGGATCGCCCGCGCGCGATCCACGCAAGCGCCCATCGCCTCGTCCAGGCTGAAGATCCAGCGTTGCGCGGGATCGCCCTCGAGCCAGGCGATCGCCTCGGCGTACTGCCGCGGCCACGGTTTGCGGAAGCCGAACTCGGTCACCGGGCCCTGCGCCATCAGCAGGTTCTGCTCCTTCCACGCGAGCAGGCCGATCGTGGCCTGCGGGCCGGCGATGGCGCGCGCCTCGACCATCACGTCGCGCGCCGAGCGGTCGCCGTTGAGTAGCGGATAGCCCCACACCCCATACACGCTCCACAGCACGCCGGCGAACAGCAGCCATCCCAGCGGCGCGCGGCGCACCCGCGTCAGCGCGGCGATGGCGAGGCCGGCCACGCCGATGGCCAGCAGCATCCACCAGATCCGCGGGTCCAGGCTCTGTTCTATCTTCAGCGCCCAGGCCGGGTGGCGATGGATCGCCAGCGCCGAGGCGGCGGCCAGCGTGCCGGCCAGCAGCACGGTCAGCGCGAACACCGCGATGCGCACGCCGCGCCGGCGCAACAGGCCGGGCAGCAGCGGCGCCAGCGCCAGCGCCACCATCGGCAGCGCCGGCAGGATGTAGACGTCGCGCTTGCCGGGGCTGAGCGAGAAAAACAGCAGCACCAGCACGGCCCAGCCCAGCGGCAGCAGGAAACGCGCATCGCGTCGTTTCAGCCGGCGCCACCACGCCGGCAGCGCCCACGGCAGCAGCAGCGACAGCGGCAGCCAGTCGACCACTATGATGCCGAGGAAGTAGAACGGCGAATGGATATGGCCGGTGGGCGTGGCGTAGCGGTGCACGGTCTGCCCGAACAGGATGTTCTGCACGTACTCGGCGTGCTGCGGGTCGCCGTCGGCATGGGCGATCAGCAGCATCGGCAGCAGCCAGCCGAGGATCGCCACGAAGAACAGCGCCAGCCCGCCGGCCCAGCGCCAGCCGCCGGTGGGCAGGGCGAGGTGCCGCCAGTGGCCGCGGCGCGCGACCATGTACGGCACCAGCATCAGCAGGGCCAGCACGCCCACGCCCTTGGTCGCCACGCCCACGCCGGCGAAGAAACAGCCCACGGCGAACCAGCGCCAGCACGGCCCCAGCAGCAGATGGCGCAGCAGGCCGTAGTTGGCCAGCGTCATCCAGCCCAGCAGCAGCGGGTCGATCTGCGCGTTGCGCATCTGGTAGGTGAAGTGGATCGTGACCAGCAGCGTGGCCGCGGCCAGCAGCGCGCTGCGGTGACCCCACAGCCGCCGAGCCAGGTCGTAGACCAGTGCCAGCGCGCCCAGCGCGGCGAGCAGCGAGGGCAGCAGGAAGGCGATGCGCCAATGGCCGGTGAGGTAGTAACTGAGCGCCTGCAGCCACATGAACACCGGCGGCTTGTCCGGGTACAGCTCGTGGCCGCGGTGCGGGAACAGCCACTGGCCGTGCTCGACCATCCATTGCGCGACCAGCGCGAAGCGCGGTTCGTCCGAAGGCCACGGATCGCGCAACCCCAGCCCGGCACCGAGCACCAGCAAGGCGAACGCGCCGAACACGACCAGCTCCCAACGGGCATCGCGCAACCACAACGGACGGGCGCGGGACAAGGGCACCGGGGGATTCACGATGAAGGGAGTTCCGCTGCGGGGACAGGGAGGGCAAGCATAAACGGCCGGCGCGATCCCGCACAGCCCCGCCCTGTGGCGGCGCGGCCGCGAGGTGCTCAGCCGCGCTTGTGCACCACCGCGTAATACATGCCGTCGAGATCGCCGTCGCCGGGCAGGATCTGCCAGCCCACCGCGGCGGCCTGGCCGATCGGCAGGCTGAGCGGCACGGCCTGGGCATCCGCTTGCTGCGCCAGCCACGTGCCGACCACGGCCTCGTTCTCCGCGCGCAGCACCGAGCAGGTGATGTAGACCAGCCGCCCGCCCGGCGCCAGCAATGGCCACAGCGCGGCGAGGATGCGCCGTTGCTGCGCGCCCATCGCGGCGATATCGCTCTCGCGCCGGTGCAGGCGCACGTCCGGTCGCCGGCGCAGCACGCCGGTTGCCGAGCATGGGGCATCGACCAGGATGCGGTCGAACAGCTGGCCCTTCCACCAGCGCGCGGGCACGCCGGCGTCGCCGACCACGATCTTCGCGTCCAACCGCAGCCGCATCAGGTTCTGCCGGATGCGTTCGGCGCGCGCGGGTTCGAACTCCAGCGCGGTGAGGTCGATCTCGGCGCGCTCCAGCAGATGGCAGGCCTTGCCGCCGGGCGCGGCGCACGCATCCAGCACGCGCAGGCCGTCGCGCAGCTCGGCGAGGTCGGCGGCGACCTGGGCGGCACCGTCCTGCACCGCGAAGTGGCCGGCGTCGAAGCCGGGCAGCCGGGTGACGTCGGTGCTGTGCGGCAGCACCAGCGCGTTGGCCAGCCACGGGTGGGCGCTGGCCGCGTGACCGGCAGCCTGCAGTTGGCCGATCAGCGTGTCGCGCTGGCAGCGCCGGCGATTGACCCGCAGCATCAGTGGCGGCTCGCCGTTGTCGGCCGCCATCACCGCGGCGGCCTGTTGCGGCCAGTCGCGTTCGAGCGCCGCGGCCAGCCAGGCGGGGTGGGCGTGGCGGGTGGCGGGGTTGGCGTCGAGCGCGGCCAGCCGCGCGGTCCGTTCGCGCTGCCAGCGGCGCAGCACGGCATTGACCAGGCCGGCGAGCTGCGGGCGCTTCAGCGCACGCACCGCCTCCACGGTGGCCGCCACGGCGGCGTAATCCTGCAGTTCGAGGATTTCCAGTTGCACCAGCCCCAGCACCAGCAGCGCATGCACCGCCGGGTCTTTGGGGCGCAGGGATTTCTCCAGCAGGCCGTCGATGGCCGGGTCGAAGCGCAGCCACCAGCGCGCGCCTTCGCTGAGCAGGGCCATCAGCAGCGCGCGGTCGCGCGGATCGGCCAACCTCGGCGCGTTGCGCTCCATCACTTCGCGCAGCGAGGCGCCGCGCAGGGCGATCTCGGCCAGACCCCTGGCGGCGAGGGCGCGGGTATCGGTTTTCACGGGCGCGGGCGCAGGTCGGGGCGGGCGTTGAGGTAGTCCGTCGCGCCGATGCGCTTGCCGCCGGCGCGCTGCACCGCGGTGATGCGCAGGGCGCCGCTGCCGCAGGCGACGTCGATGCCTTCGCGCCCGGCCGCCAGCACGCTGGCCGGGGCGGCATGGTGGTCCACTTCGATGGCGCGCGCGGCCCAGATCCGCAGCGATTCGCCGGCGATCTCCGCCTCGGCTACCGGCCACGGGTCGAATGCGCGCACCTGGCGTTCCAGCTCGATGGCCGGGCGGCGGAAGTCGAGCTTCGCCTCGGCCTTGTCCAGCTTGTGCGCGTAGGTCACGCCGTCGGTCGGCTGCGGCGTGGCGACCAGCGTCTCGCCCGCCAGGGTACGGCGCAGGCCCTCGGCCAGCAGCTCGGCGCCCAGCGCGGCGAGGCGGTCGTGCAGCGAGCCGCCGGTGTCGTCGCGGCGGATCGGGGTGCGCCGCCGCAACAGCACCGGACCGGTATCGAGGCCGGCCTCCATCTGCATCAGGTCGACCCCGCTCTCGGCGTCGCCGGCGAGGATTGCGCGCTGGATCGGCGCGGCACCGCGCCAGCGCGGCAGCACGCTTGCGTGCACGTTCCAGCAACCCAGGCGGGGGATCGAGAGCACTTTGCGCGGCAGGATCAGGCCATAGGCGACCACCACCAAAAGGTCGGGGCGGTAATCGGCGAGCCGCTGCTGCACCTCGGCGGATTTCAGCGACTCGGGCTGTTCCACGGTCACCCCGGCGGCCAGTGCGGCCTGCTTGACCGGGCTGGGCGCCAGCTTGCGGCCGCGGCCGGCCGGGCGGTCGGGCTGGGTATAGACGGCCACCAGCTCCGCGCCGCTGTTGCGGCACGCCTCGAAGCAGGGCACGGAGAATTCGGGGGTGCCGGCAAAGGCCAGCCGCAGGCCGGCGCTACTCAAGCACCCGCCGCCTGCTTGCGCTGCTTGTCGAGCCGCTTCAGCAGCAGGCTGCGCTTGAGCGGCGACAGGTAATCGACGAAGACCTTGCCGTCGAGATGGTCCATCTCGTGCTGGATGCACACCGCCAGCGGGCCTTCGGCTTCCACCACGATCTCCTTGCCGTCCACGTCCTGCGCCTTGACCTTCACCTTCAGCGCGCGGGTGACGTCGGCGTACAAGCCGGGAAACGACAGGCAGCCCTCCTGGTAGACCTGCGAGCCATCCTTTTCCAGCAGCTGGGCATTGATCAGCGCCAGCGGCTGGTTGCGCCCCTCGCTCATGTCGGCCACCAGCACCCGCTGGTGCACGTTGACCTGGGTGGCGGCCAGGCCGACACCGTTGGCCGCGTACATGGTTTCGAACATGTCGGCCACGAACTGCTTCAGCTTCGCGTCGAACGCGGTGACCGGCGCGGCGCGGGTGCGCAGGCGCGGGTCGGGGAACTCCAGGATGGAAAGTACGGACATGGCATCACCTCGGCGTCGAAAGTGCGGGCGACTTGGTAAAAATCCCACCCCGACGCGATCTAGAATGTGCATCATTGTACGTCGGCAAGCACGCGAGCGCAGACGATTTTCGCCAACCCGCGCCGGTTGCGCGGGTTAACCATTCGGTTACACTCGACCGAGCATCTGGGGAAGGGGGATTCCCGCCAATGATCAGAAAGACAATCGTGTTGCTGGCCGGCATGCTGGTCACCCTGACCGTCTATGCCGCGGGCGCGCAATTGCGTGCCAATCACCCCGACAGCTACACCGTTCGCCGTGGCGACACGTTGTGGGACATCTCCGCCAAATTCCTGGCCAAGCCGTGGTTGTGGCCGGAGATCTGGCAGGCCAACCCGCAGGTGCGCAATCCCCACCTGATCTATCCCGGCGACGTGCTCAACCTGTCCTTCATCAACGGCCCGAGCCTGCGGCTGGAGCCCGGCGTGCATCGCGAAGGCGAGGCGGTGCCGGCGATTCCGCTCAGCCAGCTGAAGATGTTCCTGAAAGACATGCGGGTGATGGATTCCAACGCGGTCAGCTCCGCGCCCTACGTGGTCGGCCTGGAAGAGAACCGCCTGCGCGGCGCCGTCGGCCAGAACCTTTACGTGCGCGGCTTGCAGGGCGAGCCGGGCCAGCGCTGGGCGATCGTGCGGCCCAGCCACGTGTTCCGCGGCTTCGACCAGAACGATCCGGCCGATGCCGACCTGGTGGCGCACGGCCTGGACAGCAACGCGGCAATGGTCAATGCGCCGTGGCGCGAGGATTCGCGCAACGACGGCCACTATGGCAAGGGCGACGACCTCGGCGTCGAGGTGACGGTGATCGGCACCGCCGAGACCCTGCGCACCGGTGATCCGGCCACCCTGCTGCTGCTCGACTCCACCCGCGAGATCCGCAGCGGCGACCGCATCATGCCGATCGACGAGCATCCGTACGACGCGTACTACTACCCGCATGCGCCGAAGTCGCTGCCGGCCGACGCCAAGGTGATCGGTTTCGCCGACGCCCTGCGCGCGGCGGGTTCGCGCCAGGTGGTGCTGCTCTCGGTGGGTGCCCGCGACGGCGTCGACAACGGCACCACGTTCTCGATCTTCGAGCCCGGCGAGACCATCCACGACGATGTGGCCAGCAACAGCTGGAACCGCGGCGTAGGCGAAAAGGTCAAGCTGCCGGACGAGTACGTCGGCCACGTCATGGTGTTCCGCACCTTCGACCGGGTCAGCTACGGCCTGGTGATGGACAGCCTGCGCCCGGTACACGCCGGCGGCCGGCTGACCATGCCCGAATAGCGGCCATCGCAACGGCATCCTCCTACACGACGGCGCGGCCACCACCGCGCCGTCTTCGTCTGCGGTCGCTGCGTACACTCCCGGGCATGCATGATCCGCACCCTGATGACGACCACCGCGCCTGGCTGACCGCGCTGCGCACGCCCGGGCTCGGTCCCGGCGGCCTGCGCCAGTGGCTGGATCGCGGCGACGGCGACATCCATGCCGCGCTGGCGCAGTTGCGCCGTGACGGTGCCGGGCTCGATTCCGCCGCGCTGGCCTGGCTGGAGCACCCGGACGAGGCGCGCCTGGCGCAGGACCTGGCCTGGCTGGCCGAGCCCGGCCACCGGCTGCTGCGGTGCACGGATGCGGATTTCCCGCCGCAACTGGAGCACATCCCGCAGCCGCCGGCGGTGCTGTTCGTGGCGGGCGATGCGAGCCTGCTGCTGCATCCGCAGGTGGCCATCGTCGGCGCGCGCGCAGCCAGCGCCAGCGGCATGGCGCACGCGCGGGCGTTTGCCCGTACGCTGGCCGAGGCGGGTTTCACGATCACCAGCGGCATGGCCGACGGCATCGACGGCGCGGCACACGCCGCCGCACTGGATGCCGGCGCGAAGACGCTGGCGGTGATCGGTACCGGGCCCGATCGGGTGTATCCGCGCAAACACCACGCGTTGGCCCGGCGCCTGGTCGAACACGGCGCGCTGGTCAGCGAATTTCCGCCCGGCACGGCGGCGCGGGCCGACCATTTCCCCCGCCGCAACCGGATCATCTCCGGGCTGGCGCTGGGGGTGCTGGTGGTCGAGGCGGGGCTGCGTTCGGGTTCGCTGATCACCGCGCGACTGGCCGCCGAGCAGGGCCGCGAGGTGTTCGCGCTGCCAGGATCGATCCACAATCCGCTGGCCAGCGGCTGCCACCGGCTGATCCGCGATGGCGCGCGACTGGTGGAATGCGCGGCGGAAATCGTCGAATTGCTGGCCCCCGCGGCGCGTTCACTGGGCCTCGAACTGGCCGCTCGGCTGGGTGGCGAGGAGGTCGGAACCGTCACGACGGCGACCGCGGCGGACGCCGATTATCGACGATTGTTGTCCGCACTTGGCCACGAACCGGCGACAATGGATGAACTTGTGCAGCGCACCGAGCTGTCGGCCGCGGCACTGTCCTCGATGCTGCTGATGCTGGAACTGGACGGGCGCATCGAACGCCGGTCGGGCAACGCCTACCAGGTCATGCCCACGTCCCTGCGGGCTTGACAGCCGAAGCCATGGCGTGGTTTCAACTATATATATGTCCGGCACGGAAGCGCCGGTGGTTCACTTTTGGATATCCCGCTTCATGGCAAAAAACCTGCTCATCGTCGAATCACCGGCCAAGGCCAAGACGATCAACAAATACCTCGGCAAGGACTTCCAGGTCCTCGCATCCTACGGTCACGTGCGCGACCTGAAGCCGAAGGAGGGCGCGGTCGACACCGAGCACGGTTTCGCGATGGCCTACGAGGTGATCGAGCGCAACCAGAAACACGTCGACGCGATCGCCAAGGCGGCCCGGGAGGCTGACGACATCTATCTGGCGACCGACTTGGATCGCGAAGGCGAGGCGATCAGTTGGCACATCAGCGAGATCCTGAAGGAGCGCGGCCTGACCAAGGGCAAGCAGCTGCACCGGGTGGTGTTCTCCGAGATCACGCCGAAGGCGATCAAGGCCGCGGTGGCCGCGCCGCGCCAGCTCTCGCACGACCTGGTCGACGCGCAGCAGGCGCGCCGCGCGCTGGACTACCTGGTCGGCTTCAACCTGTCGCCGGTGCTGTGGCGCAAGGTGCAGCGCGGGCTTTCCGCCGGCCGCGTGCAGTCGCCGGCGCTGCGCATGATCGTCGAGCGCGAGGAAGAGATCGAGGCGTTCAAGGCGCGCGAGTACTGGACCGTGGAAGCGCAGCTCAAGCACGTCGAAGGCGACTTCAGTGCGCGGCTGTCGCGTCTCAACGGCAAGAAGTTCGAGCAGTTCGACCTCACCAACGAAGCCGATGCCCAAGCCGCGCGTGCGGCGCTGAAGCAGGCCGCACGCGGCCAGCTCACGGTCAGCGACGTCACCTCGAAGGAGCGCAAGCGCCGCCCGGCCGCGCCGTTCACCACCTCCACCCTGCAGCAGGAGGCCGCGCGCAAGCTCGGCTTCACCACCAGCCGCACGATGAAGGTGGCGCAGGGCCTGTACGAAGGCGTGGCGCTGGGCGACGAGGGCAACGTCGGCCTGATCACCTACATGCGTACCGACTCGACCATGCTCGGCGACGACGCGATGGCCGAGCTGCGCCAGCTGATTGCCCGCGACTTCGGCGCGAAGGCGCTGCCGGACGCGGCGCAGGTATACAAGACCAAGTCGAAGAATGCGCAGGAAGCGCATGAGGCGATCCGCCCCACCTCGGCGATGCACACGCCGAAATCGGTGGCCGCCTTCCTCAACGACGACCAGCGCAAGCTGTACGAGCTGATCTGGAAGCGCACCGTCGCCTGCCAGATGATCCATGCCACGTTGAACACCGTCACGGTGGAGTTCGCGTTGCCGGACGCCCCCGGTGGCGACGCCTCGTTCCGCGCCAGCGGCACCACCGTGGTCGATCCCGGCTTCCTGGCCGTATACGAGGAAGGCCGCGACCAGAAGACCGCCGAGGACGACGATGAAGGCCGCCGCCTGCCGCGGCTGGCGAAAGGCGAGGCGGTGCCGCTGCATGAGATCGTCGCCGACCAGCACTTCACCGAGCCGCCGCCGCGCTACTCCGAGGCAAGCCTGGTCAAGGCGCTGGAAGAACATGGCATCGGCCGCCCGTCGACCTACGCCAGCATCATCCAGGTACTGCAGAACCGCGAATACGTGTTCCTCGACAGCCGCCGCTTCAAGCCCAGCGACGTGGGTCGCGCGGTGAGCAAATTCCTCACCCAGCACTTCACCCAATACGTCGATTACGACTTCACCGCCAAGCTGGAGGACGAGCTCGACGCGGTCAGTCGCGGCGAGGAAGCCTGGGTGCCATTGATGCAGCGCTTCTGGCTGCCGTTCAAGCAGCAGGTGGACGAGAAGGCCGAGTCGGTCGACCGCAGCGAGGCCACCGGTGCGCGCGAACTGGGCAGCGATCCGAAGACCGGCAAGCCGGTGTTCGTGCGGCTGGGCCGCTTCGGGCCGTATGCCGCGATCGGCGACAAGGACAGCGACGAGAAACTGCAGTTCGCCTCGCTGCGCCCGGGCCAGAGCATGCACACGATCAGCCTGGCCGAGGCGCTGGAGCTCTTCAAGCTGCCGCGCCAGCTCGGCCAGGCGGACAACGGCGACGAGGTCAGCGTCGGCATCGGCCGTTTCGGCCCGTTCGTGAAGCAGGGCAGCACCTACGCTTCGCTCAAGCCCGAGGATGATCCGTACACGATCGAACTGCCGCGTGCGCTGCAACTGGTGGCCGACAAGCTGGAGATGCTGGCCAACCGGATGATTCTCGATTTCGGCAACGGCGTGCAGGTGCTCAACGGCCGCTACGGCGCCTACATCACCGATGGCGAGAAGAACGCACGCATCCCGAAGGAGCAGGAACCGAAGCTGCTGACCGAGGCACAGTGCCTCGAACTGCTTGCCGCCGCGCCGGTGAAGAAGGGCCGCTTCGGCAAGAAGACGGCGACCAGGAAAGCCGCCGCGAAGAAGGCCGCGCCGGCGAAGAAGGCCGCAGTGAAGAAGGCCGCGACGAAGAAGGCGCCGGCGAAAAAGACGGCCGCGAAAAAAGCCGCGGCGAAGAAAACCGCCACGAAGAAGACCGCGGCGAAGAAGTCTCTTGCCGGCAAGGCCGGCGCCTGATGCTGCAGCGTTTCACGCTCGACGAAGTCGATGCCGCTGCTGCACTGCTGCATGGCGGCGGCGTGCTCGCCTATCCGACCGAGGCGGTGTTCGGCCTCGGCTGCGATCCGTTCGACCGCGGCGCGTTCGAGCGGGTGTTCGCGCTGAAGCAGCGCCCGTCGACGCAGGGCGTGCTGCTGATCGCGGCGGACTTCAGCCAGGTCGAACCCTGCATCGACTTCGCGGCGGTGCCCGATGCGGTGCTGCGGCAGGTGCGCGCCAGCTGGCCGGGGCCGTACACGTGGATTTTCCCGCGCTCGGCATGGGTGCCCGACTGGGTGGCCGGCGCGCATGCCGGCGTCGCGCTGCGGGTCAGCGCG
The DNA here is from genome assembly GCF_052978205.1 of Rhodanobacter sp. UC4452_H20. Next base: position 2,679,895 of record NZ_CM129662.1, on the reverse strand, counting down.
CACGAACCGACGGCGTTACTGTGCCGTGCCTTCGGCGGCGCGCTGGTGTCGACCAGCGCCAACCCGCACGGGCAGCCGCCGGCCCGCGCCGCGCAGACCGTGGCCGAGTATTTTGGCGATGCCCTGGACGGCCTGCTGGATGCCCCGCTGGGTGACCAATCCAGCCCCACGGTGATTCGCGACGCCCTTTCGGGCGCTATCATCCGCGCCTGAACGTGCGGGGGGAGCGCACGTCGGGGCATTCACGCCACCGTCCGCGTGGCGGCGCGATGCTGCCGCACGCCATTTGAGCATCCACGGAGACAGCCGTTTGGTTACCGTCCACGACCCGCGCCAGCGCGAGCTTCCACCGCTGCTGCCCTTGCTGGCGGCTGCGGACCCGGCGCGCGTGGTGGCCTGGCGGGAGGGCGAGGCGATCAGCGCCGGACACTTCCTCGCCGAGGTCCGCGCGGTGGCGGCGTCGCTGCCGCACGCACCGGCGGTGGTGAACCTGTGCGAGGACCGCTACGCCTTCCTGGTCGCGTTCTGCGCGGTGGCGTTGCGCGGCCAGGCCAACCTGCTGCCGTCCTCGCGTGCGCCGCAGGCGGTGGACGAGGTGATGAAGGCTCACCCCGGGTGCCACGCGCTGGGCGATCAGCGGCTCGACCCGGCGCCGCCCGGTTATCAGCAACTGCCGTCGTTCGACGCGCCGCGACCGGCGTACGTCGAGGCGCCCTGGCCGACCTTGCCGGCCGACCGGGTGGTGGCGATCGGCTACACCTCCGGCTCCACCGGCACGCCGATGCCGAACCCGAAGACCTGGGGCAGTTTCCACGCCAGCAACGCGGGCAACCTGGCGCGGCTGCACGCCATTGTCGGCGAGCGCTTCGAGCTGGTCGCCACGGTGCAGCCGCAGCACATGTACGGCATGGAGATGTCGGTGCTGTTGCCGCTGCTGGGCAATGTCGGCGTGCACACCGGCCGCCCGTTCTTTCCCGCCGACGTGGCCGCCGCGTTGGCCGCGGTGCCGGCACCGCGGGTGCTGGTGACCACGCCGGTGCATCTGCGCGCGCTGATCGATTCGGGCATCGAGCTGCCGGCGGTCGCGGCGATGGTATCGGCCACCGCGCCGTTGCCGGTCGGGCTGGCGCGCGCCGCCGAGCAGCGCTTCGCCGCGCCGCTGCTGGAAGTGTTCGGCTCCACCGAAACCTGCGTGTTCGCCAGCCGCCGCCCCACCGTGGACGAAGACTGGCTGCTGTACGACGACGTGACCTTGCACCCGCAACCCGATGGCACCGCGGTCGAGGCGCCGCAGCTCGGCGCGCCGGTCAGCCTGGCCGACCTGGTCAGCCTGTCGCGCGACGGCCGCCGTTTCCGCCTGTGCGGACGGCATGCCGACATGCTGGAGATCGCCGGCAAGCGCGCCTCGCTGGCCGACCTCACCCGCCGCCTGCTGGCGATTCCCGGCGTGCGCGACGGCGTGGTGTTCCAGCACGGTGACGGCGACGCGCTCGGCGTGCACCGCATCGCCGCGCTGGTGGTGGCGCCGGAGCTGGACGAGCACGCCATCCTCGACGCGCTGCGTCGCGCGATCGATCCGCTGTTCCTGCCACGCCCGCTGAAGCGGGTGGCCGCCTTGCCGCGCAACGAAACCGGCAAGCTGCCGCGCGCGGCACTGCTGGCGCTGCTGCAACCGCCAGGCTGACGCCCGGGCGGCGGATCGCTGCCGCTACAATGGGCGACTGCGCCGGGTGGCGAGCGGGAGTGCGGCAATGAAGGTTCTGGTCATCGGCAGCGGCGGACGCGAGCACGCGCTGGCGTGGAAGCTCGGGCAGTCCGTGCAGGTCGACGAGGTGATCGTGGCCCCCGGCAACGCCGGTACCGCGCGCGAACCGGGCGTGCGCAACGCCGAGGTCGCGATGAACGACCTCGATGGCCTGCTGCAGTTGGCGAAACGCGAGAAGGTCGGGCTGACCGTGGTCGGCCCCGAGGTGCCGCTGGTGGCCGGCGTGGTCGACAAGTTCCGCGCCGCCGGCCTGCGCATCTTCGGGCCGCGCGCGATCGCCGCGCAGCTGGAAGGTTCCAAGGCGTTCGCGAAGGATTTCCTGCAGCGGCACAACATCCCCACCGCGCACTACGCGGTGTTCACCGAACTCAATCCCGCGCTGGCCTACGTACGCCGGCAGGGCGCGCCGATCGTGATCAAGGCCGACGGCCTCGCTGCCGGCAAGGGCGTGGTGGTGGCGCTGACCCTGGCCGATGCGGAACTGGCGCTGCACGACATGCTCGGCGCGCACGCGTTCGGCGACGCCTCGGCGCGGGTGGTGATCGAGGAATTCCTCGACGGCGAGGAGGCCAGCTACATCGTGATGAGCGACGGCAGCCACGCGTTGCCGATGGCCTCCAGCCAGGACCACAAGCGCCGCGACGAGGGCGACCTCGGTCCGAACACCGGCGGCATGGGCGCGTACTCGCCGGCGCCGGTGGTCACGCCGGAGGTCGAGCAGCGCATCCTGAAGGAAGTGATCGAGCCGACCCTGCGCGGCATGGCGGCCGAGGGCGCGCCGTTCATCGGCTTCCTCTACGCCGGCCTGATGATCGACAAGTCCGGCGCGCCGAAGGTGATCGAGTTCAACGTGCGCTTCGGCGACCCGGAAACCCAACCGATCTTGTTGCGGCTGAAGTCCGATCTGGTCGAGCTGATCGACGCCGCGCTGGACGGCCATCTGGCGCAGACCCGCGCGCGCTGGGACAGCCGCCCCTCCATTGGCGTGGTGATGGCCGCCGCCGGTTACCCCGGACGCGTGCGCACGGGCGATTCGATCGCGGGCCTGGACGACATCGACGATGGCGACGTGAAGGTGTTCCACGGCGGCACCGCCCGCGACGCGCAGGGTCGCGTGGTGACGTCGGGCGGGCGCGTGCTCTGCGTGTGTGCGCTGGGCAGCGATCTTGCCGCGGCGCGCGAGCGCGCCTATGCGGCGGTCGGCAGGCTGCGCTGGGAGGGTGCGTTTCACCGCCGCGACATCGCCCATCGCGCCTTGCATCGACGCTGAAAGCGCTGCAGCGCCGGCATGCAGCGTACGCGCGCGCACGGCGGGCGGGCGGGGATTGACTTTTCCGCGCCCGCTTTTTTGCGATATGCTTGCAGGCTCCCCCGCGTAGAGTCGTGGCGCCACCAGGCCCGCGCGACCACGTGTCGATTTCACGCATAAAGAGGTTTCTGGCATGCGCAAGACGGTTTTGTCGCTGGTATCGGTTGCTGCGCTGGCCCTCGCCGGCTGCCAAGGTTCGTCGTCGGATCAGGCCGCAAACGGCGGTCCCGCCAACGCCGAAAGTGCGGCCAAGGTATCGATCCCCAGCGAAGTCAGCGGCACGATCTCCCTGCGCGCAGGTACGCCGCAGCCTTCGGACAAGGCAACGCTGGTGCTTAACCTGGTCGATGTCTCCTCCACCGCGGTCGGCTCCGCGCCGCTGGCCACCAAGACCTCGCCGGCCGGCAGCTTTCCGCAGCCGTTCAAGCTCACCTTCAACCCCGCCGACGTCAAGCCGAACGACCTGTACGTGGTGCAGGCGATCCTGACCGACGGCGAGCGCCAGTACGTGATGCCGATCCAGGCGCCGGTGCTGGCCAAGGGCAGCCAGAACGACGCGGTGTCGATCCAGCTGGTCGCCGAGCAGACCCCCGGGGAAAAATTGCTGGCCGCATTCGACGACGTGCAGAAGCAGCTCGGTGCGATGAAGGTCAACCACGGCACCAAGCTGGAGAAGGACGCCTCGCGCGGCTGGCAGCTGTTCCGCCAGGACGGCCAGATCCAGTTCATCCGCGAGCTGGTCGAGTACACCAAGGACGGCTTCACCAGCACCGACTATGCCTACAAGGACGGCAAGCCGTGGGCGATCGTGCAGCAGCACATGGCCAGCCGCGACGGCAAGCCCTCCTCGATCGACCGTGCCGGCTGGAGCGATGACGGCACGCTGGTGCTGAAGCAGCACCAGGTCGGCAGCGACGTGCAGCCGCTGGACCCGGCCGAGGCGGCGAAGCTCAAGCAGGAGGCGATGACCATCCTCGGCCTCGCCACCAACGGCAAGAACAAGTAAGTCGCTGCAGAGTCTCCCGCGTCGAGCGGGAAGCTCGCAAAGAAAAAGCCGCCCGCATCAGCGGGCGGCTTTTTTCATGGACGTGACCCGGGCCGGCCGAGTCGCGGCCTGGCCGGATCAGAGGTCGATCCGCACGCCCATGTTGACGCTGTTGTACTTCTGGCTGTTGTCGCCGAAGCGGCCGCTGTAGCCGATCCAGCTTTGCACGCTGGGGGTCAGCCGGGCGGACAGCCCCAGCGTGGCGGCGCCCCAGCTCTGGTCGGGGCTGAAGCCGGTCAGCGCGAAGCTGCCGTTCATGCTGTTGAGGCCGGCGCGGACCTCACGTGCATCGGCCTTGCTGTCGTGGTTCCAGCCCAGTTCGGCATACGGCGACATCACCAGGTTGTTGACCTGCCACTGGCCGCGCAGGCGCCAGCCCAGGGTGGATATCAGCGAGTCGCGCTGCTGGCGGCCGAACCACATCGCGCTGCTGTCGTTGCCGCTCTCGCTGTAGCCGCTGATCTTCACGGTCTCCCAGTCGACGGTGGCGAACGGGCCGGTCTGCAAGTCGTTGCCCAGCTCGAACCACCAGCCGCCGGTGACGCCGCCGCCAAGGTGCGAGCCGTCGGTCTTGCCGGTCTCGGTGCGCTGCATCGCGCCGATGTTCATGCGGCGCTCGATGTCCTTGAAGTTGGACTGGCCGAAGTTGACGTAGCCGCCCACGTAGCCGCCACCGTTGTGGTAGCCGACGTAGCCCAGGCCGCTGACGTCCTGCAGCTTGTAGCCGCCGCCGCCGGAGAAGTCGGCGTTGTGCTGGCCGACGCCGAGCGCCACGCCGGCAGTGACGTGCTCGCCGGCGAAATAGTTCGCGCCCAGGGTGAAGTTGAGGTTGTCGCTGTTGGTGCGCGGCGAGTTGTTGCTGGCGTCGAAGCGTTGCCGGGCGTAGTCGATGTTGACGAAGGTGCGCACGTCGCCGTCCTTGCCGGTGGTCAGCATCTGGTCGCGCATCACGCGGTTCTGCACGGCGCTGGCCGCCAGCGGCGCTTCGCCGAGCAGCGAGATCTGCTCCGGCGCGTGGATCACCGACAGCACGTACTGGCCCAGCATGGCGTGGGCGGCGGTGGTCGGGTGCACGCCGTCGGCGAACAGGTAGGTCTGGTCGGCGCCGGCCGCGTAGCTGTACGGCAGGCCCGAGCCCTGCGGGCCGCACTGCACCGAACTGGAACCGGCGCCGCAGGCCGGCGCGGTGACGTTGCTGAAACCGTAGGCGCCCGGGTTGGCGATCACTTCGTTGAGCAGCGCGTAGGTGTTCGCCGGGATGATGTTCAGGCCGTTGTTGCTGAGTTGCGCCAGGCCGCTGTTGAGCACGCCGTTGTAGAGCACGGCGAGCTGGCTGGCGCCGGCCTGTGCGGTGGCGCCGCCGAGCGCGGCCTGCGGGGTCTTGCCGAGATCGGGCAGGTTGTAGACCAGCACGTATTTCGCGCCGGCCGCCTGCAGGCCGGCGAGCACGCCAAGCTCGGTCTGCGCCGCATTGACCGCGCCGGCGGAGATCGCGTTCGGATCGCTCAGCGTACCGCTCAGGTAGAAGATGTCGTTGGCGCCGCCCCAGACCTGGTACAGCGCACGCGAGTCGGCCTTGCCGCCGTTCGCGCCGAGGTACATCTGCAGCTGCTGGGTGATGGTCGGTACCGCGGCGACGTTGTTGACGAAGCCCGCGCCGCCCCAGGCGTAGTCGGTGCCGCCGGCCGCCGACGGCGCCAGCGTGAAGCCCAGGCCCGTCGCCACGTTCTCCGCCGCGGTGGTGCCCGGGTTGGTGGTGAAGCGCAGCGGCGGCTGGATCGTCGGTGCGCTGGCCAGCGAGATGTTGCCGTTGTCGCTCAGGCTGTCGCCGAAGACGATGACGTTGCTGAAATCGGCGGCTGCGGCGGCCGTGCTGAACAGCATGGCGGTTGCGATGGCGCCGGCCAGATGGCGGGTGCGAAGCATGGAAGTACTCCTCGGCCGGGATGGCCTTGTTCGTTGCGGGTTACGGTACGGTATTCCATACGGAACCGCATGCTGCAGCGCATCGCCGCCGCAGGCGGATGGTGGTCGGCGCTTCAGCGCTTGCCGGCGCGCGCGAACGCGTCGGCGAAAGCGTTGCTGGCGGGCGCGGCCGCGGGCTTGGGTGCGCCGCCCCCCGGACGCGGGCCGCGGCCGTCGCGCGAGCCGCCACGGGCATCGCTGCCGGCGCCCGGACGGCTGCCGCGCGCCTGCCCCGGTTCGTCGTCCAGGCGCATGCTGAGGCCGATGCGCTGGCGCGGAAGGTCCACCTCCATCACCTTGACCTTGACGATGTCGCCGGCCTTCACCGCGTCGCGCGGGTCCTTCACGAAGCTGTGCGACAGCGCCGAGACATGCACCAGGCCGTCCTGGTGCACGCCGATGTCGACGAAGGCACCGAATGCGGCGACGTTGGTGACGCGGCCTTCCAGGATCATGCCGGGCTTCAGATCCTTCACGTCCTCGACGCCTTCGGCAAAGCGCGGCGCCACGAACTCCGGGCGCGGGTCGCGGCCGGGCTTTTCCAGCTCTTTCAGGATGTCGCGCACGGTCGGCACGCCGAACTTTTCATCGGTGAATTGCTCGGGCTTGAGCCCGCGCAGGAAGCCGGCGTCGCCGATGATGTTGCGCACCTCGCGGCCGCACTGGGCGATGATCCGCTCGACCACCGGGTAGGCTTCCGGATGCACCGCGCTGGCGTCCAGCGGGTTGTCGCCGTCGGGCACGCGCAGGAAACCGGCGCACTGCTCGAAGGCCTTGTCGCCGAGCCGCGGCACCTTCAGCAGCGCCTTGCGGTTCGGGAACGGGCCGTTCGCATCGCGGTGCTTCACCACATTCTCGGCCACCGAAGCGGACAGCCCGGCCACGCGCGCGAGCAGCGCGGCCGAGGCGGTGTTCACGTCCACGCCGACGGCGTTGACGCAGTCCTCCACCTTGGCGTCCAGCGCGCGCGCCAGCTTGATCTGGTTCACGTCGTGCTGGTACTGGCCCACGCCGATCGCCTTCGGCTCGATCTTCACCAGTTCGGCCAGCGGGTCCTGCAGCCGTCGCGCGATCGAGACGGCGCCGCGCAGGCTCACGTCCAGTCCGGGGAACTCCTTCGCGGCGAGTTCGGAGGCCGAATACACCGAGGCGCCGGCCTCGCTCACCACGATCTTCGACAGCTTCGCGTCGGCCAGCTTCCTGATCAGCTCGCCGGCCAGCTTGTCGGTCTCGCGCGAGCCGGTGCCGTTGCCGATCGCGATCAGGTCGACGTTGTGCTGCTTGCACAGCTTCGCCAGCGAAACCAGCGATTCGTTCCACTGCCGCCGCGGCTCCAGCGGGTAGATCGTGTCGGTGGCCAGCAGCTTGCCGGTGGCGTCGACCACCGCCACCTTGCAGCCGGTGCGGATGCCGGGATCGAGCCCCATCACGGTCTTCGCGCCGGCCGGTGCGGCCAGCATCAGGTCCTTCAGGTTGTCGCCGAACACGCGGATCGCCTCGTCCTCGGCGCCTTCGCGCACGCGGCCGAACAGGTCCAGCGTGAGGTGCAGGTGCAGCTTCACGCGCCAGGTCAGGCGCACGGTCTCGCGCAGCCAGGCGTCGGCGGCACGGCTGCGGTCGTGGATGTTCGCGTGCGCCGCGACGCGGCCCTCGCCCTCGGCGTGGCCCTGTTCGCTGTCGGCGGCGGGCGCCAGTTCCAGTTCGATCACGCCCTCGTTGCGCGCGCGCATCAGCGCCAGCAGGCGGTGCGAGGGGATCTTGCCGATCGGCTCGACGTGGTCGAAGTAGTCGCGGAACTTGGCGCCTTCGTTCTCCTTGCCCGCGACCACCTTGGCGCGAATCTGCCCTTGCGACCACAGCCAGTCGCGCAGCTCGCCGACCAGGTGCGCGTCCTCGGCGATCGCTTCCATCAGGATGGCGCGCGCGCCGTCGAGTGCGGCGCGCACGTCGGCCACGCCCTTGTCCGCATCGACGAACGCTTCGGCGAAGGCTTCCGGCGATCGCGTGGGATCCTCGCGCAGGCCAGCTGCCAGCGGTTCCAGCCCGGCCTCGCGGGCGATCTGCGCCTTGGTGCGGCGCTTGGGCTTGTACGGCAGGTACAGATCCTCCAGCCGCGCCTTGGTGTCGGCGGCGAGGATGTCCGCCTTCAAGGCGTCGTCGAGCTTGCCCTGTTCCTCGACGCTGGCGAGGATCGCCGCGCGGCGTTCTTCCAGTTCCCGCAGGTAGCGCAGGCGTTCTTCCAGCAGGCGCAGCTGGGTGTCGTCGAGGCCGCCGGTGACTTCCTTGCGGTAGCGCGCGATGAACGGCACGGTGGCGCCGCCGTCGAGCAGGTCCACCGCCGCGCGCACCTGTTCGGTCTTCGCGGCGATGTCGTGGGCAATGCGTTGTTCGATGCTGGGCATGGGTGGAGCGTTCCTGGCGGCGGCGCGGTGCCGCCGAATGAAAAGGTCAAGCCGTTGATGATAACAAGCGCCCGGGAATCGTCGGCGCGCCAATGAAAACGGCGCCGCGGACGAACCGCGGCGCCGTGCGTGGAGCAAGGCCGATCAGGCGCTGAAGGAGTTGCTCTTGCCGGTTGCAGTGGCATCCGGCTTGAACTCGCTGGCGCGGCCGTTGAGCACCAGAGTGCTGCAGAGCATGTCGTGCAGAGCCTGCTTGCGGCGCGTCCAGCCGGCCATCATGAAGCCGATGAAGAGGATGATCGTGCTGAGGAACTTGGCCAGGTAGCGGCCCAGTGCCCGCCAGAAGCTGATCCGCCGGCCTTCGAGGTCGGTGACGCGGATGCCCAGTGCCAGCTTGCCCAGCGTGGCCTGCCACGGCGAGCTTTCGCACACGGCGAAATACAGCCAGGTCAGCACGGCGGTGAGCAGGATCGCCGTGCCCATCGTCGCGTAGTACTGGCCGTAGGCGGCGAGCATCACGTGCGGATCGCCGGGCGCCGCCATCATCGCCTGCTTCATCGTTTCCTGCGCGGCACCGTCGCCCATCGAGCGCATGATCACCAGGTTGTTGGGGATATACAGCACGATCGCGTCGAGGATGTAGGCCGCCAACCGCTTCCAGAAGCCGGCGTAATCCTCCAGCACCGCGGCGGTGGTCTGCGGCAGCGCCTGCAGCGGGGTGGCCGGTGCCGCGTAGGGGTTGTCGGCAGGCGGAGTGGCGGCCGGTACCGCGTCGCGGAACAGTACCGACAGCGGCTGCCAGTCGGCGAGGCCTTCGTACCAGGCGAGATCGTCGGGGCTGACCTTGCCGCTGCGCAACCACTCGCGCACGTCACTTTCCTTGTATGGCCCATGCCGTTCGCCGTCGCGGCCGATCCAGATTTCCATTGCGCACTCCCCGGGGCTGTGTGGAGTGCGCATGATGCCATGAGTGCGCGCGCCGGCGCTGTGCCGGGAGCAGGGGGCGATTCTCAGGCTGCGTCGCGGCGCTTCAGGTGGACCAGCAGCAGCGAGATCGCCGCGGGAGTGACGCCGCTGACGCGCGCGGCCTGGCCCAGCGTCGCCGGCAGCGAGCGCTTGAGCTTGAGCAGCACTTCCGCCGACAGCCCGCGCACCTTGTCATAGTCGAAGTCGGCCGGGATCGCGGTGTGTTCGTGCCGGCGCTGGCGCTCGATCTCTTCGCGCTGGCGTTCGAGATAGCCGGCGTACTTCACCTGCACCTCGACCTGCGCCGCCACGTCCTGGCGCGCCACCGGCGGGCCGAACCCGGGCACGCCGGCGAGGCTGGCGTAGTCAAGTTCGGGCCGGCGCAGCAGGTCGACCGCGCTGGTTTCGCGGCTGAGCGCGATGCCGAGCTGGCGCTCGAGCGCCGCACCCAGTGCATTGGCCGGCGCGGCGCACAGGCCGCCGAGGCGCTGCAGTTCCCGCTCGACCGCCTCGCGCCTGGCGCGCAGCGCCTCGACGCGTGCCGACGGCACCACGCCCAGCGCGAAACCCTGCTCGGTCAGGCGCAGGTCGGCGTTGTCCTCGCGCAGGTGCAAGCGGTATTCGGCGCGCGAGGTGAACATGCGGTACGGCTCGATGGTGCCGTTGCTGGTGAGGTCGTCGATCAGCACGCCGATGTATGCCTCGTCGCGGCGCGGATACCACGGTGCCTTGCCCTGCACGGCCAGCGCGGCGTTGAGCCCGGCGAGCAGGCCTTGCGCGGCGGCTTCCTCGTAGCCGGTGGTGCCGTTGATCTGGCCGGCGAAGTACAGGCCGGGGATCGCCTTCGTTTCGAGCCAGGGGTGAAGTCCGCGCGGATCGAAGTAGTCGTACTCGATGGCGTAGCCGGGGCGGGTGATGTGGGCGTGCTCGAAGCCGGGGATCGAGTGCACCAGCGCCAGTTGCACGTCGTACGGCAGCGAGGTGGAGATGCCGTTCGGATAGATCTCGAACGTGTCCAGTCCTTCCGGTTCGATGAAGATCTGGTGCGACGGCTTCTCGGCGAAGCGCACCACCTTGTCCTCGATCGACGGACAGTAGCGCGGGCCGACGCCCTCGATCTGGCCGGTGTAAAGCGGCGAGCGGTCCAGCGCGCCGCGGATGATGTCGTGGGTGCGCTCGCTGGTGTGGGTGATCCAGCAGCTGACCTGGTGCGGATGCTCGGCGCGGTTGCCGAGATAGGAGAACACCGGCGCGGGATCGTCGCCGTGCTGTTCTTCCAGCCCGCTGAAGTCGATGCTGCGGCTGTCGATGCGGGGCGGCGTGCCGGTCTTCAGCCGGTCGGCGGCGACCGGCAGCTCGCGCAGCCTTTGCGCCAGCGTGCTGGCCGGCGGATCGCCGGCGCGCCCGCCGGCGTACTGCGCCTGGCCGATGTGGATCTTGCCGGCGAGGAACGTGCCGGCGGTAAGCACCACCGTGCGCGCGTCGAAGGCGAGTCCCATCTGGGTGACCACGCCGCGGACGCGGCCGTTCTCGATGATCAGGTCGTCCACCGCCTGCTGGAACAGTTCGAGGTTCGGCTGGGTTTCCACCATGCGCCGGATCGCCGCCTTGTACAGCGCACGGTCGGCCTGGCAGCGGGTGGCGCGCACGGCCGGGCCCTTCGAGGCGTTCAGCGTGCGCCACTGGATGCCGGCAAGGTCGGCGGCGTGGGCCATGGCACCGCCCAGCGCGTCGATCTCCTTCACCAGGTGGCCCTTGCCGATGCCACCGATGGCGGGGTTGCAGCTCATCTGGCCGATCGTCTCGATGCTGTGGCTGAGCAGCAGGGTGCGCGCGCCGGTGCGCGCGGCGGCCAGCGCGGCCTCGGTGCCGGCGTGGCCGCCGCCGATCACGATGACGTCGTAGCAGGTGGGGTGACGCATGCTGTTGCCCGGAGCGCGCAAAAGTGACAAAAGTGGGCGTCATGGTAACGCGATACGTCTGCCGTCGAAGATTGCCTGAAAGTGGCATGGATCGTGCTTCATCCGGCTTGCACTTTCATGGGCAGACGCTGCGCGAGGATCGCGCGCCGAGGTCGAGCGGACAGGGGTTCGATCGCGTACCGTGAGAGGAAGCAAGACGGCACCTTCGGGTGCCGTCGTCTTTTGTGGCGCCGGTGGATGCGCGATGCGACGCCAGGCCCGGAAACACGAAGCCCCGCGGCATGCGCGGGGCTTCGTGTCATGTAGATCTGGCGCCAGGCGGTCTCAGGAACAGGGGGAATCCAGGATGACCGTATTGCCGGGCGCCAGAAAGCGATGGGAATTCGAAGGTGAAACGTGAGGTTGATCTTCGCCGGAAACGCGTGAACGAAGGGTGACTGAAAGGGGACTTTATGCCGGCTCGCGGCAACAGCTGACGCGGGACGTCAGTGTCGCGGCAGACGCGGCAGGTTGGCTGTGACGGGAATCACACATTGGCACGGGTGATGCTTGTTCATCACTACCCACCCATTGACCCATTCAGGAATTCGCCATGGACATGAACTTCGATTTCCAGCCCGTCTATCCGCATCACGACCTGCTGGTCGAGATCGGCGAGGTGGAGATGGCGATGGACCACCTGAGCGAGTTCGACAACGACGTGCGCGACGACATGCAGCCGGACCTGGAATCGCGCATGCAGAGCCTGCTCGAGGCGCTGGACCACCTGGCCGTCTGAAATGCCGGCTGCCGCCGCGCGGCGTCGATGCCGTGCGCGCCAGGCAGCCGAAGCGATCGGCCGCTGCCCGCATGCGTCGCGCGGATTTCAGTGGTTCAGCACGTTGCCGATGATTTCGCCCAGGTTGCGTGACAGGCCGGCGCTGCCGGCCAGCTCCGCAATCGCCGTCCGCGCCAGCGCACGGCGCCCCGGTTCCAGCCGCTGCCATCCGTTGAACGCCGTGGCCAGGCGCGCTGCCACCTGCGGGTTGAGCGCGTCCAGCGTACCCAGCCGCTCGGTCAGGAACCGATAGCCGGCGCCGTCGGCGCGATGGAATCCGCTGGGGTTGCCGCGCACGAACGAGCCCAGCAGCGACTGCACCCGGTTCGGGTTGTGCAGGGTGAACGCCGGGTCCTTTTCCAGTCGCATCACGCGCGGCAGCGCCGCGTTGCCGGGCAACTGCGCCTGCACCGCAAACCACTTGTCCAGCGCCAGTGCATTGCCGGCATGGCGCTCGCGATAGTCCGCCAGCGCCTGTTCGCCCGCAGCGGACTGGCCGCGCACCAGCACCGCGAGCGCGGCGAGGCGGTCGGTCATGCCCGGCGCGTCGTGGTACTGCGCCGCGGCCAATGGCTGCGCGCGTTCGCTGGCGCAGGCCTCCAGCAACTCCAGCAGGCGGCGGCTGAGTCGACGGCTGGCCTGGCTGGCGGCATCCAGCGCGGTCGAGCGGCGTGCGGCCAGCGTGCGATAGCGCTGCTCCAGCGCGTCGGCGCCGAGCCGTTCGGCCAGCCTGCGTTGCAAGGCCTGGCGCAGCTGGTGGATGCGCTCGGGATCGACCGCGCCTTCGCGTTCGGCCAGTTCGATCTCGCCCGGCGGGGTGAGCAGGTCGGCCAGCAGGGCATCGTCCATGTTGCCGTCGGCGAACAGGCGGGCCAGCGCATCGCCCCAGGCCTGCAACGAGGTGTCGGTGCCGCCGTCGCGCAGGTTCTCGTAGGCGCGTGCGGCCAGCAGCTGGCCCGCTTCCCAGCGGTTGAAACCATCCGGGTCGTGCGCCAGCAGCAGCGCCAGTTCGGCCGGCGTGTAGTCGCATTCCAGGATCACCGGGGCCGAAAAGCCGCGCAGCAGGGATGGCACCGGCGGCGCGTCCACGCCGGTGAACACCAGTGCCTGCTCGGCCTGTTCCAGCACCACCACGCGTTCATTGCCGGCGTCGTTCGCCTCGCCGGCCAGTTGCAGCGGCAGCATGCGGCCGTCGCTCGCGAACAGGGCCAGCTTCACCGGAATCGGCAGCGGCGCGCGGGCCGACTGGCCGGCGACGGCCGCCGCGTGCTGGCCGAGGGTCAACGTGTACTCGCGGCGTGCGGCGTCGTGCTGGCCGTGCGCGCGCAGCCGCGGCGTGCCGCTCTGGCCGTACCAGGCCAGGTACGCCATCAGATCGACGCCGTTGGCTTCGCCCAGCGCGCCGAGGAAATCCTCCAGCGTGGCGGCGCGACCGTCGTTGCGTTCGAAATACAGGTCCATGCCGCGGCGGAAACCATCCGCGCCGAGCCGCCCGGCCAGCATGCGCACCAGCTCGGCGCCTTTCTCGTACACCGTGGCCGTGTAGAAATTGTTGATCTCGCTGTACTGCGCCGGGCGCACCGGATGGGCCAGCGGGCCGGCGTCCTCGGGGAACTGCGCGCGGCGCAGCAGGGCGACGTCCTCGATGCGCTTGAGCGGCGCGGAATTCATGTCGGCCGAAAAGCTCTGCTCGCGGAACACCGTGAGGCCTTCCTTCAGGCTGAGCTGGAACCAGTCGCGGCAGGTGACGCGGTTGCCGCTCCAGTTGTGGAAGTACTCGTGCGCGACGACCGCCTCGACGTGGCGGTACTCGTCGTCGGTGGTGGAGTCCGGATCGGCCAGCAGGTATTTCGCATTGAAGATGTTGAGGCCCTTGTTCTCCATCGCGCCCATGTTGAAATCGTGGGTGGCGACGACGTGGAACACGTCGAGGTCGTAGTTGCGCCCGTAGCGCTGCTCGTCCCAGCGCATGGCGCGTTCCAGCGCGTCCAGCGCATAGCCGCAACGGCCGATCGCGTCGGCCTCGGCCCAGATCTTCAGCTGCACGGCGCGGCCGTCGGCGGTGCGATAGTCGCGCCCGATGCTTTCCAGGTGGCCGGCGACCAACGCGAACAGGTAGCTCGGTTTCGGGTGCGGATCGACGAATCGCGCCCAGTGCCGGCCGTCCTCCAGCTCGCCGGCGCCGGCCGGATTGCCGCCGGCCAGCAGCACCGGGAAACGGGTGCGGTCGGCACGCAGGGTCACGGTGTAGGTCGACAGCACGTCGGGGCGGTCGGGGAAGAAGGTGATGTGGCGAAAGCCCTCGGCCTCGCACTGCGTGAGCAGGAAGCCGCTCTCGCGCGGGCCGGACAGGTACAGGCCCTCCAGTGCGGTGTTGGCGGCCGGGTGCACGCGGACGCGGGTTTCCAGCACGCTGCCGTCGTGCGCGCCGTCGATCTCCAGCACGCTGCCGTCGTAGCGGTACGCCTCGGTATCCAGCTGGCGACCATCGAGCGCGATCGACACCAGTTGCAGGTTCTCGCCATCCAGCCGCAGCGGCAAGGGTTGCGCCGGATCGCGGCGCAGGTGCAGGCGTGCGGCGATTTCGCTGGCGTCGATGCCGAGCTCGACCTCCAGTTCGATCGACTCGACGCGCCAGGCGGGCGGCTGGTAATCGCGCAGCCGGATCACCGGACCGGCTTGCTGGGGAAGTGCGTGCATGAGCGGAACAACGTGGGTGGGGGATGGATCAGGCTAACATGGGCAAGTTCAACCGCAGGAGAATCCGGTGACTGCTTCCGGCTCGACCCGCTACGGCGTGGAGCGTTCCTGGCTGGGCACGCAGCCCGTCATGGCGTTGCACGATCACGCGGGAAACCGCCACGTGCGCGTGGCCTTGCATGGCGCCGCCCTGCTCGGTTTCGAGGTGCCTTTCGGCGACGGCCTGCACGACCTGGCCGACGGCTACCACGATGCCGACGAGGTGCAGCGCCGCCCGGGCTCGCGCTTCGCGATCATGGTGCCCTTCGCCGGTCGCGTTGCCGATGCGCGCTACCGCTTCGACGGCGTGGCGCAGGATCTCGATCCCGGCGTGACCGGCAGCGAACGGGCCAGCCGTCACGGCTTCGTGCGCGATGCGTTGTTCGAGATCGAGAAACTGGCCGCCACCGATACCGCCGCCAGCGTGCGGTTGACCACCGCGGCGATTCGTCCGCGCCCGGGCTACCCGCACGCGATCGACCTGGCGGTCGAGTTCACCCTGGATGATGCCGGGCTCGGCCTGGACGCGTGCATGAAGAACGTCGGCGACACTCTCGCCCCGTGCTTCTTCGGCTGGCATCCGTACTTCCGGCTGCCTGGCGGTGGCCTGGTCGACGACTGGCCGCTGCAGATTCCCGCGCAGACGCTGATCCGCACCGGCGCCGACCTGATCGCACTGCCCGGCGCCGCCGCCTACGTCGCGCTCGACGATGCGCCGGCGCTGGATTTCCGCGAGCCACGGCAGATCGGCGACAGCATCCTCGACCAGGGCTACACCGACCTCGAAGCCGATGCCGACGGCCGCATCCGCACCCGCCTGGGCGATCCGTCGCACGGCTTCGCGCTCGCGCTGTGGCAGGAGCGCGGCGTGATGCACGCGTTCACCGCCGACACGGTGGCGCGCGACGTGCGCCGCGCGGTCGCGCTGGAGCCCATGGAATGCATGGCCGATGCGTTCAACCGGCCCGAGTGCTCCGACGCGATCGCGCTGGCGCCCGGCGCCACGCGCCATTTCCGTTGCGGCATCGAGGTCGTCGGCGCATGAGCCATTCCATCGAAGAGCTTCCCGAGCTGGCGCAGGTTCGCGCCGCGGCCACGCGCATCGCGCCGCATGCGCGAGTGACGCCGGTGATGTGCAGCCCGGCGCTGGATGCGCTGAGCGGCGCCAGACTCTATTTCAAGTGCGAGCACCTGCAGCGCGGCGGTGCGTTCAAGTTCCGCGGTGCCTGCAACGCGGTGTGGTCGCTGGATGAGGAGCAGGCCGCGCGCGGCGTGGTCACCCATTCCTCCGGCAACCACGGCAACGCGCTGGCGCTGGCCGCGGCCACCCGCGGCATCGCCGCCCACGTGGTGGTACCCGAGGGCGCGGTGCGCGCCAAGCTCGCGGCGATCGAACGCGCCGGTGCCACCCTGCACCGCTGCGCGCCGACCCAGGCGGCGCGCGAGGCGATGTGCGAGGAGGTGCGCCGCGCCACGGGTGCGGAGCTGGTGCATCCCTATGCCGACAGCCGGGTCATCGCCGGACAGGGGACGGTCGCGCTGGAGCTGTTGCAGCAGATTCCCGAACTGGATGCGTTGATCACCCCGGTCGGCGGCGGCGGGCTGGCCGGCGGCATGGCGATCGCCGCGCACGGCATCGACCCGGCACTGGCGCTGTTCGGCGCCGAGCCGCTCGGCGCCGACGACGCGGCGCAGTCGATGGCGCACGGCGAGCGCGTCACCACGGTGGTGCCGGACACGGTCTGCGACGGCCTGCGCGCGCTGGTCGGCGAACGCAACCTCGACGCGTTGCGCGCACACCATGTCGAGATCATCACCGTCAGCGACGCCGAGACGATCGCGGCGATGCAACTGCTGTGGTCTGAACTGAAGCAGGTGGTGGAAGTCTCCAGCGCCACCGTGCTGGCGGCGATCCTGCAGCAACCGGCGCGCTTCGCCGGTCGCCGCGTCGGCGTGGTCATCACCGGCGGCAACGTCGACCTGCAGGCCTTGCCGTGGAGCTGGAAGTGAGTGGAGAGGAGCGAGAAGTGAGAGAGAGCGGCAGGATCGCCGCGCCCTGCTGTTCTCTCACTTCTTACTCCTCTTCACTCACTCCTGAGCCTTGCGCCCCAGCCCGCTGACCGCGAGCAGGCCCAGCAGCACGAACGCGATGCCGGTGGCTTCCAGTGACGACGGCTGCTCGTGCAACAGCCACCAGGCCAGCAGCACGCTGAGCACGGGCACGCCGAGGCTGGACACGCTGGCCACCGTAGTCGGCAGCCGCTGCAACACGATCGACCACAGCCACCAGGCCGCCGCCGACGCCAGTACCGCGCTGTAGGCGAGACCGCCGATGAAGGCCCAGTTCCACACCAGCGGTCGCTGCGGCATCACCAGCGCAAGTAACCCCAGCACCACGCCGCCAGCCAGCATCTGCCAGGCAGTGAGGCTGAGCACGTCCGGCGCGTGGCGCTGGAACAGGCGTTTGCTGAGCACGGTGCCGGTGGCCCAGGCGAGTCCACCGAGAATGGCCAGCACGGTGCTCGCGGCGCTGCCCATCGGCCGCCAGGGTTCGATGATGCACAGCAGGCCGATGGCCGCCAGCGCCAGGCCGAGCCAGTGCCGCGGCGTCGGCCGGTCGCCCAGCAGCAGCCACGCCAGCAGCACTGCCCAGAACGGCATGGTGTAGGCGAGCAGGGCCACGTGGCCGGCACCGCCGTCGAGCAGCGCCCACTGCTCCAGGCCCTGGAAAGCGGCGGTCTGGCACAGTCCGATCAGGATCGTCGGGCCCAGCGGCGGCGGCCGCAGCGAGCGTCCCGACAGCAGCAAGGCCACGAACAGCACCCCCGCGCCAAGCAGGTAGCGCAGCGCCGCGAAATCGAACGGGCCGGCCCAGGCCAGCACCTGTTTCATCACGATCCAGCTGTAGGCCCACAGCACGATGGTGACGAGCATGGCCAGCACGGCGCCGCGCTGGGGTGACGGGGAAGGCGGCATCGACATGGGGCCAAAAGAGGGGCGACAAGTGTAATGGCCTCCGTTACGGTTGGCGGATCGACAGCCACATGAAGTCGCCATGAGCAAACGCGCCGAACCCACCCGCTGCCACTGGGCCGCCGCCGACGACGCGCTGATGTGCGCCTACCACGACACCGAATGGGGCGTGCCGCTGCATGACGACCGCGGCCTGTTCGAGTTTCTCTGCCTGGAAGGAGCCCAGGCCGGTCTGTCCTGGCGCACCGTGCTGGCCAAGCGCGCGCATTACCGCAAGCTGTTCCACGATTTCGAGATTCCCCGCGTCGCCGCGATGAGCGACCGCGAACTGGAGAAGGTGCTGCTCGACCCGGGCATCATCCGCAACCGGCTGAAGGTGTACTCGACCCGCGACAACGCGCGCGCCGCGCAGCAGGCGATCGCCGAGTTTGGCAGTCTGGACGGCTATCTGTGGTCCTTCGTCGATGGCCGCACCGTCGTCAACCGCTGGCGCGAACCTGCCGAGGTGCCGGCCAGCACGCCGCTGTCCGACCACATGAGCAAGGCGCTGAAGAGGCGCGGCTTCCGCTTCGTCGGCAGCACCATCTGCTATTCGCTGATGCAGGCCACCGGGATGATCGACGATCACCTGGTGGGCTGCTTCCGGCACTGCGGGGCGCGCTAGCCGCCGCAGAAACTTTCGTTCGGCGCCGAATGCGGGCGCGCACGATGGCGAAATGCGCAGTCGCTCACACAATCGCGTGAAAGAGGGGCCGGCAGCGTTCAGCACGCGAAATGCATGCTGAACAAGTCAGCGGTGCGCGCTTGTGCGTCGCGCGCACACGAACTGAAGATGCGCGAGCAGGTGTCGGCGGCATGCGGATCGACCTTGGCCAGGGGGCGGGGTTCGGGCAGGGAATGCAGCATGTCGTCTCCTCCCGCAGGCATTCCGCCATCGCAGCATTGCCCAGGAGCCACTTCATGAAATCCCGCCATCTCAAATCCACGCTGCTTTGCGCCGCGGTGCTGGGCGCGTTGTCGCTCGCGCCGGCCATGGCGCAAACCGCTCCGCCGCCTGACGCCCCCGTGTCGGCCAGCGCCAACGGCCAGGAGTCGACCCGGCTAAGCACCGAATTCGCTGCATTCGCCGGTTCGGATGCCAATGCGCAGGCACTGGTCGCCGGGTTGCGCGACGGCAGCGCCATCGCGCTCGACGACGTGATCACGAACGCCGATGGCACCACCACCACGACCACCACCACGTTCACGCCGGCCACCGGCCAGATGGGCTACGGCAACGTGAAGATCGCGCTGTCGCTGGCCGAAGCCAGCCTGGCGCAGGCGGGCATCACCGAGCCGACCGCCGCCGAGATCGAGGCCGCGCTGAACGGCGGCACCATGGTGCTGGCCGACGGCACCAGCATTGATCTCGACGGCGTGCTGGCGGCACGCGCCGCCGGCGAAGGCTGGGGCCAGATCGCCAACAGCATGGGCTTCAAGCTGGGTGACGTGATGCGTTCGCCGAAGGCAACCGGCAGCGCTTCGGCCAGCGCGCATGGGCATGTCGACGTTTCGGTGGCCAAGGTCGAGTTCGGCAAGAGCCACATGGGCGACCATCCGACGGCGGCCGATCACCCGGGCAAGCCCGATACCGCCGGCAAGCCGGACATCGCGAACAGGCCCGCTCTGCCGGAACGCCCGCAGCGCCCCGAGCGCCCGCAGATTCCGGATCATCCCACCCACGTCGGCCGCCCGGGCGGCTGAGTCCGCGGTTCGCCTTACGTGCTTCTCCGCGCAGGCCCGGCAGACGCCTGGCCTGCGCAGTTCCCTGTCAGCAAGGATACTTTTCATGCGCAACGCACAACACTGGATGGTCGCCGGCGGACTGCTGCTGATCGGCGCGCCGGCAGCGCACGCCGCCACCGCGGACGGCGGCCAGTTCAGCCTCTCTGCCGGTGCCGACTACAGCAGCGGCAAATACGGCACCGACACCACCACCGACATCTGGTCGGTGCCGCTGACCGCGGCGTACCAAAGCGACCGCTGGACGTTGAAGCTCACCGTGCCGTATATCCACGTCAGTGGTGCGGGCAACGTGATCCCCGGCGTGGGCAAGGTCAACAACGGCAACCCCATTGGCCGCGGCCTCGGCCACATCATCGGCGGTGGCGGCTCCGGCGGTTCCGGTGGCAGTGCGGCGACGTCCAGCGGCTCCGCCTCGGGCCTGGGTGACGTCACCGCGTCGGCCGGCTACCAGTTGTTCACCAGCACCGACCGCACGGCCGGCCTGGATCTCACCGGCAAGGTGAAGTTCGGCACCGCCGACGAGAACAAGGGGCTGGGCACCGGCAAGAATGACTACGGCCTGTCGCTGGACGCCTACAAGGTCAGCGGCGCGTGGACCGCGTTCGGCGGCGTGGGCTGGACCAAATACGGCAGCTCGCAGTACATCCAGCTGCAGAACGGCTTCAACGCGAACATCGGTGCCGACTACAAGGTCGGTGCCAGCGACAACGTCGGCGCCTACTACTACTACCGCGAGCGGATCGCCGACACCGGCGCCGCGCAGAGCGAGCTCGCCGGCTATTGGAACCACAAGTTCAATCCGAACCTGCGCCTGCAGGCCTATGCGCTGGCCGGCTTCACCGACGGCAGTCCGGATTACGGCGTGGGCGCATCGGTCAAGTACAGCTTCTGATCGAAGCGGCGCCGCGCGCGAGCGTGCGCGGCGCCGGCTGCGCGAGGTTCAGTCCGGCAGCGCCAGCACGCAGTCGTCCGCGCCGTAGCTGCGGCAGCACACGGCGAAGATCGACAGCTCGCGACGGTCCAGCACCGGCGCCAGCAGGCCCTCCAGGAAACCGCTGAAGAAGATGCAGCCGGAGTGGCCGGGTTCGCCGCACAGCGGGCTGTGGCGAATGTGCAGCTGGCTGCCGTCCTGTTCCACCTCTACCAGCGCGCGCAGTGCCGGCACGCCCCGTTGCGCGATCGCCTGCTCCAGGTCGAGCCGCCCGCCCGCCGTCGGTTCGCGCTGGGCGAGCCATGCACCGGTGCGCCGGCCCGCCAGCGCCAGCGTGGGTTCGCGCGCCGCCTCGGCGACCGCGCGATCCAGCTGCTGCAGCCGCGGCATGATTTGCGGGTACTCGGTGGCCAGTTTCGCCAGCAGCTTGTCGATGGCCTCCTGGTCGGGTTCGAGCGGGACCAGCTCCACGAACGGCGCCTCCGCCACCACGGCGGGCGCAGGCGCCACCGGAGCCGGCGCCGGGGGCGGCAGGATGAATTCGAGATCCGGCTCGGGCGTCGGCCGCGCGGCGACCGCAGGCGGGGGCGCGGGTGCCGCCGTCGGCGTGACCAGCCTGACCGGCGCGACCTCGTCGAAAGCGGGGACAGCCGGCGCCGTCGCAGCCGCGGGCCTGGTCGGCGCCGTCGGCGGGGCCGCCTCCGGTGCCGGTGGCGCCACTGGAAGGACGGGCGGAACGTACGCCGACGGCGCGCGCGAGGCGGCGAAGTGCGCGCGTTCCTCGCCCTCGGTGACCGGTTCCAGTTCGAAACTGATGATGCGCTCGTGGGCATCCAGCGCCGCCGCCAGCGCGCGCTTTTTTCGCGGCGGCCCGCGCACCACCATGGTCAGCAGGATGCCGTGCGGGTCCTGGACCAGTCGCTGCCGCTGCAGGCTGAAACCGCTGGCCAGCACCAGCCGGCCCACTTCCATCAACAGGCCCTCGCGTCGTTCCGACAAGGCCTGGATTTCCAGCTCGATCATCAGGCCCCCCTGTATGCGTTGCTGGTCCACCGAGTTGTGGCCGATACCATGATCGCATCCGGCGCGAAAAAGCGTGCGCTGGTTGTTGAATCCGCGAAGTCAGCGCTGCATCGGCGCCCCCGGGGCATGTTTCATGCTTCGTCTTTCTGACGCCGCGAGCCGCGCAGCTTGTCGATCGAGAAGCTGGCGATCTCCATGCCGCCCACGCGTCGCGGCTGCCCCACCGGCGGGCCCCATGCATGCGCGCTGACCACCTCCCAGGTGGCCGGGATGCGGCCGTCCACGCGCATCGTTTCGTAGGCGGCCAGCATGCGCCGGTAGCGCGACTTGCCGGTCAGTCCGCGCTCGCGCTGGCGGTCGGCATTGGTGGCGCCCAGGCCTTGCAGCTCTTCCAGCAACTTGCGCGGCTCGCTGTAGGTCAGGGTGTAGCGGAACACGTCCAGCACCGGGTCGCGCAGGCCGGCGGCGAGCATCGCGTCGCCCACGTCGTGCATGTCCAGGAAGCGGCTCACGTGGGCGCGCTCATCCGCCGCGGCCCACGCGGCGCGCAGCTCCATCAGGGTGTCGGGGCCGAAGCTGGAGAACGCCATCAGCCCGCCGGGCTTGAGCACGCGCATGCATTCGCCGAACAGCGCGGGCAGGTCGTCGATCCACTGGAAGCAGAGGTTCGAATGCAGCACGTCCACGCTGTGGTCGGCCAGCGGCAGCGCGCATGCCTCGGCGCAGACGCGGTCGAACGGCCGGCGCCAGCTGCTGTGCTGTTTCGCCACGCGCAGCATCGGTAGCGCCAGGTCGAACGCGATCACCTCGGCCTTGGGATAGCGCCGCTTGAGCGCGGCGGTGCCGCGGCCGGTGCCGGCGCCGATGTCGACCACCCGCTGCGGCGTGTCGAGGTAGAACGAGAGCCGCTCCAGCAGGTGCGTCTGCACTTCGCGTTGCAGCGCATCGTGCTTCTCGTAGGTGGTCGCCGCACCGGCGAAATTGCGTCGCAGTTGGCGTCGGTCGAGTTGGAACTCACTCATGGGCAAGGCTCGCGCTGGCCCGGCCACCGTGCCGGGCGAACAAGGGTTGCAGCGCCGCGACCACCGCGGCGGCATGGCTGAAGAACGGCGCGTGGCCGGCCTGGGCGATCTCGTGGCTGTCGCCGCCGCACTGGCTCGCCGACCAGGTCATCGCCTGCGGTGGCACCAGCCGGTCGCGGCGCCCGGCGATCCAGGCGCTGGGTACCGCCAGGTCGGGCAGGGCGGCGCGGCGGTCGCTGTCGTGCAGGATGCGGATGCCCTCCTGCAGCACGCGCGCGTCCGGTTCGCCGCGGGCGAACACCAGCTCGCGCAGATGGCGCAGCTCGCCGCGCGGGTCGGCGCTGCCCATCGCCTCCAGCGCCAGGAAGCGCTCGATGGTGGCGTGGTAATCGGTTTCCAGGTCACTGGCCAGTTGCTGCACCAGCGCCGGATCGCTGCCGTGCGGCCAGCCGGCGTCGCGCACGAATTTCGGTGTGGCGCACAGCATCGCCAGGCCATGCGCCTGATGCGGCAGGTCCAGCGCCGCGGTCAGCGCGATCAGCCCGCCCAGCGACCAGCCGAGCCAGAGCGCCGGCGGCGTGGCGGCGGCGATCGCGGCGGCGCAGGCGTGCGGTTCCAGCGGCAGGCCGCAGTCGCGCGAACGGCCGTGGCCGGGCAGGTCGACCACGTACATCGTGCACTGCGCTTGCAGCGCCTCGACCAGCGGCGCCAGCACGCCGCCGTGCATTGCCCAGCCGTGCAGCAGCACCAGCGGCAGCGGGCCATGGCCGGCTTTCTCGATGAACAGGCTCATGCGCCCGCCTCCTGCGGAAGCGGAAGCAAATCGGCGCCCACGGCGCCGCGTCCGTCGAACACGAAGCAGCCGCCCTGCCAGTGCGCGCCGTCGGTGAGTTCCAGGTATTTCAGGATGCCGCCTTCGAGCTGGTGCACGTGTTCGATGCCCAGTTCCTGCATGTAGATCGCGGCCTTCTCGCAGCGGATGCCGCCGGTGCAGTACGGCACCACGGTCTTGCCGGCGTAGCGTGTGCGGTCGGCGGCGAGCGCGGCGGGGAAGTCGGTGAAGCGGGCGATGCGATAGTCCACTGCCTGCGCAAAAGCGCCGGCGTCGGTCTCGTAGTCGTTGCGGGTGTCGAGCATCACCACCTCGCGGCCGGCGTCGTCGCGACCCTGGTCCAGCCAGCGCTTGAGCGTTGTCGCATCCACGCCGGGCGCGCGGCCCTCGGCGGGGCGCAGCGCGGGCAGGCGCAGGGTGATGATCTCGCGCTTGAGCCGCACGCGCAGGCGGCCGAAGGGCACGGTGTCGGACAACGATTGCTTCGCTTCCAGCGCGGCAAAGCGCGCGTCCTCGCGCAGCCAGGCCATGAAGGCGTCGGTGGCCGCGCGGGTGCCGGCGAGAAACAGGTTGATGCCCTCGTGTGCCAGCAGCACGGTGCCCTTGAGCGCCAGCGTCTCGGCGCGTTCGCGCACGCGCTCGCGCAGCGCGGACAGGTCGTCCAGCGCGACGAAGCGGTAGGCGGCGATATTGACGACGTTCATGGGGGAAAAGGCACAAGACAACGTGTCATTATACGGGGCCGCTCGCGCGCGGTTCCTGCGGCAGATCAGCCAGCGCGTCGAGCAGCCGGTCCACCTGGGCCTCTTCGTGCGCCGCGGACAAGGTGATGCGCAGCCGCGCCTGGCCAGCGGGCACGGTCGGCGGGCGGATCGCGACGACCAGCAGGCCGCGCCGTTCCAGCGCCTGCGCAGCCTGCAAGGCCGCCCGGGCGTCGCCCAGCCGCAACGGCTGGATCGCGCTCGCCGAGTCCATCAGCGGCAGGCCGAGCTGCGCGGCGCCGGCGCGGAAACGGGCGATCAGCGCGGCAAGCTTGTGGCGCCGCCAGGTTTCGCTCTGTGCCAGCCGCACTGCTTCCAGCGCGGCTCCGGCCAGCGCCGGCGGCATCGCGGTGGTGTAGATGTACGGCCGCGCGAACTGGATCAGCCCCTCGATCAGCGCCGCCGGGCCGGCCACGAACGCGCCGCTGCAGCCGAGTGCCTTGCCCAGCGTGGCCATCAGCAGCGGCACCTCGTGCTGGTCCAGCTTCGCCGCGCTGAGGCTGCCGGCGCCGTCGTCGCCGAGCACGCCCAGGCCGTGCGCGTCGTCGACCATCAGGGTGGCGTGCTCGCGGGCGCACTGCTGCGCCAGCGCGCGCAGCGGTGCGACGTCGCCGTCCATGCTGAACACGCCGTCGGTGGCCAGCAGCGCGGCCGCTTCGGGGCTGGCCGCCAGCTGGCGCGCGGCGGCGGCCACGTCGGCATGCGGATAGCGCTTCAGTTCCGCGCCGCTGAGCTTCGCGCCATCGAGCAGGCAGGCATGGTTGAGCTTGTCCTGCACGCACACGTCGCCGCGCGAGAGCAGCGCCTGCAGCACGCCGAGGTTGGCCATGTAGCCGGTGGAGAACAGCAGCGCGCGCTCGCGCCCGGTCCATGCGGCCAGCGCTTCTTCCAGTTGCGCGTGCGTGCGGCGGTGGCCGCAGATCAGATGTGCCGAGGTGCTGCCGACGCCTTGTTCGCCCGCCGCGCGGGCGAGCGCGGCAACCAGTGACGGGTGCTGCGCCAGGCCGAGGTAATCGTTGCTGCAGAACGAGAGCAGGCGCCGGCCGCCACTGTTCAGCCACGGGCCGTCGGCGTGCTCGATCACGTGCAGGCGGCGGCGCAGATTGGCGCGTTCGCGTTCGGCCGTCTGGACGGCCAGTCGCTGGAGGAGGTCGGGGCGGGGCATGGCTCAGTGCACTGCGCAGGGCGAGGAGCACCCCCTCCCGACCTCGCCCTGCGATGCAGGGGGAGGAGGCAAACGTGTGCCGCACGCCTTGCTCCCTCCCCTGCTTGCCCCAAAGGGACTTCCTGCGGCCGCAGGGGAGGGCCGGGGTGGGGCGCTGCTATGCCGCCGCACTGCAGCCGCAGCCGTGCCCGCAGCTGGCGTTTTCGCCGATGTCCGCATGCACGGTCTCCGCATTCTCGACCACCTCCATCGGATGCAGGTCGAGCCGGCGGAACAGCGCGCGGTCGGCCTCCACGTCGGGGTTGCCGGTGGTCAGCAGTTTCTCGCCGTAGAAGATCGAGCCGGCGCCGGCGAAGAAGCACAGTGCCTGCACCGCATCGTCCATCTGCTGGCGGCCGGCGGACAGGCGCACGATCGACAGCGGCATCAGGATGCGCGCCACCGCGATCGTGCGCACGAACTCGAACGGGTCCAGCGGTTCGGCGTTGGCCAGCGGCGTGCCCGGCACCGGCACCAGCTGGTTGATCGGCACCGAGTGCGGGTGCTCGGGCAGGTTGGCCAGTGCCTGCAGCAGGCCGGCGCGCTGCTCGCGCGTCTCGCCCATGCCGACGATGCCGCCGCAGCAGGTTTTCAGGCCGGCGTCGCGTACCTGTTCCAGCGTGGTGAGGCGATCCTGGTATTCGCGAGTGTGGATGATCTCGCCGTAGAACTCCGGCGCGGTGTCGAGGTTGTGGTTGTAGTAGTCGAGGCCGGCGTCCTTGAGCTGCTGCGCGTGGCCGTCGCCGAGCAGGCCCAGGGTGGCGCAGGTTTCCAGGCCCAGGTCCTTCACCGCGCGCACGATCGCGGCGACCTTGGGGATGTCGCGGTCCTTCGGCCCGCGCCACGCCGCGCCCATGCAGAAGCGGCTGGCGCCGGCGTCGCGGGCGGCCCTGGCGCGCGCCAGCACCTCGTCGACCTCAAGCAGTTTTTGCGGCAGCACGCCGGTGTCGTAACGCTGCGCCTGCGGGCAGTACGCGCAGTCCTCGGGACAACCGCCGGTCTTGATCGACAGCAGGGTCGACACCTGCACCGCGTTCGGATCGTGGTGTTCGCGATGCACGCCGTGCGCGCGATGCAGCAGGTCGTTGAACGGCAGCGCGAACAGCGCGGCGACCTCGTCGCGGCTCCAGTCGTGGCGGATGGCAGCGGGCATGGCGGGCTCCTGGGTCAGAGGCCGCGCAGTGTGGGCGGCGTACGCCGCTTCGTCAACCTTGGTAACTGTGTTTCAGGTTGACAAAGCGGCGGGTGCCCGCGTTGCTACTTGCTGCCGTCGCGCACGGCCTTCACCTGCTCCGCGGTCACCGGCTTGGCCTGGTTGCCCCAGGAGGTGCGCTCGTGGTTGGCGATGTCGGCGATGTCCGCGTCGTTGAGGGTGGCGGCGAACGGCGGCATCGCGCTGGGGTAGCTGACGCCGTCGATGGCCACGCCCTGCAGGCCGTGCAGCATCACGTCCAGATGCTTGGTGGGGTCGGCATCCAGCACCGCCGGGTTGCCCTTGAGCGGCGGGAACGCACCGGGCAGGCCCAGCCCCGTGGGCTGGTGGCAGGCGGCGCAGTAGGTCGCGTAGAGCTGCGCGCCGTGCGCGGGATCGAACGTGTACGGGCCGGTGGCGGCCGGTGGCGGCGCGGCGTTCGCATCTACCGGTGCCTTGGTGATCTGCGGCTTGGCAAGCGCCTCGCCTGGCGTGGCGATCTCCAGGATGCCCTGCGCGCCGAGCACGGCGTGCGCCATCGAGTGATCTACGAACGGATAGTGGCCCGCCTCGTCCAGGGTGAGGTCGAACACCGCGCCCTCGCCCGGCCCCACCGAGTAGGTGGAGACACCGTCGATGGCCTGCGCCGGATTGCCGCCGGGATAGACCTTGTCGAAGATCGCGCCGATCACGTGGAACGCGCTCCACAGGTTCGGACCGGCGTTCACCACATACAGGCGAACCAGGTCGCCCGGTTTGGCGGTCAGTGGATGCTGTGCGTACTGGAACGCGGCGCCGTTGAACACGACTTCATCCGGGCGGATCTGCTGCATCTTCTCGTAGCTGCCCGCCATCAGCGTGCCGGAGACCTGCTGGGTGTACCACTCGCCCTGCACCAGCACGTAGCTCTCGGCCGCCGGCGGCAGCGGCTCGGCCGGGTCGACGATGATCGCGCCGTACATGCCGTTGCCGATGTGCAGCAGCACCGGCGGCGTGCCGCAGTGGTAGAGGAAGGCGCCGGGCACCTTGGCCACGAACGAGAACTTGATCGACTCGCCCGGCATGATGTCCACGTAGTGCAGGCTCGGCGGCGTGATCGCCGAGTGGAAGTCGATCGAGTGCTGCATGGTGCCGCGGTTGGTGAGGGTGACGTTCACCGTCTGCCCCTGGCGCACGTGGATCACCGGGCCGGGCACGGTCTTGCCGAAGGTCCAGGCCTGGTACTGCACGCCGCTGGCGATCTCCACGGTGTCGTCGCTGGAGGTGATGTTCACCTCCACGCTGTCGCCCGGTTGCAGCGGCGGCAGGCGCGCGTCGCGGGCCTGCTTGATCGGCTGGTTGGAGGCCAGCGACAGCGGCGTCACCGCGGCGGCGGCGGCGGCGGGGCTGGCGCTGCGCACGTTCAATGCGCTGTGCAGGCCGGCCAGCAGCAGCGCCACCAGCAGCAACACGCCGGCCAGCGCCGGTCCCTGCACGCGCCACGACACCGGCCGCACCTGTTCCAGCGGAACCCGCGTGTTCCATTCGGAGAACCGCCGCCAGCGCGGCCAGCGGCTCTCGATCAGGTAGTCCAGGCTGTACGGGCTGGGGCCGGCGCGCAGGTTGATCACGATCAACGCGGCAAAGATCAGCACGAAGCTGATCGCCGCGCCGATGTTGTTGGCGCCCACCGAATACGGCCCGCCGAAACCCTCGGCCGTGCTCCAGATCAGCAGGCTGAACAGGATGCCGACGACGTAGGTGATCTTGCGCGCGAAACCCAGCAGCAGGGCCAGCGCCAGCAGCGTCTCGGCGATCCGCGTGGCCCACACGAACAAGCCCGCGTGCGGCGTGACCACCGCGATCCACATGTCGAACCACCACGCCGACCACGCCGGCTGGCCGGTGGCGGCATTGTGCAAGTAGCCGACGTAGTGGTCGGCGAAGCCGTCGGTCCAGGTCAGCGCGGCGCTCACCGCCCAGATCACGCCGAAGGCCACCCGCAGCGCGGTGCCGGCGATCGCGGGCCAGGTCGATGGAGCAGGGTGGTCGTCGTGGATCGAGCTCATGCGAATCTCCAGGTTTTCGATGGGCGAAGTGCAGGCGTGGCAGGGCGCGCCACGGTTGGTGATCGAGTGTAGACCGCAGGTGCACTGCGCGCGACCCGCGGTTGCCGCTACCATCGGTCGAGGCGGGGACGGGGGAGACCATGCACAAGACCAGTCTGCTGCAATCCTGGCCAGCGCTGCAGCGATGGCTGCTGCCGCTGCGCTGTCTGTTGTGCGGCGCGCCGGGCCACGGCGGCATGGACCTGTGCGCGGATTGCGCCGCCGAGATGCCGCGCAACCGCAATTGCTGCGCACGCTGCGCCTTGCCGCTGGCGACCGCGGCGACGTTGTGCGGCGAATGCCAGCAGCACGCGCCGCCATGGGACGCGGCATGGGCGCCGTTCCGCTACGGCTGGCCGCTGGACCGGCTGGAATCGCGCTTCAAGTTCGGCCGCGACCTCGCCGCCGGCCGCGTGTTGTCCGGCCTGTGGCAGAACGAGCCACGGGTGATCGAGCGGCCTTCGCTGCTGATTACCGTACCGCTGCATCGCAGCCGGCTGCGCCAGCGCGGCTACAACCAGGCGCTGGAGCTGGCCCGGCCGCTGGCGCGTGCGCTGGGGGTGCCGCTGCGCCACGACGTGCTGCAGCGCTCGCGGCGCACCGAGGCGCAAACCGAACTGGACGCGGTCGACCGTCGCCGCAACGTGCGCGACGCGTTCGCGCTGTGTCCCGGGCTGGCGCCGCCTGCGCACGTGGCGATCCTCGACGACGTGATGACCACCGGCGCCACGCTGGCCGAATGCGCCGGCGTGCTCAAGCGCGTCGGCGTGCCGCGGGTGGATGTCTGGGCGCTGGCGCGCGCGCCCTTGAGGCGGGAGTGAGTGGAGAGGAGTGAGAAGTGGGAGAAAGCATCGTCTCGCCACGCTCACTTCTCACTCCTCTCCACTCACTCCTCGCTATTTCACCGCCAGCGCCAACACGATGCCCACCCACAAGGTCAGGCCCAGCCAGTTGTTGTGGCGAAAGGCGGCCAGGCAGGCGTCGCGCCCGCGCTTGCGGATCAGCCACAGCTGGTAGCCGAACAGGCCGACGACGGCGAGCAGGGCCAGCCAGTACGGCCAGCCCAGGCCGGCACGCTGGCCGACGAACAGCAGGGCCAGCAGCAGGGTACCCATCAGCATGCCGAGGATCGGCACATCGGCATCGCCGAACAGGATCGCTGTGGATTTCACGCCGACCTTGAGGTCGTCGTCGCGGTCGACCATCGCGTACTCGGTGTCGTAGATCACCGACCACAGGATGTTGCCGAGGAACAGCAGCCAGCCCAGCGGCGGCACCGTGTGCGTCACTGCGGCGAACGCCATCGGGATCGACCAGCCGAACGCCGCGCCCAGCACCACCTGCGGCAGGTAGGTCCAGCGCTTGGTGAACGGGTAGATCGCCGCCAGCACGGCACCGGCGAAGGCCAGCTTGATCGTCAGCGCATCGGTGAACAGCACCAGCACGAAGGCGACTGCCAGCAGCACGGCGAACACCACCAGCGCCTCGCGCGGCGTCACCCGCCCGGCGGCGATCGGTCGCCCGGCCGTGCGCGCCACCTGCGGGTCGAGCTTGCGGTCGGCGTAGTCGTTGATCGCGCAGCCGGCCGCGCGCATCGCGAACACGCCCAGGGTGAAGATGATCAGCGGCTTCCACGGCGGGAAATCGCCGGCGGCCAGCCACAGCGCCCACCAGGTCGGCCACAGCAGCAGCAACGCGCCGATCGGCCGATCCATGCGGGTCAGCACCAGGTAGTCGCGTGCCTTTTCGCGGTGGCGTGCCGGCAGTTTCCGCAGCAGCCAGTCGAGCACGCGGGTGGCGCGGGTGGAGCTGTCCGCGGGGCGCGAGACGGCGGGCCTGGCGGCGGTCTTGGTTGCCGCCGGTCGCGCGCGCGGTCGCGCGACCGGCGCGGGTGCGCCGGTCTTGCGGGGCTTGCGTTTGCGCGGAGGCGTGGCCATCGCCCGGAAGTTTAGCGTGCGTCGCGCGGGCGCAGCGCCAAGCCCGTCACTTGGCGGACGGCTCCGGCGCGGGCGAGCGTTCGAAGCTGCCGGCGAAGCCGGGGAACACCACCGGGCTTTCGTAGCCGTCGGCCGAGACGGCCGACACCCCGAAGAACCAGTCGTCGATCACCACGTCGGCCAGCACGGCCTGGTCGACATCGCCGACCGCGCGCACGTACTGCCATTGCGACGCGGTGGTGTCGCGCCAGTGCACGCGGTAACCGGCGGCGCCGGGCACCTTGTGCCAGCTCACCGTGGTGTCGGTGGCCAGCGCGCCCTTGATCTCGACCTGCGTCGGCGGCGCCGGCGCGCGGCTCAGGCTGGCCATGGTGATGGCGTTGAGCGCGGTGACCCGTGCCAGGTAGCGGAAGTCGACGCCGTCGATGCTGTCGCCGTAATCGATGCCGCCTTCCTTGCGCAGGTCCTGGTGCTGGCGGGTGTAGTTCTCGTGCGCCTCGCTGACCCGCACGGCCGGATAGCCGGCCTGCAGGAACGGCACCTGGTCGCCGCCGCGGCCGAAGCGGTCGGTGCGGTAGATCATGCGCACGTCGAAATCGGGCAGGTACTGATCGGCAAGGCGGTCGATGTAGCGCGCCAGGTTGCGGGAGGGCGAATCCACCTCGCCGCCGTGGTAGCGGCGGTAGTCGGCCTGAGCCTGGCTTTCGTTGGTCTTGGTGCCCTCGGAGAACACCCGCACGGTGGTGTTGCCGATCACGCCGTTCTGGCCGTGGCTGTTGCCGACGATGTCGTTGTTGAGCTCGGCCTCCACCTTCCAGTCGTGCGCCACCGCGTAGTCGGCCAGCACCTTGCCGCCGTACAGGCCCTGCTCCTCGCCGGACAGCGCGGCGAACACCAGGGTGGCGCGGTTGTCCTGCCTGGACAGCAGCCGCGCGGCCTCGATCAGCGCCGCCACGCCGGAGGCGTCGTCGTTGGCGCCGGGGGCGTCGCTGGTGGTGTCCATCACGTCGGTGACGCGCGAGTCGAGGTGGCCGGTGATCACGATGACGCGCTGCGGGTCCGTGCTGCCGCGCTTGATCGCCACCACGTCCATCACCTCGGTCGGCGTGGGTGCGCGCTTGCCGGTGAACATCTGCGAGGGCGTGACGACCTCGATGCAGCCGCCGCAGTCCTTCGAGATCGCCTCGAAGCGCGACTTCACCCAGCGTCTCGCGGCACCGATGCCGCGGGTGTCGGACTTGGTGTCGGACAGGGTGTGGCGGGTGCCGAAGCCGACCAGGCGGGTGATCGTCATGCGCAGTTCGACCTGGCTCGGGGCATCGGCCAGCGCGTGCAGCGACGGTTGTTCGCGCGGTACCGCGGGCAGGCTGGTTGCCGCGACAGCGGGTACGCAGGCAAGCGCGAGCAGGGCACACGGCAGGATCAGGCGGCGCATCGGCGGGTTCCTCGGCGGGGAAAACTCCGACCATACAACCTCTGCGCCGATGCGCGCCGCAAAAAAAAGGCCCGTCCGTTGCCGGGCGGGCCCGAAGCGTCATCCGGTGCTTCCGTTGTGCGCTGCGCGTCCCTGCGCAACGGGTTGCCGTTGACCGCTTACGGCGTGTAGCTGCCGGTCAGCGTGACGCCGCTGTAGCTGCGGTAGGCGCGCACCATGATGTAGTAGGTGCCCGGGGTCGGTGCCGACGCAGTGCAGCTCTCGCTGTTGCCCGAAATGTAGGGGCGGCAGTCGTAGCTGCTGGTAGTCGGCGTGGAACCGAGCTTGACGTACAGGTCGGCGTCGCCGGTGCCGCCGGCGATCTTGATGTTGAGGTTGCTGGCCCCGCTCGGCACCACCATCGTGTAGTACACGGCGTTGCCCGTGCTCGCGCTCAGGCCGGATACCGGCACGCCGTTCTGCAGCACGTTGCCGCCACCGCCACCGCCGCTGCCGGTGCTCCAGGTCGCCTTGACGCTGACGCCCGAGAACGCCTGGTAGCCATTCAACATCACGTAGTAGGTGCCCGCTTGCGGCGAGGCCACGGTGCAGCTCTCGTTGTTGCCGGTGAGATACGGCCGGCAGTCGTAGCTGGACAGGGTCGGGGCGGAACCGAACTTCGTGTACAGGTCCGCGTCGCCGGTGCCGCCGGACTCGGAGATCACCAGGTTGCTGGCGCCGGCCGGGATCACCACGGTGTAGAACAGCTGGGCACCCTGGGCGCCGGACTGGCCGGTGAGCGCCACGCCGTTCTGCAACTGGTTGCCGCCACCGCCGCTGGAGCTGACCGTCACCGATTGCGTCTTGGTGTTGGTCGCGCCGTCGTTGTCGGTCACCGTCAGCGACACGCTGTAGGTGCCGGCCGCCGCATAGGTGTGGCTGGGGTTGGTCGCGGTGGAGGTGGCGCCGTCGCCGAAGTTCCACGAGCGCGAGGCGATCGAGCCGTCGCTGTCGGTGGAGCTGTCGGTGAAGTTCACGGTCAGGCCGCTGATCGAATCGCTGAAGTTGGCGACCGGCGGCACGTTGGCCGGCGGCGAACTGCCGCCGATGTCGCTGGCCGCGCCGCTGATGATCAGTTCGCCGCGACCGGTGGCCAGGTCATAGCCGGCGCTCGCCGTCTCGCCGCCGTTGTTGCCCGAGGTGATGTCGTGGAAGTCGGACGCGGGCAGCTGGTACAGCAGCGGTGCGGCAAAGCCGACGCCGGAACCCTTGATCGCGATGATCCGCGCCCACGCGCCGGCAAACAGCGGTGCCGACAGGCTGGTGCCGCCGTACTGCTGGGTGGCGCCGCTGACGATGATCTTCGCGCCCGAGTTCGGGTCGGCATCGTAGGCGATGTCCGGCAGGCCGCGCGTGCTGCCCGGGGCCACGCCGTTCTGCCAGCTCGGCTGCGGCTCGAAGGTGCTGGAGCTGCCGCCGCCGCTGGTCCACACGGTGGCGCTGTTCCAGGTGGTGGTCGATGCGTTCAGCGTGGTGCCGCCCACCGCCACCACGTATTGCGAGGCGGCCGGCCAGCTCGGCGTGACGCCGCCGTCGCCGCACTCGTCCGCGCCGGAGTCGCCGGTGGAGATCGAGAAGGTCTGCCCCTGCGCCACGGCCTGCTGGAAGATCTGGTCCTGCGCCGCGGCCGAGCCGTCGCTCTGCGCGCTGGTTTCGCACTCACCCAGCGAGACGTTGATGATCTTGGTCGCGTTGGCGTTGACGATGGTGTTGAAGTCCGCCGTCAGGTTGCTGTTGGACAGCGTGGGGATGTTGTAGAAGATCAGGCTGCCGACATGGCCGCCGGCCATGCCGACGATGTCCTGGCTGTCCAGGCTCCACTCGCCCAGGCCGCTGGTGTCGCTGCTGGTGCCGTTGGTGTTGACCGTCTGCGTGGTCACCGTCGGCAGGCCGTTCTGCGAGGTGAACGTGTTGAGGTCGGTAATCGTCTGGGTGATCTTGCCCTGGGTGACGATGCCCACCGGCACGCCGGCCGCCGTGGTCACGCCGCTGCCGCCGTAGATCGAGGCAAACTCGACCGGGTTGTGGCCGGTCACTGCCTGCGTGGTGTAACCCGATTGCATCGGCTTGGCGAAGGTGTGCGCCTGGTGCACGCTCTGCAAGCCGATCACCGACAGCACCACGTCCTGCAGCGAGGCAGGGATGTGCACGTCGTCGTTGTGCATGTACGCCATGCGGCCATCCTTGGTGCGCACCTGGGCAAACGTGGTCTTGAACGCGGCGCCGGCGGTATCGGCGCGGCCATCGGCCGACACCAGCATCCGGTTTGGCGAGATCTGCACGTTGGTGAAGCCGGCTGCGCGCAGCCAGGCCGCCACTCTGTTCGCCTGCGTGGCGGTGGGCGAATAGCTGGTGACGAACTGCGGCGTCGTCATCGAGCGCTGCACCATCGACAGCGGCGAGCTCTTGGCGGTGGCGATGAAGCTGTGCAGCTGGGCCGGGTTGCGCAGTTTCAGCGCCACCTCGATGTGCATCGGCTGTGCGCTGGACAGCGGGCCGCTGACCACGTCGCCCTGACGCAGCACGGTGGCGTGCTGGTTCAGCGCGACGAAAGTGGTGCCGCTGGTGATGCTGGCTGGCGTGGCGCCCAGCGCACCGGCTGCCGCGAAACTGATCGCGGCGGCCAGCAACTTGAGACGATGATGACTTGGCATGGTGACTCCCGAAGTTTTTTGAGGCAAAGCGCTGCCCTGAGACTGCCCGCGCCTCATTGGTTGATTTGCCGCGCGTGCACGGCATCCGTGATTTTTTGAAGCGGACCGACGATCCCGTACCCGCTTCGGTCGGCCCTCCCCTGGTGAGTCCTTGAGGGCCAGCTGCGGGCATGTCGCATGCCATTGACTGCAGGCCATGCGTCATTGCATGGCTGCTTGACAGGATCATTCGCCAAACTCCCCGTTGGCGAACCGCACGACGGTATGGCGCTGCGATTAATCCGGTCAATAGGACTTTTTCCGGCTCGCAGTGATTTTCGTCACAACGGTTCGAGCGTCATCGGGCGGTCCCGGATGGCGTAATTATTTGCGGTATGTTGCGCTGCGTCCGCTTGCTCGGGAGCCCGGCTGAAACGGCGCCATGAAAGGCATGGGCGGCAGCGCTGGTGATGAAGGATTCCATCAGGCAAGGTCTCCCTTCCTGGATTATTCAGCGATTTCACGTGGCCCGCGAACATAATCGCATTGTCGAATGAAATTACGTTTTCCGCAGCGCCGCGCGGCGAAAGAACTTGCCGAATGGAGTGTTGCCCGGAAGTGCGCCCTGCGACCCCGAACAGCATGCCGCGGTCAGTTTCGATTCAGACTGCACCGGCGGGTCGGCATGCGTCGTTTGGTGACGCGTGCGACCATGGCCGGATGTCTATCCCCGCAACGCCCCGACTCGCCGTCATCGGCGGTGGCCCCGCCGGCCTGATGGCGGCGGAGACCGCGCGCGCCGCGGGCGTCGAGGTGGACCTGTACGACGCGATGGGCTCGGTCGGGCGCAAGTTTCTCCTGGCCGGCAAGGGCGGCCTCAACCTCACCCACGGCGAGGCGCCGGATCGGTTCGTGGCCCGCTATGGCGCGCGCCAGGCGGAGGTCGGCCGCTGGCTGGCCGTGTTCGATGCGCCGGCATTGCGCGCGTGGGCGGCCGAGCTTGGCGTGGAGACCTTCGTCGGCAGTTCCGGTCGCGTGTTTCCGCAGGATCTGAAGGCGGCGCCGCTGCTGCGTCGCTGGGTTCGCCGCGTGCGCGACGCGGGCGTGGGTTTCCACATGCATCATCGCTGGCTCGGCTGGCAGGCGGATGGCGCGCTGCGTTTCGCCACGCCGCAAGGTGAGCGGATGATCCACGCCGGCGCGACGATCCTCGCGCTCGGTGGCGCCAGCTGGCCGCAACTGGGCTCCGACGGCGGCTGGGTGGCACCGCTGCAACGCGCCGGCATCGACATCGCGCCGCTGCAGAGCGCGAACTGCGGTTTCGAGCTCGACTGGAGCGACCACCTGTGCAGTCGCTTCGCCGGCGCTCCGCTGAAACCGGTGGTGGCGCACTGGGTGGACCGCGACGGCACGGCCCGTTCGCGTCAGGGCGAATTCGTGCTCAGCGAATACGGCATCGAGGGCAGCCTGGTCTACGCGATCGGCGCCGAGCTGCGCGAGCAGATCGCCGCGCGCGGCGAGGCCGGCTTGATGCTGGACCTGGTGCCGGGCTACGCGCAGGCGGTGCTGGCCGAACGCCTCGCCGCACCGCGCGGCAAGCACAGCATCGGCGACTGGCTGCGCCGCCGCGCCGGGCTGGACGCGGCGAAGTGCGCGCTGGTGTTCGAGCTTGCCGACAAGGCCACGCTGGCCGATCCGCTCGCGCTGGCCGCGCAGCTGAAGGCCTTGCCGTTGCGGTTGCGCGGGCCGCGGCCGATCGCCGAGGCGATCAGCACCGCCGGCGGCGTGCGGCTCGAAGCGCTCGATGCCGGCCTGATGCTGCGCGCCCGCCCGGGCACGTTCTGCGCCGGCGAAATGCTGGACTGGGAGGCACCCACCGGCGGCTATCTGCTCACCGCCTGCTTCGCCGGCGGCCTGCTCGCCGGCCGCGCTGCCGCGCGCTGGCTGGGCCGCTGAGATCCCGCCGGCTCAACGCGCGGGCTGTATCACCAACTCGATCTCGAACAGCTTCGGCCAGTGCTTGCCGGTGACGAACAGGCGCTTGCCGCGTGCGTCCCAGGCGATGCCGTTGAGTACGTCGTTCATCGGCACCGGCAAGCTGTTCACGTCGAACAGGCCGGTCAGGTCGATCCAGCCGACGACATGGCCGCTGGCCGGATCGATGCGCGCGATGCGGTTGGTCAGCCAGATGTTGGCGTAGATCTCGCCGTCCACCCATTCCAGCTCATTGAGGTTGGTCACCGGCGCGCCGTCGGCGGTGACGGTGATGCTGCCCACGCGGGCCAGCGTGGCCGGGTCGAGGATGCGCAGCACCGACGACCCGTCGCTCATGTAGATGCGGCGCTCGTCGCGGGTCAGCGCCCAGCCTTCGCCGGGATAGCTGAAGCTGCGGCGCAGCTTGAA
The DNA here is from genome assembly GCF_052978205.1 of Rhodanobacter sp. UC4452_H20. The sequence goes on along the minus strand of NZ_CM129662.1, from coordinate 2,642,708 downwards.
GTCGTCCAGGCCGTAGACGAAACCGGTCCCGGCCTGCCAGGTAAGCTGGATCAGCTCGCCGTTCCACGCGACGATGCCTTCGCCGAAATACTGCGCGGGCAAGTCCAGTCGCTGCAGCACCTTGCCGGTTTCCAGCTGCACCTTGCGCACGCTTGAGGCACCTTTCTCGCCGGTGCTCTCGTACAGAAAGCCGTCCTTGTAGAACAGCCCCTCGGTGTAGGCCGAGGTGTCGTGCGGATAGGCACGCACCACGCGGTAGCCATAGGTCGGGATCGCCGCACCGCAGGCGGTAGTGGCAAGCAGCAGGGCAAGCAGGGTGAGCAGGCGTCGCATGCGGGCCTCCGTGGGGTCAGTTCAGCGCGCGCACGCGGAAGTTGCGGCCCTTGATCTTGCCGGCGCGCAGGCGCTCCAGCGCCTTGTTGGCCAGCGCGCGGCTGATCGCCACGTAGGCGCGGGTGGCGAACACGTCGATCTTGCCGATGTCCCCGGCGATGAGGCCCGCGTCGCCGGTGAGCGCGCCCAGGATGTCGCCGGGGCGCAGCTTGTCCTGGCGGCCGGCGTCGATCACCAGGGTCTTCATCGGCGCCAGGTGCAGGGCCTTGCCGCGTGGCGGCGCGATCTTCAGCGGGCGCCACGGCAGCGGCGTCCCGTTCAGCGCCTCGATGTTCGCCGCCTTCGGCCGCTCGCGCGGCGTGCACAAGGTGATCGCCAGGCCCGATTCGCCCGCGCGGCCGGTGCGACCGATGCGATGGGTATGGGTTTCCGGGTCGTGCGCGACGTCGTAGCTGACCACCAGCGGCAGCGCCACGATGTCCAGCCCGCGCGCAGCCACGTCGGTGGCCACCAGCACGGCGCAGCTGTGGTTGGCGAAGCGCACCAGCACCTCGTCGCGGTCGCGCTGTTCCATGTCGCCGTGCAGGGCCAGCGCGGAGTAGCCGCGGCGGTCGAGTTCCTGCGCCACCGCGTCGACGTCGCGGCGCATGTTGCAGAACACCAGTGCCTGCCCGCCCCGCTCGCCCGCCAGCAACTGCGCCAGCGCATCGGGCTTCTGCGCCGGCTCCACTTCGTGGAAGCGCTGCTCGATCGCGGGCCTCGCGTCGGCTGGCGCATCCACCGTCACTTCAACCGGATCGTTCTGCACGCGCTGGCTCACCGCGCGGATCTCGCCCGGGTACGTGGCCGAAAACAGCAGGGTCTGATGGTGTTTCGCGATGCGCGAGATGATGTCGTCGATCGCCTCGGCAAAACCCATGTCGAGCATGCGGTCGGCCTCGTCCAGCACCAGCACCTTGATGCCGCCGCCGTGCAGGCTCTGCCGCTTCAGGTGTTCCTGCACGCGGCCAGGCGTGCCCACCACGATGTGCGGGTCGTGCGTCAGCGAGGCGAGTTGCGGACCCAGCGGCATGCCGCCGCACAGGGTCAGCAGCTTCACGTTGGGGATGTTCGCGGCCAGCTTGCGGATCGCCTTGCTGACCTGGTCGGCCAGTTCGCGGGTGGGGCAGAGCACCAGCGCCTGCAGCCGGATCGTGTCCACGTCCAGTGCCTGCAGCAGGCTCAAGCCGAATGCCGCCGTCTTGCCGCTGCCGGTCTGCGCCTGCGCGATCACGTCGCAACCTTCGAGCATCGGCGGCAGGCTCTGCGCCTGCACCGGGGTCATGTCGGTGTAGCCAAGCGCGTCGACGCTGGCGAGCAGGGCGGGTTTGAGCGGGAGGGTGCTGAAGGCGGTCATGGGCGCATGATCGCATCTTGGGCGGGGGGTTCGCTGGGCGTGTGCCGTGGGGCACGCCGCCCGGGCTTGCATCCGCAAGCCGCGTACCCGACCCTGTACGGCCCCGCCACAGCAGTCACCGCCATGGATACCGTGTTCATCGAAGACCTGCGCATCGACGCCGTCATCGGCATCTACGACTGGGAGCGCCGCGTGCGGCAGACGCTGTCGTTCGACATCGAGATGGCTTTCGACAACACGGTGCCCGCGGCCAGCGACGACATTGCCCTGACGCTCAACTACAAGGACGTGTCCAAGCGGCTGATCGGTTACGTCGGCGCATCGAGCTTCGGCCTGGTCGAGACGCTGGCCGAGCGCTGCGCGGCGATCATCCGCGAGGAGTTCGGCGTGCGTTGGGTGCGCTTGAAACTGTCCAAGCCCGGTGCGGTGCGCGGCGCGAAGGCGGTGGGTGTGTGCATCGAGCGCGGCACGCGGTCGCCATAGCGCCTGCGTCGAAAGGCCCGCCGGGGTTGTTGCGGTGCCGCCTGGCCGCCATGCTTGTCAGGATTGGCCACGTGCCTTCCGCGGTCCATGCCGCCCCGTCCTGCCCGCTGACCATGGCGCGGGCTCCGAGCCGACAGGAACGAATTGATGCAGACCTTGCAGAACTTTCTCGACCTTCCCTGGATGCGCACCGCGCTGGGCGTCATCGCGCTGCTGGCGCTGGCCTGGCTTGCCGGTCAACTGGCGCAGCGACTGCTGCTGCGCGTGGTGCGCGGCATCGCCCGGCGCACGACCTGGAAATGGGATGACGCCCTGTTCCGGCGCCACACCTTCCAGTGGCTGGCGCGGATGGTGCCGGCACTGGCGATCCAGTACGGCATCATGCTGGTGCCGGGCGTATCGCCTCGTATCGAGGTGCTGGTCGGCAACCTGATGACGGCGTTGCTGGTGTTCTTCGTGGTGATGGCGATCAGTGCCGCGCTGTCGGCGCTGGAGGATCTCTACCGGGAGACCCCGCGCGGGCAGCAGCGATCGATCAAGGGCCTGGTGCAACTGGTGAAGCTCGGCCTGTTCGTCGTTGCCGGATTGATCATCATCGCGGCGGTCACCGGCAAGCACATTGGCCTGCTGCTGTCCGGGCTGGGCGCGATGTCGGCGGTGCTGATGCTGATCTTCAAGGACACCATCCTGGGCTTCGTGGCCGGCGTGCAGTTGTCGTCGAACGACATGCTGCGGGTCGGCGACTGGATCGAGATGCCGCAGCTCAATGCCGATGGCGACGTGATCGACATAGCGCTGCACACGGTCAAGGTGCGCAACTGGGACAAGACCATCACCAGCATCCCCAGCTGGCGCCTGATCAGCGACTCGTACAAGAACTGGCGCGGCATGCAGGAGACGGGCGGGCGGCGGATCAAGCGTGCGCTTTATATCGATGCGGCCAGCGTGCGCTTTCTCGATGCGGACACGCTGGGGCGGCTGGCCGAGTTGCGCCTGCTGGCCGACTACCTGCCCTCCAGGCAGCAGGAAGTGGCGCGGTGGAACGCAGCACTCGGCGAGGCCGGCGAAGTGGCCGGCAATCGTCGCCGGCTCACCAACCTGGGCACCTTCCGCGCCTATGCGCAGGCCTACCTCGACACTCATCCGGAAATCCACCACGGGCTGTTCTGCCTGGTGCGCCAGCTCGCCAGCGGCCCGCAGGGCATTCCGCTGGAGCTGTATTGCTTCACCGCCAGCGTGGCCTGGGCGGACTACGAGAACACCCAGAGCGATATCTTCGACCACCTGTTTGCGCTCCTGCCCGAGTTCGGCCTGGCGCTGTACCAGCAGCCGTCGGGGCAGGACGTGCGCGCCGCGCTGGCGTACCGGCAGGAACAGTCGCTACGCCTGGCGGCGGGTGGTCGAGACGATGGTGCGTGTCTACCTGAGTCTGGGGTCCAACCTCGAACCGCGGAAACATCTCGTCGCGGCCATCGACGCCTTGCGCGAACGCTTCGGCGAAATCACGGTGTCGCCGGCGTACCGCAGCGCGTCGGTGGGTTTCGAGGGCGCCGAGTTCGTGAACCTCGCGGTGGCGCTGGATACCGACCTGACCCCGCAGGCGCTGAACGACTGGCTGCACGCGCTGGAAGATCGCCACGGCCGGCGCCGCGACGTGCCGCGCTATTCGGACCGCACGCTGGACATCGACATCGTGTTCTACGACGCGCTGGTCATCGACGGCCCCGGCCATCTGCAGATTCCGCGCAACGAGTTGCGGCACGCCTTCGTGCTGCGTCCGATCACCGATATCGCACCGGATTTTCGCCACCCGGTCAGCGGCTTGAGCATGGCCGAGTTGTGGGCGGCGTTTCCGCGACAGCGCGAACCCTTGCAGATGGAATCGCTGGCGGATTGAACAGGTACACTGCAGCGCACGCGGTGTGGGTGCTGGCGGGGCGCATCACCGGCGCAGGGCGGGCACGGCCCGCCGGCTTTTTTCCCGGTGACGGCAACAGCGGCGGACGGTGCGTGCCCTGCAAGACAAGTCGGATCCAGACACGAAGGGGAAACAATCATGGCCGGAAAATTCGCGCGCAGCTGGGCGTTGATGAAGGCGAGCGCGGCGGTGCTGCGCTCGGACAAGTCGCTGCTGGTATTCCCGCTGCTGTCGGGGTTGTGCACGCTGCTGGTGGCGGCCAGTTTCCTGGTGCCGGTCGCGGTCATGGCGATCGGCGGCGAGCATGCGGGGCAGGAGATCCAGGAGCGCCTGTCGGTGGGTGCCTACCTGCTGATGTTCGCGTTCTACCTGGTGCAGTACTTCGTGATCATCTTCTTCCAGACCGCGCTGACCGGCGTGGCGCTGATGCATCTGCGCGGCGAGCCGACCAGCGTGGGAGCGGGCTTCGCGCTGGCGCGCGCCAGGTTGCCGCAGATCCTCGGCTATGCCTTGATCGCCGCCACCGTCGGCCTGCTCCTGCGCATGGTGCAGGAGCGCCTGGGCCTGATCGGCCGCTTCGTGGTCGGCCTGATCGGCCTGGCCTGGACGGTGGCCACCTTCCTGGTGGTGCCGGTGCTGGCGAGCAGGGACATCGGCCCGATCGACGCGGTCAAGCACAGCGTGGAACTGCTCAAGCGCAGCTGGGGCGAGAACCTGATCGGCCAAGGCGGCATCGGCGTGGTGTTCGGCCTGCTGATGTTGGTGGCGGTGCTGGTCGGCGCGCTGCTGGTCGGCGGCGCCATCGCCATGCATTCGATCGTGGCGGCGGTGGCGGCAGTGGTGATTGTGGTGCTCGGCTTCATCCTGCTCGGGCTGATCCAGTCCGCGCTGCAGGGCATCTACGCGGCCGCGCTCTATCGCTATGCCGAGGCGGGCGAGGCCAGCGCGGGCTTCGACCAGGCCCTGTTGCAGCAGGCCTTCGCGCCGAAGAAGAAATGACGCTGCCGATTCACTCCGCCGGCACCTCGCAGAAGCCCGCTCGCGGGCGATGCTTTTGATCGGGATTCGGGATTCCAGGGTCGGAAAAGTATCGCCCGCGGTTCCTACACCGACAGCGTGCGCCCGCCGTCCACCCGGATGATCTGGCCGGTGACGAACGGCGCGTCGCGCAGCAGCCACAGCACGGTGCCGGCCACGTCGTCGGGCGTGCCGGCGCGCTGCAGGGGCGTGCGCGCGAGCATCGCCTGCTGGTCGGCGTAGGGCTTGCCGTCGCTGGGCCACATCACCGCGCCTGGGGCCACGCCGTTGACCCGCACCGCGGGCGCGAGGTCGAGCGCCAGCGAGCGGGTCATTGCCGCCAGTGCAGCCTTGGCCATGCAGTACAGCGGGTGGTCGGCGAGCGGGCGTTCGGCATAGATGTCGACCAGGTTGACGATGCTGCCGTGCGCGTCGCGCAGCGCCGGCAGCGCGGCCTGGCTCAGGAAGAACGGCGCCTGCGCATTGGAGGCGAACAGCGTGTTCCACTGCGCCGGCGTGACGCTGCCCATCGGCGTCGGAAAGAACGCGGAGGCGTTGTTGACCAGCGCGTCGAGTCGGCCGTAATGCGCCACGACGCTCTCGACGGATGCCGGGAGCGCGGCCAGGTCGGCGAGGTCGGCCTGCACCAGCAGCACGCTGTCGGCGCGTGATGTCCGCAGCTCGTCGGCCAGCGCGTGTGCCTCGTCCGCCGAATGGCGATAGTGCAGCGCCAGGTCGTAGCCGGCCGTGTGCAGGGTGCGCGCGATCACCGCGCCGACGCGGCGCGCGGCGCCGGTGATCAGCGCGACGGGGCGATCAGGGCGTGGCGTCATCGCGGGCATCCGGCAGCAGGTTGGGGACCAGCTTGCCGCAAAGCGGCGCGGGCGTCATCCGCGCGGCGATTTGCGCGACAGCGTGGCGGCATCGTCGCGCGGGTCTTCATCGTCGCGCGCATCCCCGTCGAGCTGCTCCATCACGATGTCGCTTTCGAACAGCGCGATCGCGGTGCCGGCCACCTGCCGGGTGTCGTAGTACGCGTAGGCGCCCACGCCGAGCGCGCCGATCGCCGGCAGCCAGCGCGAGGCGCCCTTGCCCAGCGTGCGCCGGGTCAGCTTGATGCCGATCTGCCGGGCGATGCGCTCGATCACGCCGTGCGACATGCGCCGGAACACCAGTCGATCGCCCATGCGCACCACCAGGTCGCGGAATGCCTGCGCCGCGGTGTGGCGGAACAGGCACCACAGCATCTGTTCGCGCCCCAGCGTGGCGTGGCGACCGTAGGCGGCGGCGATGTCGCTGACCATCTGCGCCTGGATCTTCCAGATCGCGATCAGTTCCGGCAGCAGGGTCAGCCAGCCCAGCGGCCCCGGCGGCAAGGCCAGCGAGCCGGCGGTGACTGCGGCGCGTCGGGCGGCGCGGTCGGCCAGCCGGCGGGCCTCGGTGGCTGGTTGCGGACTGTTGCCGACGGTGCTGTCGGGCACCTCGCTGACGAAATCCAGGATCGCGCCGGTGATCCGGCCGTGGGCGGTCGGCACGACGACGGCGGGTACCTGCTTGCCGGGTGGGGTCATGCGTGGCTCCGATGGCGGACGCCGGACGCGCCCCGCGCCTTCGCAGTCTAGAGGTCGCGCGTGAAGCGCGGGCCAACCGTGCTGTGACCGGCGTGACTTTCGGCCCGGGCGCCTCTTCTGCAGATACAGGAATGTTATAACATTACAAAAACTCCCCACCTCCGGTCTTCGATGAAAGCCTCCCCGATTGCCCTGGCCCTCGCTGCCGCCCTGCTGGCGAGCGGTATCCACGCCGCCGAGCCCACCCCGACCAGCACCGGCGCGCCGGTCGCCGACGACGCCACCGTGGCCGCCGAAGGCAGCGGCGGCCAGCCCCCGCTGCCGGTGCGGGAACTGGGTGAAGTGTCGGTTTCCGCCGCGCTGGACCAGGCGCGCAATGCGCTGTCGCCGGATACCGGCTCCAGCCAGTACGTGATCGACCACAAGGCCATCGTGCAACTGCCGCTGGGCGCGTCCACGCCGATGAGCCAGGTGCTGCTGCAGGCGCCGGGCGTGGTGCAGGATTCCTACGGCGGCCTGCACGTGCGCGGCGACCATGCGAACCTGCAGTACCGCATCAACGGCGTGATCATCCCCGAGTCGATCGGCGGCTTCGGCCAGAGCCTCGACGCGCACATGATCGACACCGTGACGCTGCTCGATGGCGCGCTGCCGGCGCAGTACGGACTGCGCACCGCGGCGGTGGTCGACATCACCACCCGCAACGGCCACGACCTGGGCAACGGCGGCAGCGTCGGCATCACCGGCGGCAGCAACGCCACGCTGAACCCGAACGCGTCGGTGTGGGGCAGCAAGGATCGCTGGAGCTGGTTTTTCACCGGCAACTACCTGGAGAGCGACGCCGGGATCGAGAACCCCACGTCGAGCAGGAAGCCGATCCACGACCACACCGATCAGGTGAAGGGCTTCGGCGACGTCAGCTATCTGATCGACAACGACACCCGCCTGAGCTTGCTGTTCGGCGTCGCCAACAACCGCTACCAGATTCCCAACAACCCGGGGCAGATACCGGCCTTCGGCTATCTCGACACGGTCGATTTCAATTCCGCCGACCTCGACCAGCGCCAGCGCGAGACCACCCGTTTCGGCGTGCTGGCACTGCAGGGCAGGCTGGGTGCGACCGACTACCAGCTGTCGCTGGGCCAGCGTTACAGCCGCCTCGCCTACACGCCGGACCGGATCGGCGAGCTGATGTTCAACGGCGTCGCCTCCAATGTCACCCGCAGCAACCGCGCCAGTACCTTGCAGGCGGATTTCTCCACGCCGCTGGGTGGGCGCCATACCCTGCGCTACGGCATCTGGGGCAGCTTCGAGCGTGCCGTCAGCGGCAACGATGCCTGGGTGTTCCCGGCCAATGCCGATGGCGAACAGGCCAGCACCACGCCGATCAACATTCTCGACAACAGCCGCCTCACCGCGAAAACCTGGTCGGCCTATGTGCAGGACGAATGGAGCCTCGCCGAGAACTGGACGCTGAACGTCGGCCTGCGCGGCGACCGCTACCAACTGGTGCGCAGCGAGAGCCAGCTGAGCCCGCGCCTGGGCCTGGTCTGGCAGGCCAGCGACGGCACCACCGTGCACGCCGGCTACTCGCGCTACTTCACCCCGCCGGCGACCGAGATGATCGCGAGCTTCAACATCGCGAAGTTCGACGGCACCACCAACGCGGTGGCGGACAGCGGCAACAACACGCCGCTGGCCGAGCGTTCGGACTATTTCGACGTGGGCGTCCAGCAACGCCTCGGCGATGCCTGGACGCTGGGCGTGGATGCGTATTACCGCAAGGTGCGGCGCCTGCAGGACGAGGGCCAGTTCGGCTCCGCGCTGGTCTACTCCACCTTCAACTACGCCGAAGGACGGGTGAAGGGCGTGGAGTTCACCGCCAACTACGAGCAGGGGCCGCTGTCGGCATACTTCAATGCGTCGCTCGGCAAGGCCATCGGCAAACGCATCATCAGCAGCCAGTACAACTTCGCGCCGGACGACCTGGCCTGGGTCAACCAGCATTGGATCTTCCTCGACCACGACCAGAAACTCACCTCGTCCGGCGGCGTCAGCTACGCGCTGGATGACGCCACCCGCCTCGGTGCCAACTACCTGTACGGCAGCGGCCTGCGCAAGGACGGCGCGGTGCCGAACGGCGCCTCGTTGCCGGCATACTTCCAGCTCAACCTCAACGTCACGCATGATTTCATGATCGACGACTTCGGCCCGTTGCATGTGCAGCTGGCGCTGATCAACGCGCTGGATCGCACCTACGAGCTGCGCGACGGCAGCGGCATCGGTGTCGGCGCACCGCAGTTCGGCCCGCGCCGCGGCGTGTACCTGAATCTGCAGAAGGATTTCTGAGGGGCGGGGAACAGGGAATGGGGAACAGTGAATCGGAACGGCAAAAGCGGAGGCGGGCTGGCGGTTGCAGACCATCCGTTATGCTTGCCGCGTTTTCATCACCGGCAAGACCGATGCCTTCCCGCCTCCCCGAACCCGGCGCCGACGAACGCGCCCATGCCGACCGCCTGATGCAATTGCTGCGCGAGCAGATCGCCTCGCACGGGCCGATGCCGTTCTCGCAGTACATGGAGCGTTGCCTGTATGCGCCGGGGCTGGGCTATTACAGCGCCGGTCGCACCAAGTTCGGCGCGGCGGGAGACTTCGTCACGGCGCCGGAACTGGGCGAGCTGTTCGCACGTTGCGTGGTGAATGCGTTGCAGCCGGTGCTGGCGATGCTGGGCGGGGAGGCCGACTTCCTCGAACTCGGTGGCGGCAGCGGTGCGTTCGCCGAGGCGGCGTTGAAGACGCTGGCAGCGGGCGACACCTTGCCGCGGCGATACTTGATCCTGGAACCCAGCGCCGACCTGCGCGAGCGCCAGCGCGAACGCCTGCAGGCAAACCTGCCGGCGGAACTCAACGCGCGCGTGGCATGGCTGGATCGCCCGCCCGAGCAGGACTGGCGCGGCGTGCTGTTCGCCAACGAGGTGATCGACGCGCTGCCGGCCACCCGTTTCGCGATGCGCGATGGCGAGGTGTTCGAGGAATATGTGGCGCTGGACGGCGAGGGGCGATTGATGCGCGTCGATCGTCCGGCCGATGCGCTGGTCGCCGGCGCGGTGCGGCACGTCGAACGCGACCTCGGCGCCGAGTTCGCCGACGGCTACCGCTCCGAACTGCTGCCGCAGTTGCCGTACTGGATACAGGCCGTGGCCGGGGCGCTGGTCGCCGGCGTGATGCTGTTCGTCGATTACGGCTACGTGCGCCGCGAGTACTACCTGGCCGAGCGCGACGACGGCACCTTGATGGCGCACTACCGCCACCACGCGCACAACGATCCGCTGTACCTGCCCGGCTTGAACGACCTCACCGCATCGGTGGATTTCACCGCGCTGGCCGAGGCCGGCAACAGCGCGGGTTTCGGCGTGGCCGCGTACATGCCGCAGGCGCAATTCCTGATTGGCGCGGGCTTGCAGCAGGTGTTCGAGCAGCTGCAGCCGGCGGACGAACGCGGCCGCCTCCAGCTGGCGCAGCAGGTGAAGAAGCTGATGCTGCCCGAACAGATGGGCGAGCGCTTCCAGGCGATGCTGCTCGCGCGCGGCATGGAGGCGCTGCCGCTGCCGGCCGAGCTGCTGGCCGCCGATCAGGGCGGCCGGCTCTGAGCTAGCCCGCGACGGATCCGGCGGTCGGCGGCGCAGTGGCCGTCGACGTGGCCGCCGCCGGCGCCGATGCAGCTGGCGCGGGAACGGACGCGGCCGGCGCCGGCAATGGCTCCACCTTCGTCGAATCCTCCGGCCGCCGCCGCATCGCGCCGCTGGCGAACTGCTCGCTGGCCACTTGGTAATACGCCACTGCGTCGTCGATCAGCGATTGCCGCAGTGGCTGCACCGGCGTGGCGTCGCCGGTGGCGTAGTCGGGCTTGAGCTGCTCCAGCCGGCGCCGCGGCTCCAGGATGGTGAGCACGTCGTCTTGCAGGTAGCCGAGCTTTTCGTAGGTGCCGGGGAAGGCGTGTTCGCGTTCCGGCGGCAGCGCGAACAGGTCGTGGCCGAAGAAGCGCGTGCGATAGCTGAAATTGAGCATGCCCAGCAGCGTCGGCGGGATGTCCAGCTGGCCCATCAGCCGGTGCACGCGTTCGGGCTTGAAGTGCGCCGGCGCGTAGATCCACAGCGGGATGTGGTAGCGGTTGATCGGCAGGCTGGTCTTGCCCGCGCTGGAGGCGCAGTGGTCGGCGGTGATCACGAACACCGTGTTGTCGAAGTACGGCTTAGCCCGCGCGCGCCTGATGAAGTCGCCGATCGCCCAGTCGGTGTACGCCACCGCGCCGGCGCGCGATTGGTTGGGAAACTTCACCCGGTTGTCGGGGAAGGTGTACGGCCGGTGGTTGGAGGTGGTCATCACGTGCAGGAAGAACGGCTTGCCCTCGGCGTGGATCTGGTCCATCTGGCCCAGCGCCAGGGTGTACAGATCCTCGTCTGCCACGCCCCACACGTTCTGGCCGTGGATGGTGGCGCCCTTGGGGATGTCGCGCCGGTCCACGTCGCGATAGCCGTTGTGGCCGAAGAAGTAGTTCATGTTGTCGAACTGGCCGTAACCGCCGTAGACGAAGTCCGACTGGTAGCCGCGGTCATTGAAGATGCCCGCCAGCGAGAACAGGTCCTCGTTGTCGTGCTCGCGGATCAGCGAGTCGCCCGGTGTCGGCGGCACCGACAAGGCCAGTGCCTCCAGCCCGCGCACCGTGCGCGTGCCGTTGGCGTAGAGGTTGTCGAAGAACACGCTGTGATCGACCAGCGAATCGAGATACGGGGTGAGCTGCTGCTGGTTGCCGAACGTGGCCAGGTAGTCGCCGGACAGGCTCTCCACGCTGATCAGCACCACGTTGAGATGCTTCTCCGGGCCGACGTGGCGGATTGCGCGGGTGAGGTCGCGCGGGTCGTCGCTGATGAAGGTGGCGTCCGGCGTCTGCAGCAGTTCGCGCAGTCGCGCATAGGCCTGGTCGTCGGGCAGCGTGCGGTAGAACTTGGCGTAGTCCAGGTGCGAGGAGCGGAACGCGGCGAAGAACTGGTAGATGCCGTTGCCGGCCAGCTCGTCGACATAGGTGTTTCCAGTGCGATCCTTCATGCCGCCGTTGACGGCGAACACCGAGACCACCGTCAGCACCAGCCACAGCAGCACCAGCTTGCCGCGCTGCCACAGCCGGCTGCCGCTGTCGCGCGCGCGCAGGCCGCGGCGGCCGATGAAGAAGATCACCAGCGCCAGCACCACCAGCAGCGCCAGCCAGCGCCAGATCGGGTAGGACTCCCGGATGTTGCCGATCACCTCGGTGGTGTAGACCAGATAATCCACCGCGATGAAGTTGAAGCGCACGCTGAATTCGTTCCAGAACACCAGTTCGGATGCAGCGATGAACAACAGGGCGTAGACCAGCAGCAGCCCGAAGCCGTACACCACCCACTGGCCGGCGCGCGAGGTGTAGGTGAACCCCGCCAGCGGCAGCACGAACAGGAACGGCAGGATCGCCGGCCAGGTCACCTTGAGGCTGGCGTGGTAGATCAGGTGCAAGGCGCCGACGCACAGCACGCCGGCCAGCGTCACCCCCACCGCGTACAACAGCCAGCGCAGCAGCGGCGGCGTGCGGCCCGAGCGGGTCGGCACCAGCCACAGCAGCAGCACCATCGGCCAGGCCAGGTAGATGAAGGTCACCAGGTCGTAGCCCAGCCCCACGCCGAACGCGTAAAGCAGGTTCAGCGGGGTATGCGGCACGTTGCTGCCGGACATCACCAGCAGCACCACGCGGGTGACGAAGCTGATCGCCAGGTAGGTGATGCCCAACCACCACAGCGGTCGGAAGCGCTGGCGCAGCGGTGAGGGCGCGGTGAACAGGTCGGACACGGACGACTCCAGCGGGTTGGCCGATCCCCCGATCGGCAATCCGCTCTTTATACCGCGGATCAGCTTTTCGGATGCTTTGTCTTCACCGCGGCGATCGCGTCGATGCGTGCCGCCGCCATCGCCTGCCCGATCGCCGGGCCGGTCAGGCCGGCGGCGACGAAGCCGGCCGCGTCGATCGCCGCGGCGGCATCGCGGCAGGCGCGCAGGTAGTCGGCCTGCGGATACGCATCCAGCGCATGTCCCGTGCGACCGCGCTTGTCCGCCATGCAGGCAGCCAGGAACTTGTCCAGCCGTGCCGGGCGCCGCAGGGCGTCGAGCGCGGTCAGCAACTTCAACACCGTCGCGGGCTTCAGCTCGAACGCCCGGTGGGCGTTCAGGTGCTCGCGGCAAACCAGCTCGGCCAGCGCGGCATGTTCGGTGGGTACCTTCAGCCGTGCGGCCAGCGCGCGCAGCGGCTTCACGCCGCGCTGCTCGTGGCCGACGTGGCGCGGCAGTTCGTGCGCCGGGGTCAGCGCCTTGCCCAGGTCATGAGTCAGCGCGCAGAAGGCGACCAGGTCGTCGCCCGGCGCCAGTTGTGCCGACTGGTCCAGCACCAGTTCCAGGTGAACGCCGCTGTCGATCTCCGGGTGGAACTCGGCGCGCTGCGGCACGCCGTACAGCGCGTCGACCTCGGGAAACAGCACCGCCAGTGCGCCGCACTCGCGCAGCACGCGCAGGAACGCCGAGGGCTGCGCCTCGCCCAGTGCCTTGCGCGTCTCCGCCCAGACCCGCTCCGGCACCAGGTGATCGATCTCGCCATCGCGCACCATCTGCTGCATCAGCGTCATCGTCTCCGGCGCCACCGTGAAACCCAGCGGGGCGAAGCGCGCCGCGAAGCGTGCCGTGCGCAACACGCGCACCGGATCTTCGGCGAAGGCCGGCGACACATGCCGCAGCACCCGTACGGCGATGTCGCGCACGCCGCCGAACGGATCGGTCAGCACGCCTTGCGCATCCTCGGCGATCGCGTTGATGGTCAGGTCGCGCCGCGCCAGATCCTGCTCCAGCGTCACGTTCGCGTCGGCCTGGAACACGAAACCGTGATAGCCGCGCCCGCTCTTGCGCTCGGTGCGCGCCAGCGCGTACTCCTCGCCCGTCTCCGGGTGCAGGAACACCGGGAAATCCCTGCCCACCGGTCGATAGCCGCGCGCCAGCAGGTCCTCGGGCAGCGCGCCGACCACCACGTAGTCGCGGTCACCCGCCGCCCGCCCCAGCAACTTGTCGCGCACCGCGCCGCCGACCAGATAGGTTTGCATGCGGGCATGATGCCATGCGGGAAGCGTTACGCCGTGCGTTGACCGTCGCAGACGAGGGGTGGAACATGCGCTCGGCGACATGGTACGGACCGTGAGTCCTTCTTGTCCGCGCTTGACCGCGCCGCCGCCATGAATGGCCGCAACAAGGGGGGCATCATGCTGGGCAGCTTCATTTCCTCCCGTCATTACGCCGAACTGCTCGCCCGAGGTCGTCAAGCCGGGCCGCGCATGCTCGAGCTCGATCCCGCGCAACTGGCACGGCACTACAATCGGCAGCCGTTTGTGTTCGCCCATGCCTTGGCCGGCAACGAACACTTCGCGCTGCCTCGCCTGTTCGACCTGTGCCGGCGCATGGATTCCCGGAAGATCCGCTACCGGATCGGCGAGATTCCCGACGACGCACACTTCGACAGTTCGTTCGATCGGTACAAGGCGGGCCTGAGTCTCGAAGACGCGATCGATCGATTCGAAGAAGAGCGTGCCTACGTCGTCATCTACAACCCCGAGCTGGACCCGGAATACCGGGTGGTCATCGAAGGCGTGCTGGCCGAAATCGCCGCGGACACCGCGTCCCTCGATCCGGAAATGACCTGGTATTCGACCTACATCTTCATTTCCACGCGCGACGCCGTCACGCCCTATCACATGGACCGGGAGATGAACTTCCTGTGCCAGATCCGCGGTACCAAGCGCGTGCAGCTGTGGAATCCGGCCGACGAGGAGGTGATGACCGACGCGCAGAAGGATCTGCTGCTCGCCCACGTCGGCGAGCGACCGACGTTCCGGGATGCGCTCGAGAACAAGGCGAGCACGTTCGACCTCGGCCCAGGCATGGGCGTGCATCATCCGTTCATCGCCCCGCACCGCGTGTACACCGGACGGGACCTGTCGGTGTCCTTGGCCGTCACCTACCGCACGCGTCGTTCGGACGTCTGCACGGCTGCCCACGTCTTCAATGCGAAACTGCGTCGACTTGGCTGGCGACCTCTGCCGGTCGGCCGCTCCCGCGCGCTCGATCGCTGCAAGGCAGCGGGCTTGCGTCTGTTCCGGCGTGGACGCGGCCTGATCCGGGGCAGGGGCGACGGACGGGCGTGAACGCCGCGGCGCTCAGTACGCGAACTCGCGGAACACCGGGTCCACGCTGCCGCCCCACGCGCCGTGGAACAGTTCAAGTTTGCGCTCGGCCGGGGTCTGGTTGGTGGCGACGATCTCGAGCAGCGGTTCCAGGAAGATGCTTTCGTCGGCACCGTTCTTGTTGAGGCAAGCGCGGCGCTTGAGCCCGTGGGCGGCGATCTTCAGCGCCTCCTCGGCGAGGTCACGCACCGTGCCGCCACGGAACGGCAGTTTCAGCGCGTGCTTCGGTACGCCGTCGCGCAGGGCGTGGCGCTCGGCGGTGCTGAAATCCTTGACCAGGTCCCAGGCTGCGTCCAGCGCCTGCTGGTCGTACAGCAGGCCGACCCAGAACGCGGGCAGCGCGCACAGCCGGTTCCACGGGCCGCCGTCGGCGCCGCGCATCTCCAGGTACTGCTTCAGGCGCACCTCGGGGAAGGCGGTGGTGAGGTGGTCCGCGAAGTCCTTCATGGTGGCGCGCACGCCCGGCAGCGCGGGCAGTTCGCCGGCCATGAACTTCCTGAAGTCCTGCCCCGCCAGGTCGAGGTACTGGCCGTTCTGCAGGCTGAAGTACATCGGCACGCCGAGGATGTAGTCGACGTAGCGCTCGTAGCCGAAGCCGTCGGCGAACACGAAGTCGAGCATGCCGGTGCGATCCGCATCGGTATCGGTCCAGATGTGCGAGCGATACGACAGATAGCCGTTTGGACGTCCCTCGGTGAACGGCGAGTCGGCGAACAGCGCGGTGGCGATCGGCTGCAGCGCGAGGCTGGTGCGGAACTTCTTCACCATGTCCGCTTCGGACGAGAAGTCCAGGTTCACCTGCACCGTGCAGGTGCGCGTCATCATGTCCAAGCCGAGCGAGCCGACCTTGGGCATGTACTCGCGCATGATCTTGTAGCGGCCCTTGGGCATCCATGGCATCTCGTCGCGGCGCCACTTCGGCTGGAAGCCCATGCCGAGGAAACCCACGCCCATGCTCTCGGCGACCGAGCGCACGTCCTTCAGGTGCGAGTTCACCTCGGCGCAGGTCTGGTGGATGGTCTCCAGCATGGCGCCGGACAATTCCAGTTGCCCGGCCGGCTCCAGCGTGATGGAGGCACCGTTGCGCGACAGCGCCACCGGGTTCTCGCCTTCGCGGGCGACGTCCCAGCCATAGCGGATGGCCAGGGTCTCCAGCAGCACCTTGATGCCGCGCTCGCCCTCGAAGGTGGGCGGACGCAGCGTGTCGGTGAGGAAACCGAACTTCTCGTGCTCGGTGCCGATGCGCCAGGCCTCGCGTGGCTTCTCGCCAGCCGCCAGGTAATCGGCGAGCTGCTGGCGCCCCGCGATCGGGGTGCTCTTGACGGCGCTGGGTATGGACACGGGGGAAGCCTCGCTGGGAGTGCGCACCATGTTGGGGCTGCGGCGCGAGCACAAAAGGGGGTGACGGAAAATAATTGTACGCGACGGTACAGATGAGCCGGGAATCGGGAATAGGGAATCGGAGGAGCGTCGCCTGGCCGGCATGTTTGTCCGGTGGAAGAATCCGGGGACCGGAAAACAACAGGGCCGGCATGAAGCCGGCCCCGTCGCGACGCTTTTCTATTCCCTATTCCCTATTCCCCATTCCCGATTCCCGGCTCTTTCACCGCTTCATCGAATTGAAGAACTCGTCGTTGGACTTGGTGTTCTTCATCTTGTCGAGCATGAACTCCATCGCGGCCAGCTCGTCCATCGGGTGCAGCAGTTTGCGCAGGATCCAGATCTTGGCCAGCAGGTCCGGGTCGATCAGCAGGTCTTCGCGGCGGGTGCCGGAGCGGTTGATGTCGATCGCGGGGTAGACGCGCTTCTCGGAGATGCGCCGGCTCAGGTGTACTTCCATGTTGCCGGTGCCCTTGAACTCCTCGTAGATCACCTCGTCCATCTTGGAGCCGGTTTCGATCAGCGCGGTGGCGATGATGGTCAGCGAACCGCCTTCCTCGACGTTGCGCGCGGCGCCGAAGAATCGCTTCGGGCGCTGCAGCGCGTTGGCGTCCACGCCGCCGGTGAGCACCTTGCCGGAGCTGGGCACCACGGTGTTGTAGGCGCGGGCGAGGCGGGTGATCGAGTCGAGCAGGATCACCACATCCTTCTTGTGCTCGACCAGGCGCTTGGCGCGCTCGATCACCATCTCGGCGACCTGCACGTGGCGCACGGCCGGCTCGTCGAAGGTGGAGCTGATGACTTCGGCGCGCACGGTGCGGGCGATCTCGGTGACTTCCTCCGGCCGTTCGTCGACCAGCAGGATCATCACGTGCGCTTCGGGATGGTTGTAGGTGATCGCCTGGGCGACGTTCTGCAACATCATCGTCTTGCCGGACTTGGGCTGCGACACGATCAGGCCGCGCTGGCCCTTGCCGATCGGCGCGATCAGGTCGAGGATGCGGCCGGTGATGTCCTCGCTCGACCCGTTGCCGCGCTCCAGCTTGAACGCCTTGCGCGGGAACAGCGGGGTGAGGTTCTCGAACAGCATCTTGTTCTTCGATGCTTCCGGCGGGTCGCCGTTGATCGTCTCCACCCGCAGCATGGCGAAGTAGCGCTCGCCTTCCTTCGGATGCCGTACGCGGCCGGTGATGTAGTCGCCGGTGCGCAGGTTGAAGCGACGGATCTGGCTGGGGCTGACGTAGATGTCGTCGGGGCCGGCCAGGTAGCTCTCGTCGGCCGAGCGCATGAAGCCGAAGCCGTCCTGCAGGATTTCCAGCACGCCCTCGGCCCAGATGCCGCCGCCGGAGCGGGCGTGCGCCTTGAGCACGTTGAAGATCACGTCCTGCTTGCGCGCGCGGGCAATGCCTTCGTGCAGGCCCAGCGATTCGGCGAACTCCAGCAGCTGCGGCGCCTTCATGCGCTTGAGCTCG
The DNA here is from genome assembly GCF_052978205.1 of Rhodanobacter sp. UC4452_H20. Next base: position 2,624,832 of record NZ_CM129662.1, on the reverse strand, counting down.
GTGAGGTTGATCAGGCGGGTGTCGCTGCCCGGATCGGCGTTGTCGTCGTCCATCGGCAGGCCGTTCGGGTTCGGGCGCGGGTGGCGCTCGCCCTGCGGCCGCTGCTGGTTGTTGCGCTCGCCGCGCTCGTTGCGGCGGCGCCGGCCGCGACCGTCGCGACCTTCACGGGGGCCGTTCTGGCCCTGGTTGGAACCCTGGCCCTGGTTCTGGTTCTGGCCCTGGTTCTGGTTGGCATGGGGGTTGGCGGCGCCGGATTCCGTGTTCGCCGGGGTGTTGTTGCCCGTTGCGGCCCCGGCTTCCGTGGCGGCCGGGACGGGTGCCGGAGTTGGAGCCGGTGCGGCGGGCGCGGGCTGTTCGCTGGCGGGCGCCTTGTCGGCTGCGCCTGCCTTGGCGCTGGTGCCGCCGTCGTCGGTGGTCGCGGCGGATTTCGCGGCGACCCGGCGCGGCGCGCGGGCGCGGGGCTCGGGCTTGCCTTCGGTCACGGTGCTGGCATCGGCGCCCCGGGTTTCGGGCGGAATCTGGTTATCGGTATCGGACACGGGCAATCCTCGCGGGGCGCCGTTGAGTTGCAGGAGGGAGGGTGTGCGTCGCGCGGAGGCGCAAGGGGACAGGACTGTCCCGACGGACGCAGATCAATCTAGCACCCGTCGTGGGGCGGCGTAAAGCGGCGCAGGCCTGCCGGACCATGCCGGACAGGCTGCGACGGACGGGTGGCTTGCGGGAAAGTCAGATGGCCTTGTCGATCATCTGGGTCAGCTGGCCCTTGCTGACGGCGCCGATCTGGGTCGCCTCGACCTTGCCGTTCTTGAACACCATCAGGGTCGGGATGCCGCGCACGCCATAGGCTCGCGGGGTCTGCTGGTTCTGGTCGATGTTGACCTTGACCACGCGCAGCTTGCCTTCGTACTGCTGGGCCAGCTCGTCCAGCATCGGCGCGATGGCCTTGCACGGGCCGCACCATTCGGCCCAGAAATCCAGCAGCACGGGGGTTTCGGATTTGAGCACCTGCTGTTCGAAGGCGTCGTCGTTAACATGGGTAATCAGGTCGCTCACCGGGGATCTCCGTGGCTTGGGGTACGCAAAAACTGCAGGCAGGGAACAATGGGGTGGCCAGCGCCACAATACAAGGAGTGGCGTCATCGGCTACACTCGGGCGCCCATGAAGCATGGGTTGAGCTGAGAGGGAGGCGGGCCGGCACGGCCAGCGTCCATTCCAGCGCAACCCCGGGCACGATTCAAGAGCGGCCCTTGCAGGCCGCTTTCGGGCCGCCGTCAAAACCGGCGTCGCACGCCGCGGCGCGACCTTGCCGACCCCCGGGATTGCACGCTTCACTGCGCCACGCGCACCCGTCCTGCACCGTTTCGCGCCGGTTTTCGGCCGCCAAAGCGGGTGCAGCGCATTACGCCGCCCCAAGGCAAGGTTCCCAGTTACCCATATGTCACAAACCGTACTCACCGATACCTTTTTCACCAACTTCGATCTTCATCCGCTGCTGCAGCAGGGCCTCGACGACAGCGGTTTCACCCGCTGCACGCCGATCCAGGAAATGACCCTGGCGCCGGCGCTGGCCGGCCGCGACGTCGCCGGCCAGGCGCAGACCGGTACCGGCAAGACCTGTGCCTTCCTGGTCGCGCTGATGAATCGCCTGCTCACCACGCCGGCCGTGGCCGACCGCAAGGATTCGGACCCGCGCGCGCTGATCATCGCGCCGACCCGCGAGCTGGCCATCCAGATCGACAAGGATGCCCAGGCGATCGGCCGCCACACCGGCCTGAAAACCGCGCTGATCTACGGCGGCGTCGACTACGACAAGCAGCGCCAGCAGCTGAAGGACGGCTGCGACATCATCATCGCCACGCCCGGCCGCATGCTCGACTACCACAAGCAGGGCGTGTTCAGCCTCAACAGCGTCGAGGTGATGGTGATCGACGAGGCCGACCGCATGTTCGACCTCGGCTTCATCAAGGACGTGCGCTTCATCTTCCGCCGGCTGCCGCCACGCGAGCAGCGCCAGGTGCTGCTGTTCTCCGCCACGCTCAGCCACCGCGTGCTGGAGCTGGCCTACGAGCACATGCACGAGGCCGAGAAGCTGGTGGTCGAGAGCGACCACGTCACCGCCGACAAGGTGCGCCAGGTGGTCTACTTCCCGGCCAAGGAAGAGAAGATGCCGCTGCTGCTCAACCTGATCGACCAGCACAAGCCCGCGCGCAGCATCATCTTCGTCAATACCAAGGCCGCCGCCGAGCGCGTCACCGAGCGCGTCAAGCGCCACGGCTGCCGCGTCGGCGCGATCTCCGGCGACGTGCCGCAGCTGAAGCGGCAGAAGTTGCTGCAGCGCTTCCAGGAGGGCCAGCTCGACATCCTGGTGGCCACCGACGTGGCTGCGCGCGGCCTGCACATCCCGCATGTCAGCCACGTGTTCAACTACGACCTGCCGCACGAGGCCGAGGATTACGTGCACCGCATCGGCCGCACCGCGCGGCTGGGCGCCGAGGGCGACGCGATCAGCTTCGCCTGCGACCTGTACGCGATGTCGCTGCCGGACATCGAGGCCTATATCGGCCAGAGCATCCCGGTGGCGTCGATCGACCCTGCCTGGCTGGTGATGCCCAAGCCGCATGCCGTGGACGCGGAGTTCGCCGCGAACGCGGCGGCCGACAGCGCGGCGTTCGGCGACGTGGTACCGCCGCGGCCGGGCGAGAAGCCGCGCCGTACCGGTGCGAGCGGCCGCGGGGGTCGTGACGGTGAGCGTGGCGCGTCGAGGCCGCGGCGCGAACACAAGCCGGCCGTGGCGGAAGCGCCGGCCGTGGCGGTCGCCGCGGCGGCGCCTGCCGCCGAGGCTGCACCGGCCAGCGACAACACCGAGGGCACGCGCAAGCCGCGTCGCCGTCGCGGCGGACGCAATCGCCGCCGCGACGGCGCGCCGGTGGCCGGCGCCGAGGTGACCACGCCGACGCAGGCAGCGCCTTCGGGCCACCACGGCGGTCGCGGCGAACGCCGTCCGCCGCGCGAGCGCACCGCGGGCGAAGCGTCCGCCGCCGTCCACCACGCCCGCCCGTCGCGCCAGGTGGCGGTGACCTCCGGCAAGGCGGTCGAGCATGCGCGTCCGGACAAGCCCGGCCTGTTCCGCCGACTGACCCGGCTGTTCACCGGCAAGTAGCCGCGCCCGCTCCGCGCAGACGACACGCATTCGGCGATGCCGGCAGCCGCACCTGGTTGCTTCGCTTCCCTTATCCTTGGGGTCGGCATGACCACATCCAGGTGCGGGGAGCGGCGGTGATCCAGTTCGATCAAGTCAGCAAACGCTACGAAGGCGGCCACGAGGCGCTGTCGCAGCTGTCCTTCGAGGTGCCCGACGGCGAGATGGCGTTCGTCACCGGCCACTCCGGCGCCGGCAAGAGCACCTTGCTCAAGCTGCTCGGGTTGATCGAACGCCCGTCGCACGGTTCGATCAGCATGGACGGCAAGAAGCTGTCGAAGATCCGCGCCAGCGGCGTGCCGAAGTGGCGCCGGCGGGTCGGCATGGTGTTCCAGGACCATCGGCTGCTGATGGATCGCACGGTGTTCGCCAACGTGGAGTTGCCGCTGGTGATCGGTGCGGTGGCGCGCGCCGAGCGCGCCCGCCGCGTTCGTGCGGCGCTGGAGAAGGTCGGCCTGCTCGCCTACGAACGGCAACTGCCGGCCACGCTGTCTGCCGGCGAGCAGCAGCGCGTGGGCATCGCCCGCGCGATCGTGGCCCGACCGGCGCTGCTGATCGCCGACGAGCCCACCGGCAATCTCGACCCGCAGCTGGCGCTGGAGATCATGGCGCTGTTTGCCGAGTTCCAGCAGGTCGGCACCACCGTGCTGGTGGCCAGCCACGACCTGCCGCTGATCAAGCGCATGAAGAAACGCGTGATCGTGCTCGATCACGGTCGGCTGGTGGCCGACCTCGCCGCGCAGGAGGTCTTGTGAACAAGGCACCCGAGCAGCGCGCCGCGCCCGCCGACGCACCGGCGCGCAACGAACACAGCCGCGGCCGGCGCTTCGCCAGCTGGCGCGAGCACCACGGCTGGAGCGCCGCGGCGAGCCTGCGCCGTCTCGCCGCGCGCCCGCTGGGCAGCGTGCTGACGATCGCCGTGATGGGCCTGGCGCTGGCCTTGCCGCTGGCGTTCTACCTGCTGCTGGGCAACGTGCAGCGGCTGGGCGATGCGCTGGGCCAGAACCCGGCGATCAGCGTGTTCATGAAGTCCGACCAGGGCGCGCAGCAGGCGCAACTGCTGGCCAGCGACCTGGGCGCCCGTGCCGAAGTGGCGTCGGTGGCGATCAAGACGCCGCAGCAGGGCATGGACGAGCTGGCGAAGATGCAGGGTTTCTCCGGTGCGCTGCAGACGCTCGGCGACAACCCGCTGCCCTACGTGCTGCAACTGCAGCCGCGCGACGGTGCCAGCGCCGCGGCGCTGGAACAACTGGTGGCCGACGTGCGCGCGATGCGCAGCGTCGAGCTGGTGCAGGACAGCGGCCACTGGCGCCAGCGACTGGAGGCGTTGCTGGGCGTGGGCAATCGCATCGTGCTGATCGTCGCCTCGCTGCTCGCGCTGGCGGCGCTGCTGGTGGTGGGCAACACGGTGCGGGTGGATATCGCCAGTCGCAGCGAGGAGATCGGCGTGCTGCTGCTGGTCGGCGCCGGCAAGGCGTTCGTGCGCCGGCCTTATCTGTATGCGGGGATCTGGTACGGCCTGTTCAGCGGCATCCTCGCCGCCGCGCTGGCGGTGGCGATCGAGCTGGTGCTGGCGCGGCCGGTCGCACGACTGAGCGCGGCGTACGATGGCCAGTTGCAGGTGGGCGGGTTGCCGGCCTGGCTGCTGCTGGCCGTGCCCGTGGCGGCCGCGTTGCTGGGCTGGCTCGGCGCACGCCTGGTCAGCGCCTGGCAACTGCGCACGGTGGCGTGATGGCGCGGCGCGGCGGTGACGTGAATCGCAGCCTGCGACGCCCTGCTTCGGGCATCATCGACGGATCGGGGTGCGCTCTTCGGCACGGATCGCGGATCAGTCGGGTGAGTGAGGCATGAGTACAAACATCAGCGGTCGTCTGCTGACCGAGGCACCGCGCGTGCTGGTGGTCGACGGGTCGCGCGTGGTGCGCAAGTTGATCGGGCGCGTGCTGAACGAGGAGCTGCCGGGCGTGGAGGTGGTCGGTTGCGACACCGGCGCCGAGGCGCAGCAGGTGCTCGGCGAGGGCGCCTTCGACTTCGTCACCATCGCGCTGCGCCTGCCGGACATGGACGGGCTGGAACTGGCGAAGTTCGTGCGCGAATCCGGCGCGCAGGCCTACGTGCCGATCGTGGTGGTGTCCGGCGACGTGGACGCGCGCCTGCACCGCCGCTCGCTGGGCGAGCACGTCACCGACTATTTCGACAAGGCGCTGGGTTTCCAGGCACTGGCCGAATTCATCCGCGGCTACGTCAGCCCGCAGGTCAGCGCCGAGGGCAGCGTGTTGTACGTGGAAGACAGCCGGGTGGTGGCGCTGGCCACCCGCCGCATGCTGGAGAAGATCGGCTTGACCGTGCGCCACGTGGTCAGCGTGGAGGATGCGATCGCCCTGCTGGAAACCGACCGCGCGCTGGGCTGGATCGGCGCCGACGTGGTGCTGACCGATGTCAGCCTGAAGGGCGAGCTGACCGGCGGCGACTTGCTCGAACACATCCGCACCGTGTTCGGCTACGGCAAGGGCCGCCTGCCGGTGCTGGTGATGACCGGCGACGAGAACCCGGCCAACCAGACCGCGCTGATCCGCGCCGGCGCCAACGACCTGGTCGAGAAACCGGTCGAGGAAAAATTGCTGATCACCAAGTTGCTGTTCCAGCTGCGCGTGGCGCGCCACCTGCGCGAGCGCGAGCGGGCCGACAAGGACGCATGAGCGGGCATCCGGTCAGGCTGGAGCCGTCCTGGAAGGCGCGCATCGGCGATTACCTGCAGCGGCCGGACATGCAGGCGCTGGCTGCCTTCCTGCGCGAGGAGAAAGAGGCCGGCAAGCGCATCTATCCGCCCGGGCCGGAGATCTTCGCCGCGTTCGCGCACACCCCGTTCGACGCCGTGCGCGTGGTGATCCTGGGCCAGGACCCGTACCACGGCCCCGGCCAGGCGCACGGCTTGTGTTTCTCGGTGCGCCCCGGCGTGCGGGTGCCGCCGTCGCTGGAAAACATCTTCAAGGAAATCCAGCGCGATCTCGGCATTGCGCGCCCTGACCACGGCTGCCTCACGCCGTGGGCCGACCGCGGCGTGTTGCTGCTCAACAGCGTGCTGACGGTGGAAGAGGGCCGCGCCGGCGCGCACGCCAATCGCGGCTGGGAAGGCTTCACCGATGCGGCAATCGACGCCTTGAACCGCGAGCGCGAAGGGATCGTGTTCCTGCTGTGGGGCAGCTACGCCCAGCGCAAGGGGCAGCTGATCGACGCCCGCAGGCATTGCGTGCTGAAGAGCGTGCATCCGTCGCCGCTGTCGGCGCATCGTGGCTTCCTCGGCTGCGGCCATTTCTCCGCAGCCAACCGCTATCTGGAAAGCCGCGGTCAAGCACCCATCGACTGGTCGCTGCCGCCGCGGGCTTCGTTTCCCGCCGGTTGAGATGCAGACGGTCGGTGCTGTCGACCGACCAGCACGGCTCGCACGTGGGCTTTCGCGCGACAGACGGCGTCACCCAATGGATAACCCCGGGCGACGTTGGCCGCGATGCCGGCCGCGAGCATGCAACCGGTGCCGTGCAGGCGGCGGGCAGCCACCCACGGCGCGGCGAAGCGCTGCGTGCCTTCGCCGGTAACCAGCAGATCGACCGCTTCCGGCAGCGCGGCATGGCCGCCCTTCATCAGCACCGCGTGCGGCCCGAGGGCGAGCAGGGCGCGGCCCTGCGCCGCCATGTCCGACTCGCTGCCGGCGCAGGACGTGCCCAGCAGCGTGGCGGCTTCGGCCAGGTTCGGCGTGAGGCAGTCGACCTGCGGAAGCAGGCGCGCGCGCAGCAGCTCCAGCGCTTCGGCATCGAGCAGCCGGGTGCCCGAACTGGCGTGCAGCACCGGATCGAGCACCACGAACGACGAGCGCCGGTATTGCAGGTGCTCGGCCGCGACCGCGACGATCTCCGCGTTCGCCAGCATGCCGAGCTTGACGGCACGGATATCCATCGCCTCGAACACGGACTCCAGTTGCGCCCGCACCATCGCGGCGGACATCACCTGGATGGCGCGGATGCCGTTGGCGTTCTGTGCGGTGACTGCGGTCACCACGGTGGCGCCGTCGACGCCGAAGGCGGCGAAGGTCTTCAGGTCGGCCTGGATGCCGGCGCCGCCGCAGGAGTCGGAGCCGGCGATCGAGAGCACGCTGACCGGCGGCGGCATGCGTCTGCGCGTCATGATGGCAGGCCGGCAAGAGTCACCAGTGCCAGCTGCCGGTAGCCGCGGGATTGCAGCTGCCGCGCGGCACGCCATGCGCGCAGACCGCTCTGGCAGCACAGCACCACCCGGCGGTCGGTGGGCGGGTGTTCGGCAGTGAACGCGGCGAGGCGTTCCGGAGTGAAGCGCAAGGCGTTCGCCAACGGCGAGGTCGGCGCTTCGTCAAGACCGCGCAGATCGATCACGACGTCGCGGGGCGTGACCTCGTCGACGTCGATGAAGCGCAGCACCTCGCCTGCGGGTTCGCCGGCGTGGTGGAAGTCGAAGCCGCCGAACGCCAGTCGGCCGGCGTCGAAACTCGTCAGTCGACCCAGCGGCGACGGCTCGATGCCCAGCAGCCACTGCAGCACGAATTGCGCCTGCAGGCTGCCAAGCAGGCCGACGACGCTGCCGAGCACGCCGGCGCTGCTGCAACTGGGCGCGCGTGCGGGCATCTCGGAAAATACCGCGCGGTAGCTGGGCGCGCCGGCACAGAAGCCGCCGACGTAGCCGGCCAGGCCGACCGCCGACGCGCTGATCAGCGGCGTGTGCTGTTGCAGGCAGGCGTCGCTCAAGACGTAAGTGGCGGCGAGGCTGTCCGCGGCATCGACGACGATGTCGGCCGTGGCGACCAGCGCCGCTGCGTTGCCTGGTGTCAGCCGCTGCGGCCGTGCTTCCACGGCGATGGTCGGATTCAGGCGCAGCAGGGCCGCGTGCGCCGCTTCCACCTTGCGAGCGCCGATGTCGGCCATCGTGTAGAGCGGTTGCCGGTGCAGGTTGCTCTCTTCGACGCGGTCAGGGTCGACGACGATCAGCCGGCCGATGCCGGCGGCGGCCAGGTAGTGCAACACGGGACAGCCGAGACCGCCGGCGCCGATCACCAGCACCCGCGCGGCCGCGAGTCGGGCCTGGCCGGTCGGGCCGACGTCGGGCAGGGCGATCTGGCGCGCGTAGCGATCGGTCATGCGCGCGCACCGGCGAAATCGACCCAGTCCGTGACGCGGAGAGTCGGGTCCGGATGCCGGGTCACGTCGCTGACCATGGCGACGCTGTCCGCGCCGGCATCGAAACAGCCGGCGGCGCGTTCCAGCGTGATGCCGCCGATCGCCACCAGTGGCCGCGCGCCGATCCGCCGCTTCCACTCGCCAATGCGCGGCAAACCCTGCGGCGCCCACGGCATCGCCTTGAGCGTGGTCGGATAGATCGGGCCCAGCGCGACGTAGTCCGGGGCGAGAGCCAGCGCCCGCTCCAGCTCGGCGTGATCGTGCGTGCTGATGCCGAGCTTCACGCCGCGCGCGCGGATCGCCGGCAGGTCCGCCGCGAGCAGATCCTGCTGGCCGAGGTGGATGAAGTCGGCGCCTTCGTCCAGCGCGATCTGCCAATGGTCGTTGACCACCAGTTGCACGTGTCGCGCGCGGCAGATCGCCAGCGCCGCGCGCACTTCACGACGGATCAGCTCCGGCGGCCGTTCCTTGATGCGCAACTGCAGCAGCCGGACGCCGAGCGGGGCGAGTCGGCCGACCCAGTCGGCGCTGTCCACGATCGGGTAGAACGCGGGGAACGCGTTCATGCCAGCCACGCCGTGCCCGCGACCGGCGTCGAGGGCACGGCGAGATCGCGCGGCTCCATCGGCTGCGCCTCGAAGCCGGCGCGACCCGCCTCGACCGCCCGGGCGAACGCCCCGGCCATCGCCACCGGATCGCCGGCCAGAGCCACCGCGGTGTTCAGCAGCACGCCGTCGACGCCCAGTTCCATCGCCTGCACCGCGTGGGACGGGCGGCCGATGCCGGCGTCCACGATCAGCGGCACGTCCGGGAAATGCGCGCGCAATGCACGCAGGCCGAACCCATTGTTGAGGCCGCGGCCGCTGCCGATCGGCGCACCCCACGGCATCAGCACGCGGCAGCCGGCCTGCAGCAGGCGATCAGCCACCACCAGGTCTTCGGTGGTGTACGGAAACACCTCGAAGCCGTCGGCGGCCAGTTCGGCCGCGGCCTCGACCAGGCCGAACACGTCGGGCTGCAGCGTGTCGGCATCGCCGATCACTTCCAGCTTGATCCATGCGGTGTGGAAGATGTCGCGCGCCATCTTCGCGGTGGTCACCGCCTCCTTCGCCGAGTGGCAGCCGGCGGTGTTCGGCAGCACGCGCACGCCGAGGCCGCGGATCAGCGACCAGAAGTCCTGGCCGCTGCGCTGCGTGCCGGCTTCGCGACGCAGCGACACGGTGACCACCTCGGTACCCGAGGCGCGCACCGCGTCGGCGAGGATCGCCGGCGAGGGGTAGCGTGCGCTGCCCAGCAACAGGCGCGATGCCAGTTCGACGTCGTAGAGCTTCATCGCTCAGCCGCCCTGCATCGGGGCGAGGATTTCCAGCGCATCGCCATCGGCAAGAAGCAACTCTTCGCGTGCGCCTGCCGGCACGAACACGCCGTTCACGGCGGTGGCGACGGCGGCCTGCCGATAGCCGAGCACTTCGAGCGCCTGTGCCAGGCGGGCCACCTGCAGGTCGTGGCTGACGCCATTCACGCGGATGTGCATGCGGGGGTTTCCGTGGTGTGGGGGAAAATCAGCCGTGCGGCCTGTTGCGCCATGGCGGGCGCCAGCAGGAAGCCATGGCGGTAGAGTCCGTTGAGGTACACGGTGCGGCCGCGCCTGAGCACGCGCGGCAGGTTGTCGGGGAAGGCCGGGCGCACGCCCACGCCCAGTTCCAGGATCTCGGCCTCGGCGAACGCCGGGTGCAGCGCATAGGCGGTGTTGAGCACGTCCATCGCCGAACGCACCGTCATCGGATCATGGCTGCTGCTTTCCAGCAGCGTGCCGCCAAGCATGAATACGCCGTCGCCGCGCGGCACCACATACAACCCGAAACGCGGATGCAACAGGCGCACCGGGCGCGACAACTGGATGTCAGGCGAGCGCACGACGATCATTTCGCCGCGCACGCCGCGCAGATCTTCCAGCGTGTCGCGCGCCGCAAGGCCGCGGCAATCGACTATCCGGTCCGCATCGATGCGCGCGGCATCGGCGTCCACGCCGTAGCGGATCGTCACGCCCGCGGCGGTCAGTTGCGCGGCCAGTGCGGGCAGCGCACGACGCGGATCGAGGTGGGCTTCGTCGGGGAAGAACAGACCCTGGCGGAAACGCCCGGCCAGCTCCGGTTCCAGCGCGCCGATGCGCTCGGCATCGATCGGTTCGAAGCGTTCGGTACGCCGGCCGAACAAGGCCAGCTCGCCGGCGTCGCGGGTGGCCGTGACGACCAACGTGCCGCGCTGCACGGTCCCGTCGAAATGGCGCTGCCACCACGCGACGGCGGGCGCGCCCAGCGTCGCCACCTGCGGTTCGGCGGTGGCCTGCTCGCACCACGGCGCCAGCATGCCGCCGGCGACCCACGCGCAAGCCTCGGCGTGGTCTGGCGCGCGCTCGATGATCTCCACCCGGGCGCCGCGCCCGGCCAGCTCCACCGCCGTGACCAGGCCGGCGACGCCCGCACCGAGAATGCCGATGCGCATGGCCCCTACTCCCCGGTCGGCACGTAGAGCGTGGCGCCGCGTTCGACGAACTCGCGCGACTTGCCGTCCATGCCGGCGCGCAGCGCGGTCTCCTCCATCGCGCGCACCTCGCGGCGCAGGTCCTGGGTGATCTGCATCGAGCAGAATTTCGGCCCGCACATCGAGCAGAAATGCGCGGTCTTGTGCGCCTCCTTCGGCAGGGTGGCGTCGTGGTAGGCGCGCGCCGTGTCGGGATCGAGCGACAGGTTGAACTGGTCCTCCCAGCGGAATTCGAAGCGCGCGCGCGACAGCGCGTCGTCGCGGCGCTGCGCGGCCGGGTGGCCCTTGGCGAGGTCGGCGGCGTGCGCCGCGATCTTGTAGGTGATGACGCCGGTCTTGACGTCGTCGCGATTCGGCAGGCCGAGATGTTCCTTCGGCGTGACGTAGCAGAGCATGGCGGTGCCGAACCAGCCGATCATCGCCGCGCCGATGCCCGAGGTGATGTGGTCGTAGCCCGGTGCGATGTCGGTGGTCAGCGGGCCCAGCGTGTAGAACGGCGCCTCGGCGCAGTGCTCCAACTGCTTGTCCATGTTGAGCTTGATCTTGTGCATCGGCACATGGCCGGGCCCTTCGATCATCACCTGGCAGCCGTGCGCCCACGCGATCTTCGTCAGCTCGCCCAGGGTTTCGAGTTCGGCGAACTGGGCCGCGTCGTTGGCGTCGGCGATCGAGCCGGGGCGCAGGCCGTCGCCCAGCGAGAAGGCGACGTCGTAGCGGCGCATGATCTGGCAGATCTCGGCGAAGTGCTCGTACAGGAAACTCTCGCGGTGGTGGCTGAGGCACCAGCGCGCCATGATCGAGCCGCCGCGCGAGACGATGCCGGTGACCCGCCGTGCGGTCAGCGGCACGTGGTGCAGGCGCACGCCGGCGTGGATGGTGAAATAGTCCACGCCCTGCTCGGCCTGCTCGATCAGGGTGTCGCGGAAGACCTCCCAGTTCAGCCGGGCCGGATCGCCGCCGACTTTTTCCAGCGCCTGGTAGATCGGCACGGTGCCGATCGGCACCGGCGAGTTGCGGATGATCCACGAGCGGATGTTGTGGATGTTGCGGCCGGTGGACAGATCCATGAGGGTGTCCGCGCCCCAGCGGATCGCCCACACCAGTTTCTCGACCTCCTCGGCCACGCCGGAAGACACCGCCGAATTGCCGATGTTCGCGTTGACCTTCACCAGGAAATTGCGCCCGATCACCATCGGCTCCAGCTCGCCGTGGTTGATGTTGGCCGGGATGATGGCGCGCCCCGACGCGATTTCGCTGCGCACGAATTCGGGCGTGACAAAGGCGGGCAGGGCTGCGCCGAACGCCTCGCCATCGGCCAGCCGGGCGGCGGCATCTTCATGCATCTGCGCGCGCCCCAGGTTCTCGCGCTGGGCGGCGTAGATCATTTCCTCGGTGATGATGCCGGCGCGGGCGAATTCCAGCTGGGTCACCGGCTGGCCGGCTTTGCCCATGCGCAGCGTACGTTGCGCGGGACACGGCGCCACCAGCCGTTCCGCGCCGACCCCACCGTTGTCCTCCGGGCGGGCGGCGCGTCCTTCGATGGCCGGAAAGCCGCGCGCCTCGATCCACGCGTCGCGCACCGGCGGCAGGCCCGCGGCGAGATCGATCCGTGCGTCGTCGTCGGTGTAGGGTCCGGACGGATCGTAGACGTGCAGCGCCGGCGTCAGCGGGTCCTTCAGCGCGATCTCGCGCATCGGCACGCGCAGCGACGGATGCCCGGGCGGGCTGACGTAGACCTTGCGCGAGCCGCGGATCGGGCCGGTGGTAACCGTCGAGGGTGCGGTGGCAGCGGCGGGATGGTTCATGGATCTCCTCCTTGGATGGAGATCCGGGGCGTGACGCTGCAACGGCGCACGGACGCGCCGATTGGGGCCGCCCGTGGTGATTCCCGTTCCTACGCCGGCATGACCCGGATCAGGTTCAAGGGTCAGCTCGCGCTATCTCAGCCCCTTGCGGGGCACCCCTCGGAATGCGGCGGAGGATGGCGGCGCGGGTTGGTGGCTGTCAAGCCGGCACGGCTGGATCGCGGACACGGCGCGGAGGGTTTGTGCGGCGGCTGACACGGTGCCATGACACGTTTTGAACGGCGTGCCGGGCAAGCTGGTCTTTACTCCCGGGACGGCTGGACAGTCGTCGCAAATATATGTACCATGCAGTTCATTAAAAGCCCGGAACCAAAGGCCGGGCTTAGCACTCCAATCACCCGAGTGCTAAACTTCGACGTCTTGCAGGAGGTTCCACCCATGTCCCAAGCCCTGGTGACCGCCAACTTCCCCTTGCCCAGCGTGGTTGGCAGCCTGGATGCCTACATTTCCGCAGTGCATCGCATCCCGGTGCTCAGCGTGGAAGAGGAACAGGCGTTGTCGCGTGATTATCTGCAGCAGGACAACTTGGACGCGGCCAAGAAGCTGGTGATGTCGCACCTGCGTTTCGTGGTGCACGTGGCGCGCGGCTACTCCGGCTACGGCCTGCAGCTTGCCGACCTGATCCAGGAAGGCAACATCGGCCTGATGAAGGCGGTCAAGCGTTTCGACCCGGACATGGGCGTGCGCCTGGTCAGCTTCGCGGTGCACTGGATTCGCGCCGAGATGCACGAGTTCATCCTGAAGAACTGGCGCATCGTGAAGGTCGCCACCACCAAGGCGCAGCGCAAGCTGTTCTTCAACCTGCGCAAGAGCAAGAAGCGCCTGGGCTGGATGAACGCCGCCGAGGTGAGCACGGTGGCGAAGGATCTCGGCGTGCCCGAGGCGACCGTGCGCGAGATGGAGTCGCGGCTGTCCGGTCGGGACGTGGGTTTCGAGGCGCCGGTGGATGCCGACGACGACGCCAAGCCGGCACCCGCCGCGTTCCTGATCGACCACGGCGCCGACCCATACGAGAACGTGGCCGACGAAGACCAGGCCGACAGCCAGTTGCAGACGCTGACCGATGCGCTGGGCCACTTGGACGCCCGCTCGCGCGACATCATCCAGCGTCGCTGGCTGGACGACGAGAACAAGGCCACGCTGCAGGATCTGGCCGACGAGTACGGCGTCTCGGCCGAGCGCATCCGCCAGGTCGAAGCCAACGCGATGAAGAAGATGCGCGCGTTGTTCGCGATGTAATGTCCCTCACAAGAGCCCGCACATCCATGTGCGGACTTCCGGAACGAGCGGCGATGTTGGCCTTGCTGCGCGGAGTTCCTGCAACGGCATCGACGGCCCGGGAAACCGGGCCGTTTTGCATGGGCTCATTCGTCGTGCGGCGGCGCCGTGCCGCTGACGATGCGGGCCTGGCGCTGGTGCGTCCAGTAGGCCCAGGCCCAGTCCAGCATCACCGCCAGGCGGTTGCGGAAGCCGATCAGAAAATAGATGTGCACCAGCAGCCAGACGATCCACGCCGGCAGCCCGGACATCTGCAGCTTGCCGAACTGCGCCACCGCCGCCATGCGGCCGATGGTGGCCAGCGAGCCGGCGTCGCGGTAGCGGAATGGCGGCCGCGGGCGGTCATCGCCGCGCAGTCGCCGCGCGATCGTGGCGGCCACGTACTTGCCCATCTGCTTGGCCGCCGGCGCCACGCCGGGGACCGGCGAGCCATCCGGCCGGAGCACGCTGGCGAGATCGCCGACGACGAACACCCCGGCGTGGCCGGGCACGCCGAGATCCTCGTCGACGCGCACGCGGCCAGCCTTGTCCAGCGGCACCCCGAGCATGGCGCCCACCGTCGAGGCAGCCACGCCCGCGGCCCACAGCACGGTGCGCGCGGGCAGGCGGCGCTCGCCGAGCTTCACGCCTGCGGCGTCGATCATCGTCACCGGCACACCGGTATGCACTTCCACGCCCAGGCGTTCGAGTTGGCGGCGTGCCTTGTCCGACAGCACCGGGTCGTAGCCGGCCAGCAGCCGCGGCCCGGCTTCCACCAGCCGCACGCTGGCATTGCGCGAATCGAAGTGGCGGAACTCCCCGCGCAGCGTATGCCGCGCCAGCTCGCCCAGCGTGCCGGCCAGTTCCACGCCGGTGGAACCGCCGCCGACCACGACGAAATTCAGCCACGCCTGGCGCCGCTCCGGATCGTCTTCGCGCTCGGCCTGTTCGAATGCGAGCAACACCCGGCGCCGAATCGACTGCGCGTCGTCGAGCGTCTTCAGCGCCGGCGCGAACGGCGCCCATTCGTCGTGGCCGAAGTAGGCGTGGGTGGCGCCGGTGGCGATCACCAGCCAGTCGTAGTCGAGCCAGCGCGAGCCGCAGCCCACCCGACGGGCGGCCAGGTCGACCGCGGTCACCTCTTCCATCAGCACGGTGAGGTTGCGTTGCCGCCGCAGGATGTGCCGCAGCGGTGCGGCGATCGAGGTGGCGGAAAGGCTGGCGGTGGCCACCTGGTAAAGCAGGGGCTGGAACAGATGGTGGTTGCGGCGATCGATGAGCGTGATCTGCGCGTCTGCGCCTGCCAGCCGTCGCGCCGCGCTCAACCCGCCGAAGCCTCCGCCGAGAATCAGGATGCGGGGCTTGCCCGCATCGGCAACACGTGGATCGCTCATTGCTGCAGCATGCGCGCCGTGCCGTGCACGCCGCGTCGACCGCGCAGGCGCCGGCTCACGGCTGCCGCGTCGCCGGCATGCGCAGCGCCATGCCCTTGAGCACGTTCAGCGCCTGCGCCAGCGCGTAATCGCTGGTGGCCAGCCTGGCGTCGGCGGCGCTGCCGTCGTCGTCGATGTCGGTTGCAGTGGCTGCCTTCTCGTTGGCGAGGTGGTTGGGCAGATCCGCCTCGGAGCTGATCAGCACCGGCGGGTGGTCGGCCTGGCTCACCGCGAGGTCGGCCAGCGCGATGTCCGGCTTGATTCCCTCGGCCTGGATGGACGTGCCGTTGGGCGTGTAGTAGCGCGCCGTGGTGATCTTCACCGCATGGTCGGCATCCAGCGGCAGCACGGTCTGCACCACGCCCTTGCCGAAGCTGCGCTGGCCCATGGTCAGCGCGCGGTGATTGTCTTTCAGTGCGCCGGAGACGATCTCGGCGGCCGAGGCGGTGCCGTGGTTGGTCAGCACGATCATCGGCGCGCCGTCCAGCAGGTCGCCGGGGTGGGCGCTGAAGCTCATGTTGGCGTCGGGCAGCCGCCCGCGCGTGGTCACGATGACGCCGCTGTCGAGGAAGTCGTCGCCGACGGCCACCGCCGCGGTGAGCAGGCCGCCGGGGTTGTTGCGCAGGTCCAGCACGGCGCCCTTCTGCGGGCCGTTCCTGGTGACCAGCTCGCCCAGTTTCTTCTGCAGGTCGGCGGCGGTG
The DNA here is from genome assembly GCF_052978205.1 of Rhodanobacter sp. UC4452_H20. Next base: position 2,608,628 of record NZ_CM129662.1, on the reverse strand, counting down.
TCATCCTGGAACTGGCTGATGCGGATGTAGGCGTAGCCGGGTTCCAGTTCGCGCACCTTGACGCTGCTGACCGAGATCAGTTCGCGCACCAGCGGCATGTCGACCAGCTTGTCGCTGCCCTCGTGCATGATGGTGAGGGTGATCTTGCTGCCCGGCTTGCCGCGCAGCCGCTGGAACATCTCGTTGACGTTCTGCGGGTCCACCAGCTTGCCGTCGATCTTGACGATGTTGTCGCCCGGCTTGATGCCGGCGCGCGCGGCGGGCGTGTCGTCGATCGGCGAGACGATCCTGAGCCCGCCATCCACCTGCAACACCTCGATGCCCAGGCCGCTGTACTGGCCGGAGGTGTCCTCGCTGAGCTGCTGCAGGCCCTCCTTGTCGAGGTACTCGCTGTGCGGGTCGAGCCCGGCCAGCATGCCGGTGATGGCCGCCTTCATCAGGGTCTTGTTGTCGACCTTCTCGACGTAGGCCTGGCGCACCATCTGGTAGACGCGACTGAAATTGCGGATGTCCTGCAAGTCCACCGGGTCGGCCGCGGCGGTGCTGCCGGCGCGGGCCGGTTCGCTCGCGCTGGCCGCGCTGGCGGGCGTGGTCTGCGCCTGACCGGCGCCGACGGCCAGCAGCGACAGGAAGGCCATGCAGGTGGCCGCTCTACGGTGGGAACAAGGCATGCAGTTGACTCCGCTCGACGGAAAGACGGCGCGCCGCAGCGCCGCCGAAGTATGGCAGGAGGTGGGACCGCCGGATCGCGCAACAATTCACCACGCCGTGCGGCGGTGCCTCAGCCGTGCTTGCGCAGCCAGCTGGCCGGGTCCACCGGCTGGCCATTCTTGCGCAGCTCGAAATACACGCCGGTGTTGACGCCGGTGACCGCGCTGGCGGTACCGATCGCCTCGCCGGCCTCGACCTCGTCGCCAACGCCGTGCAGCAGGCTTTCGTTGTTGCCGTACATGCTCATCCAGCCGTTGCCGTGGTTGAGGATGAGCAGCATGCCGTAACCGCGCAGGAAGCCGGCGTAGATCACCCGCCCGCGCGCCACCGCGTGCACCTCGCTGCCGGCGGCGGCCTTGATCAGCACGCCGTTGCCGAACGGGTTGACCGCACCGCTGGCCGGCCACGGCAGCTTGCCGCGGATGTCGGCCGAGCGCGACGGCGGCGGCTGGCCGCGTTGCGGCGCGGCGGCCTCGTCGATGGCCTTCTGCAATTTGTCGAGCAGCTGGTTGAGCGATTGCGCGTTCTGTTTCATCGCGGCCAGGCGCTGCGCCTGGTCCTTGTACTTCGCGTCGGTTTCCGCGGCCAGCTTCTGCCGCGCCGCGCGTTGCCGCGCCAGCTGCTGCGCCTGCTGTTGGCGCTGGGCCTTCGTCGCCTGCAGCGTCTGCTGCTGGGCCGCGATCGAGCTTTCCAGTTCCTGCAGGCGGGCCAGGTCGCCCATCAGTTTCTCCACGCGCTGCACGCGATCGCGCTGGAAGTACTGCGAGTAGACCAGCGCGCGGGCGATCCGGGCCACGTCCTCGTCGCCGAGCAGCAGGCGCAGGTCCGAGCCGTGGCCCAGGGTGTAGGTGGCGCGCAGCAGGTCGGCGATCGCGGCGCGCTGGTGCTGCAGTTCGCCTTGCAGCGTGTCGCGCTGCTGTTGCAGCTCGTCGAGCTGCTTCTGTCCCGCCGCCAGCGCGGCATCGGTCTCGCGCACGGCCCTGGCCGCGGCGGCCAGCGCATTGGCCTGCTTCGCCAATTCCGCGTTCATGCTGTCGCGCCTGGCCGCGGTGTCGGCCTGCTCGGCGGCCAGCGCCTCCATCTTGCGGCGCAGGTCGGCCAGCTTCTGCCTGGCGGCGGCCTGTTCGGCGCGGCTCCCGTGCTGGCCGGCCGGCGCGGCGGGTGCGGCGTACGTCACGCCGAGGCAGGCAACGATGAGCAGCGCGCCGAGCACGCGGCGGATCGAACGGGATGGATTGCGCATCGGTCGATTATCACCGAGCCCGCGGCGCGGGGCGAGCGTGCCGGCGACGGTGCTATGTTGGCGCGACATCTGCGGCGCCACGGTGCGGCGCCGACGAAACGTCGAGAGAGGGTGTGGGTGCATGTGCGTGATCGCGTTTGCCTGGCAAGTCCATCCACGCTGGCGCCTGTTGCTGGCCGGCAACCGCGACGAGTTCCATGCGCGGCCCAGCGCCGCGCTGGCGCGTTGGGACGACGTGCCGATCCTCGCCGGGCGCGATCTGCAGGCCGGCGGCAGCTGGCTCGGCGTATCCGATGCGGGGCGTTGCGCGGTGGTGACCAACGTGCGTGATCCGCGCGACCCGCAGCTCGGCGCCTCGCGCGGCCTGCTGATCCGCGACTACCTGACGGGCGCCGAGGATGCCGCCGCGCATGCGGAGCAGCTGCTGCGCGTGGCTGCGGACTATCGCTTGAGTTAAGCGGCGGCGAAGCCGTCCGCCTTGAACGAGTGGTTAGGCGCGTACGCTATGGCGAGCACGGGAGCCCAGAGTAAAAAATACATAGCCAGAACATGCAATTGCTATAAGCGCGACAGCCGGTGGAATTAGAAAATATTCGCTAAGTAGGAATACTAGGCGGTAGTCCAAGATTGCCAAAGTCACCCAAGCCAAGATAAAAGCGAGGCTACTGTACAAAAGGAACGGTCTGCCACCGATACACCCGGCAGCAAACGCCAACGGAGCAGTTACGACAAGGCTGGCGATAGAGGCGCTCGGAAGCGCTGAACGCATAAATGATCCTGCGCTAGCCAAATTGTAGAATCCAAAGCGCGCGCCAATCGACGCACACACGACGCCAAAAACGAACGCATGCACGAGCGCAAGAAGCATAATGGCGGCTGACTTCGTGACTTTCACTTTTGGAGCCTAACGCCCGTTCAACCTGCTCACCTTCGATGCGCAGGCGGCGTTCTATCTCGGCAACCGGCCGCAGCCGGAGGCGCAGGCGGTCACGCCCGGCGTGCACGGCCTGTCCAACGCCGACTTCAATACGCCGTGGCCGAAGACGCGCGCGCTGATGCAACGCCTGCAGCGCTGGATCGACGATGGCGACGACACCGACTTCGCCGCGCTGTTCGCCGCGCTGGCCGACGAGCAACTCGCGCCGGACGAGCATTTGCCGGACACCGGCGTCGGCCTCGAGCAGGAGCGCCGGCTCTCCAGTGCCTTCATCCGCGGCGCCGATTACGGCACCCGTGCCAGTACCGTGGTGGCGATCGACCATGACGGCGCCGGCGTGATCGCGGAGCGTCGCTTCGGTCCGCACGCGCGCTACCTCGGCGAAACCTTGCTGCGTTTCGGTGGCCGATTGCCGGCCTGAGCGGACAGCGTTCACCTACGCAGCCCGGCGGCGCAGCCGGCTGGGTGGGCCGCCGGGCGGCGGGCAGGCTGGTTCCCTGGTCCGGGTCGAGGGGATGGGCATGCGCAAGGGATGGCTTCTGCTGGCGGCGATCGTGCCGCTCGCCCACGGCGTGCACGCGGGTTGCCCGGACTGGCCGCCCGCGCGGGCGCAACAGGAGTTGCTGGCGCTGCACGATCGCCTCGACGGCTGGAACCACGCCTATCGCGTCGAGGGCGCCGCGCCGGTGGACGATGCGGTGTACGACCAGGCCTTGCAGCGGTTCGAGCAATGGCGCCGCTGCTTCCCCGGGCAGGCGCCGGCGGCGCTGAACCACCTGGGTGATGCCGGTGGCCGGGTCACTTCGCCGGTGGCGCAGACCGGCCTGGCCAAGCTGCCCGATGCCGCCGCCCTGGCGCAGTGGATGCGCGCGCGCGGCGACCAGGATCTGTGGGTGCAACCGAAGGCGGACGGTGTCGCGGTCACGCTGCTCTACGTCGATGGACGCCTGCGCCAGGCCAGCAGTCGCGGCGACGGTTTGCACGGCTCGGACTGGACCGGACAGGCGCGGCGGATCGCCGCGATCCCCAGGCACCTGCCGCATGCGCCGGCGCGTGTGGTGCTGCAGGGCGAGCTGGTCTGGCGCCTGCCCGGCCACGTGCAGGCCACGGACGGCGGCCTCAACGCGCGTTCGGCGGTGGCCGCGGCGATGGCGCGCGATGAGCTCGGCGATGCGGCCGCGCACATCGGCCTGTTCGTGTGGGATTGGCCCAGCGGCCCGCCCGACATGCCGGCGCGGCTGGCAGGATTGCAGGCGATGGGGCTGGCCGACAGCGTGCGCTACACGCAACCGGTCGCCTCGCTGGCCGAGGTGGAGCGCTGGCGTGAGCAGTGGTATCACCACGCGATGCCGTTCGCGGCCGATGGCACCGTCGTGCGCCAGGGCCGGCGGCCAGCCGCCGCGAGCTGGCGTGCCGCGCCGCCGGAGTGGGCGGTGGCATGGAAGTATCCGGCTGCCTCCGCATTGGCCGAGGTGCGCGCGGTGGAATTCACCGTCGGTCGCAGCGGCCGTATCACGCCGGTGCTGCAACTGGAGCCGGTGCAACTGGACGACCATCGGGTGCAGCGCGTCAGCGTGGGCTCGCTCAAGCGCTGGCGCGAGCTCGACATCCGTCCCGGCGACCAGGTCGAGGTGGTGCTCGCGGGCTTGACCATTCCGCGCCTGCAGTCGGTCGCCTGGCGCGCGCTGCAGCGCGCGCCGGTGACGCCGCCGGACCCGCGCATGCACGGGCCGCTGACCTGCTGGCAGGCCACGCCGGGTTGCGAGCAGCAGTTTCTCGCCCGGCTGGCATGGCTCGGCGGCCACCACGGACTGCAGCTGGAAGGGTTGGGCGAGGGCACCTGGCGGGCGCTGGTCGACGCGGGCCTGGTACGTCATCTGCTGGACTGGATGAGTCTCACGCCGTCGCAGCTGGCCGCCGTGCCCGGCCTCGGCGCGAACCGCGCGGCCGCGTTGGCGCGGGTCTTCGCCAGTGCGCGCGAGCGTCCGTTCGCGCGCTGGCTGCAGGCGCTGGGCGTGCCGGCCGGACAGGCGCGCGGAGCGGCCGACTGGCCGACGCTGGAGGCGCGCGGAGCAGACGATTGGCAGGCGCAGGAGGGCGTCGGTGCCGGCCGCGCGAACCAGTTGGTGGCGTTCTTCGATTGCGCCGAAGTTCGCGAGCAGGCCGTGCGCCTGCATGCAGCCGGCGTGCCCGGCTTCTGAAGCTCAGCTCTTCAGTTCGCCGTCGTGGTAATACCAGCGGCCGTCTTCGCGCACGAAATGGCTGGTCTCGTGCTGCCGCTGCGCGCGACCGCCGCCGAGGCGATAGCGGGCGACGAATTCCACCGTGGCGTGGTCGGCATCGATCATCTGCTGGCGCCGCACCTCCAGCCCCAGCCAGGTCGGCGCAGGTTGCTGCGCGGCCAGCCGCAGCGAGGCGGGCCGGGTGTCGGCGTGCCAGCTGGCCAGCAGGTAATCCTCGCGCTTGAGCACGTAGGCGCTGTAGCGCGAGCGCATCAGCTGCTCGGCGCTGGCAGCGGGGGCGCCGTCGTGCAGCGGGCCGCAACAGGCGGTGTAGCCGGCGGGGTTGCCGCAGGGGCAGGGGGTCAGCGTGTCGATCGACTTCATGCGGCCTTTGTACCTGCTTCGGCCCCGACTTGCAGGTTCAGCCGTGCATGCGCTGCCATACGCGGCAGCGGTTGTGCGCCGGCATCGAGACGTCGAGCAGCAGGTGGAAGCCCGCGGCCTCGGCCAGCGCGTCCACCGCCTCGGCGTTGCGGATCGCCATGTGCGCGCCGCGCGTGCGCAGCCAGGCGTCGAACGCGGCGTTGCTGGCGCTGGTGTAGCGGCCATGCTGGTTGAACGGCCCGTAGATCGCCAGCACCGCATCGGCGGTGGTGACCGCGGGCAGCCGGGCGAACAGCCGCTGCACTTCCGCCCAGCTCATGATGTGCAGCGTGTTGGCACTGAACACCGCATCGAAGGGGCCGGCCGGCCAGTCGCCATTGACGTCCAGCTCCAGTGGCGGCGGCGTATTCGGCAATGCCGCCTCATCCAGCCAGGCGCAGATGCCCGGGAGATTCTCGGCGCGGTCGGAGCATTGCCAGCTCAGCCAGGGCATCGCCGCGGCGAAATGCACCGCGTGCTGGCCGGTGCCGCTGCCGATCTCCAGCAGGTGCCGGCATCCGGCGACGTGCCGGCGCAGCACGCCGAGGATGGATTCGCGGTTGCGTTCGCACGCAGGCGAGTGGGGTTTGTCCACGCCCGCGCCACGCTCAGGCGGGGCGACCGCGCAGCACGCGCGCCGGCAGCATCAGCAACGCGCCGAGGAAGGCGAACACCGCGCTCACGGTGATGCCGACCAGCCGCAGCGGCAGCAACACCAGCCACACGATCGGGTACAGCACCAGGGCGAGCAGGGCGATCGGCCAGCAGAACACCAGCAGCAACAGCCAGAGCAGGAAACCGACCATGCGTTGATCCTCCGCAGGGGTGGGGACGCCGGCACTGTAGCGCAGCGCGCGGCGCGCGCGCAGATGACTCCCGACACCCCCCGCCGCGATTTCAGGCCATCGGGCTCACGCCGATCAGCCACAGGTGCAGCCGCAGCACGAAGGCGAGCCAGAGCGCGCCGCCGATCACCACGGTGAGCACGTCGCCCTGCACCGTGCCGGCAGCGTAGACGGCGGCTTCGCGGCGATCGCGCCGGCGCGAGACGGCGAACAGCACGACCGCCCACAGCAGGAACGCGCCGAACAGCACCATGTCGTGCAGCATGCCGGTGGCCAGCAGGTGGCCGAATGCCCACACCTTCACCGCCAGCACCTGCGGGTGATGCAGCTTCGCCTTGAAATGGTTGCGCGGCACCCGCGCCGCGATGAACAACACGAAGGCCACCAGGGTGAACAGCGCATTGAGATGGCGCAGCCACAGCGGCGGCACATACAGCAACACCGGTTGCTGGCGCGCCAGTCCGAAGCCCCAGCAGAGCAGTACGAAACCGGCGATCGCCACCGCGGCATACAGCACCTTCCAGCGCATCAGGCCCATCCGCGCGATCTGCCGCCCCCGCCAGTCGTCGGCGAAGATGCGCAGCGAGTGGATGCCGAGGAACAGCACGAGGCCGAGAATCAACACGAGCATGGCGGGGTGACTCCGATGGCGGCGACGAAGGTCGAGGATAGGCCAGCGCGGCGCCGCGGCCCAGTGACATCCGTCAGGCGACGGGTTCGACGTGCACGACCAGCGCCACCGCATTTGGGTGCAAGGTCATCGATGCCGCGCCCGACGAAGGTCGCCAGGCATCGCCTGCTTGCAGCGTACCGTCGACGCAGTCGATGGCGCCGCGGGCGCAGTACACCAGCACGGTGGCGGCGCCCGTCGCGTGCGCTCCGGTATCCCGCCACACTTCGATGCCGCCGCGCGCGCGGCCGCGGCGCAGCATCAGGTTGAAGTCGCGGGTGGGGCCGCCGGCCAGTGCCACCTCGACCTTCGCCTCGCCGGGAAACGCGAACGGCACAAACGGAGCGGTCAGCGCGTGGCTGCGGCCGTCATCCAGCGTCATGGTGAAGCCGGCCCCGTCGAGAAGCGCGATCTGCCGGTCGATGCCGGGAAACGCGGAGAACGGCGCGGCGCTGTCGACCTCGGCGAGGCTGACGCGCCACAGGAAATCGTCCATGCCGGCGGCGGACGGCTGGACGGCTATTTCGCGGGTGCGGCCCAGGCCGTTCTTCCACGGCCGCAGCGGGCAGTCGGACAGGCGGACGATCATGCGGTTCTCTCGATGACGCGCTCGAACGGCGGCAATGCGCGCAGCATGCCGCTGCCGTAGCGCTTGGTGACCACGCGGCGGTCCAGCAACACGATGCGGCCGTGGTCGGTTTCGCTGCGGATCAGGCGGCCGCAGTACTGGGTGAGCAGGCGGGTAGCCTCGGGCACGCTGACCTCGATGAACGGGTTGCGGCCGCGCGATTCCAGCCACTCGGCGTAGGTCGCGCCGACCGGGTCGGTGGGCACGGCGAACGGCAACTGGGTGATCACCACCGTCTCGCACAGCTTGCCGGGCAGATCGAGGCCTTCGCCGAACGAGGCGAGGCCGAACAGCGTGCTGCCCTTGCCGGCCTCGATGTCGGCGCAGTGCTCGGCGACCAGTTGCGACTTGCCCAGCGACCCTTGCGCGCGGACCTTGCGCACGTGCGCGATCGGCAATTTCTGCAGCACGCGGTCGAGTTTCGCGCGCGAGGTGAACAGCACCAGGTTGCCGGCGTCCCAGTCGAGGTGGTCAGCCAGCCAGGCGCTGATTTCCTCGGCGTGCGCCTCGCGCGCGTCGGGAAGCGTGTGCATCGCGGGCACTTCCAGGCGTGCCTGCGCGGCGAGGTCGAACGGCGAGGGCAGGCTCAGCGTCACCGCATCGTCGGGCAGGCCCACGGCATCGGCGAAGCCGCGGAAGTTGCCGCCGGCACTGAGCGTGGCCGAGGTCATCACCACGCCGCTGGCGTTGTTCCACAGCACGTTGCGCAGCAGGCCCGCGGCGGAGACGGCCGAGGCATGGCAGACCAGTTGCTGGTCCGTGCCCAGGGTGACCCAGCGCGCCAGCGGCGGGGCGTTGTCCGGATCGTCGCTGGACCACGCGCGCCAGCAGGCGGCCTGCCGGCCGATGCGCTCCAGCGCGATGCCGAGCTCGCGCGACAAGGCCTCCTGGGTCGGTCCGCCGTCGGTCATCTCCACCACGGCGCGCCGCACCGCGGTGAGCCAGCGCTGCACCTCGCCGGTGAGCAGGTCGAGCGCGCGCGCATGCTCCACCCACGGCTCCGGCAGCTGGCCCAGCGAGCCGCGGTACATCGGTTCGGTCTCGGCCGGGTCGGGCAGCCAGGCGAGGCGGATTTCCTTCTCCAGCTCCTCCAGCGTGTTGCTCAGCTCCTGCAGCTTCTCGTCGCCCTGGTCCAGCGCGAGCTTGCCCAGGCGTTCCTTGTCGGTCAGCGAATAGGCCGCATGCACCTGCCGGCCGAGCCGGCTCAACTGGCGCACGGTGGCGGTCATGAAGACTTCGGCCGCGCCGCGTTCGATCGCCTTGCCGGGCACGTGGTGGCCTTCGTCGAAGATGTACAGCGTCTCGTCCGGGCGCGGCAGGATCACGCCGCCCCAGCTGTCGTCCTCGCCCGGCATGGTGAGATCGGCCAGCACCAGATCCTGGTTGGCCACGATGATGTCGGCGTCGTCGACCGCGCGGCGCGCGGCGAAGAACGGGCAGTTCATGAACTGCCCGCACTTGCGCCCGGTGCAGCCGCCGGCGCTGGTGGTGATCATCGGCCGCAGCAGGTCGCTGACCGGCTCCGGCGCGCTGTCCATGTCGCCGTTCCATTCGCCGCGGTCGAACGCGTCGCGCAGCTTGGCCAGCGACTGCTTGTCGCGCGGTTGCGGCGGCTTGTTCCACAGCAGCAGGTCGGCCTCGAAACCGGCCAGGCCAAGCTGCGCGTCGTGGATGCTGTTGGCCGCCATCAGCAGGTTGCGCGGGCACAGGTAGCGGCCGCGGCCCTTGGCCAGCGCCACCTTCGCTTCGATGTCGTTGAGTTTCAGGTACAGCGGAATGTCGCGCTGCACGAGCTGTTCCTGCAGCGCCACGGTGGCGGTGGCGATCAGCAGCTTCTTCTTCTGGAAGCGCGCCACTTCATGGCCGGCGACCAGGTAGGCCATCGACTTGCCGGTGCCGGTGGGTGCCTCGATCACCGCCACGCCGCCGGCGCTGGCCAGCGCCTTGGCGACCTCGGCGATCATGCGCCCCTGCGAGGCGCGCGCGCGAAAGCCCGGCAGGCCCGCCTTGACGCGGGCATAGGCGGCACGAATGGCGTCCTTGGTGGAGTCGGCGAGCATGCGGGGTGGCGGGTCCGTGACACGGTGCAGGGCCGGGGCGCGCCGCGCGCGTGCGCTGCCCTGCCGGCCGGCTGCCCAGTCTATCGGACATGTCAACGCGGCTGCGGCTTGCCGATGGCCCGCGGAATGTCGCACAGTGGCAGGCGCGTATGCTGGGCCGGGCCGCGGCTCGAACCTGATCCGGCGATATCCCGGCGACAGGAAAGGGGGCACGATGGAGTCGATGTCCATCGACGACTCGCTGCAATTGAATTGGCTGACCCATCTGGTCGGCGCCCGCTCGCCAGCGGAAGTGGCTGCGGCAATCGCCGCGCTGGCGCGAGACCGGCCCGGCTGCGAAGCCGCCAGCGTGTTGTGGCGGCTGCACGATCGGGCCGGCGTCTGCAGCATGCCGCCCATGCCGGTCGACGATGCCGATTGGCCGTGGATCGAACTGGCTGCCGGCACCGCCGGGGCACAGTGGCATGCGGACGGTCAGCGCGTGGCACTGCGCCTGTGCGAGCTGCCGCAGCCGGCCGTGCTGGTGCTGCGCCTGCAGCCTGCATCGGCGGGTCCCCGCTTTCTCGACGAGATGGCTGCGCTGCTGCGGCCGGCCCGCCTGCATCTGCAACGTGCGCTGGAATGGCTCGAACTGCAGCACTCGCACGAGCAACTGGAGCGCTCGGAGAACCTGCAGCGCGCCTTGTTCGCGATCTCCGACCTCGCCGGTTCCGAGCGCGACATGCCCACCGTGCTGCGCGGCATCCATGCCATCGTCAGCGGGCTGATGTACGCGGACAACTTCTTCATCGTGCTGCACGACGCCGCGCGCGACACGGTCCGTTTCCTGTACTACGTCGACGTGGAAGATCCCGTGGCGCCAGGCGGCGGCCTCGACATGCCGATCAGCGCGATCGAGCACACGCTGACCTGGTATGTGCTGCGCGACGGCAAGGCGCGCATGGGCGACGCCGAGGAGCTGCGCATCCAGGCGCAGGGCCCGGTGAAGGTGATCGGCACCGACAGCCGCGACTGGCTCGGCGTGCCGATGATGCGCGACGGCCGCCCCGGCGGGGCGCTGGTGGTGCAGAGCTACCGGCCCGAGATCGGCTACACCCCGGGCGACCTGGCGCTGCTGGAGTTCGTCGCCAGCCACATCCTGATCGCGCTGGAGCGCAAGCAGGGCAAGGAGGATCTGGAACAGCGCGTGCAGTTGCGTACCGCGCAACTGGCCGAAGCCAATCGTGGCCTGCAGCAGGAGATCGTCGAGCGGCAGCGCGCCGAGCACCTGCAGACCGCGCTGTTCCGCATCGCCGAACTGGCCACCGCGCACATCGACCATGGCGAGTTCTACCGCCGTGTGCACGGCGTGGTGGGCGAATTGCTCAACGCGCAGAACTTCTACATCGCGCTGCTCTCCGACGACCGCCAGCAGTTGCTGTTCCCCTACGCCGTCGACGCCAAGCTGCGTCCGCCGCCGAGCCGCCCGCTCGGCCGCGGGCTGAGCGAATACGTGCTGCGCCGGGGCACCGCATTGCGCGCCGACAACGCCGACATCGAGGAGCTGGAACGCAGCGGCGAGATCGTGGCCGGCCGTTCCGGCTCGCCTTCCACCTGCTGGCTCGGCGTGCCGTTGATCGTCGGCGACGAGGTCATCGGGCTGGTGACGGTGCAGAGCTACGACGCCGACGTCTCCTACGGTCCGTCCGAGCAGGAATTGCTGAGTTTCGTGGCCACCCAGGTCGCCAACAGCCTCACCCGCCGCCGTGCCGCCGAGGCCCTGCATCGCGCCTACGAGCAGCTGGAACACCGGGTGGAAGAGCGCACGCTGGCGCTGCGCAAGGAGATCATCGAGCGCGAACGCGTGCAGGATCAGCTCAAGCACCAGGTGATGCACGATCCGCTGACCGGCCTGCCCAATCGCAGCTATCTGCGCGACCGCATCGACCGCGTGCTGTCGACGCCGGCGTCAGGCACACGCCCGCGCTGCGCGCTGCTGTACATGGACGTGGACCGCTTCAAGATCATCAACGACAGCCTCGGCCACCTGGCCGGCGACGAGGTGCTGAGAGAGGTCGCCACGCGGTTGTCCGGCTGCGTGCGTCATCCGGACCTGGTGGCGCGGCTGTCGGGCGACGAGTTCGCCATCCTGCTGGAATCGGTGGAGCAGCCGGCCGACGCCAACGTCGTGGCGCAAAGGGTGATGGATGCGCTGGCCGAACCGATGCCCGCCGGCGGCAAGGAGTTGCAAGTGGCGGTCAGCGTCGGCATCGCCATCGGCGACGGCCGCTACCTGACCGCCGACGAGGTGCTGCGCGATGCCGACATCGCGCTGTATCGCGCCAAGGAACTCGGCCGCAAGCGCTACCAGCTGTTCGACGAGACGCTGGCGCGCAGCGTGGTCGACGTGCTGACGCTGGAAGGCGAGCTGCGCCAGGCACTGAAGCACGGCCAGTTCGAGCCGCATTTCCAGGCCATTTGCCGCCTGGAGGATCGCGCGGTGGTCGGCTACGAGGCGCTGATCCGCTGGAACCATCCGCAACGCGGCCTGCTGCTGCCGGGCGATTTCCTCAAGATCGCCGAGGACAGCGGGCTGATCGAGGCGATCGACTGGCACATGTTCGAGATCAGCTGCCAGCGCCTGCGCCGGCAGGAGCGCACCGACACCTTCATGACGCTCAACGTGTCGGCGATGCACCTGCGCCACGACAATTTCGACTCACGCCTGATCGAGCTGCTCGAACGCACCGGCCTGCCGCCCACGCGGGTGGTGGTGGAAGTCACCGAGGGCGCCCTGCTCGACGATCCGGAGCGCGTGCGCACCACGCTGGAGCGCCTGCGCGCCGCCGGCGTCGGCGCGGCACTGGACGATTTCGGTACCGGCTATTCGTCGCTGAGCTATCTGCACTCGCTGCCGCTGCGCATCCTGAAGATCGACCGCGCGTTCGTGAACGAGCTGGACAAGGGCGCCAACACCAGCAGTACCACCGTGGTCGCAGCGGTGCTTGCGCTGGCCCGCGCGCTGGACATCGACGTGGTCGCCGAAGGCATCGAGACCGAGATCCAGTACGCCGCGCTGCACGCGATGGGCTGCGCCATGGGGCAGGGCTACTGGATCGGGCGGCCCGCGCCGTTCGAGTCCTGAATCGCGCGCCCTATCGCGCGGCGGCGATCTGCCGCAACGCCTGCTCGAACGCCTCCGGCGGCTGACCGCCGGAGATCAGGTGCTGGCCGTTGACGATGGTGGCCGGCACCGAGTGGATGCCGCGCGACATGAAAAACTGCTCCTGCGCGCGCACCTCGTCGGCAAATTCGTCGCTTTCGAGCAACTGCCGCGCCCGTTCGCCATCCAGCCCCGCTTCGACAGCCAGCCGCGCCAGCGTGTCGTGCGAACTCACGTCCTCTCCGTCGGTGAAATACGCGCGCAGCAGGATCTGCTTCAGCACCAGCTGCCGCCCTTCCAGCTCGGCCCAGTGCAGCAGCCGGTGCGCGTCGAAGGTGTTGTAGACGCGGCTGCGCCGGTCCATGTTGAAGGTGAAACCGAGTGCCGCGCCGCGCGCACGGATCGCCTCGCGATTGGCGTCGATCTGCTCGGCCGAACTGCCGTACTTGCGCCGCAGGTGCTCGGTGGAATCCTCGCCTTCCGCCGCCATCTGCGGATTCAGCTCGAACGGCTGGAAGTGGATTTCCGCGGACACCTCGCCATCGAGCTTCGCCAGCGCATGCTGCAATGACGCCAGGCCCACGGCGCACCAGGGACAGGACACGTCGGAGACGAAATCGATGCGCAGCGGAACGGGAATCGCTGACGTGGACATGGGATACCTCGCAAATCCGGGGGGGAGGCAGCGGCGCTGCGGACCCGACCCAAGATGCGGCCGGGGCGCGGCACAATCAATCGTCTGCGCGAACCCGGCTTTTCGCCATGTCCAGTGCCAGCGCCTCGGCCACCTTGATGCCGTCCACAGCGGCGGAAAGGATGCCGCCGGCGTAGCCGGCGCCTTCGCCGGCGGGATACAGGCCGCGGACGTTGAGGCTCTGCAGGCTGTCGTCGCGCGTGATGCGGACGGGCGAGGAGGTGCGCGTTTCCACGCCGGTGAGGATCGCGTCGTGCATCGCGTAGCCGCGGATCTGGCGCTCGAACGCGGGCAGCGCTTCGCGGATCGCGGCGATGGCGTAGTCGGGCAGCGCGCTGTCGAGGCTGCCCAGGGTGACGCCGGGCTTGTAGGAGGGCTGCACGTCGCCCCATTCGCGTGATGCGCGACCGGCGAGGAAGTCGCCGACCAGCTGCGCGGGCGCGTTGTAGTTCTCGCCGCCGAGGGTGAAGGCGTGGCTTTCCAGTGCACGCTGCAGCGCGATGCCGGCGAGCGGGCCTTCACCGTACGGCGCGAAGTCGGACGGCTCGATGCCGACCACCACCGCCGCGTTCGCGTTGCGCTCGTTGCGCGAGTACTGGCTCATGCCGTTGGTGACCACGCGGCCCGGCTCGCTGGTGGCGGCCACCACGGTGCCGCCGGGGCACATGCAGAAGCTGTACACCGAGCGGCCGCGTCCACCCTGATTTCCCTTGCCGTGATGTACCAGCTTGTAGTCGGCCGCGCCGAGGATCGGATGGCCGGCCTGCGGCCCGAAGCGGGCGCGGTCGATCACCGACTGCGGGTGCTCGATGCGGAAGCCGATCGAGAACGGCTTGGCCTCCACGTATACGCCGCGCGCGTGCAGCATCTCGAACGTATCGCGCGCGCTGTGGCCGAGTGCCAGCACCACGTGATCGGATCGCAACTGCTCGCCGCTGGCCAGGGTGACGCCGCGGATCTGCTGCCGGCCGTCCGCGCGCGGTTCGAGCAGCAGATCGTCCACGCGCTGGCTGAAGCGGATCTCGCCGCCCAGCGACTCGATCGTGGCGCGCATGTGCTCCACCATCGTCACCAGCCGGAACGTGCCGATGTGCGGCTTGCTGACGTAGAGGATCTCCTCCGGCGCGCCGGCCTTGACGAACTCGGTGAGCACCTTGCGGCCGTGGTGTTGCGGGTCGCGGATCTGGCTGTACAGCTTGCCGTCGGAAAAGGTGCCGGCGCCGCCCTCGCCGAACTGCACGTTCGACTCCGGATGCAGGTTGCGCTTGCGCCACAGGTCCCAGGTGTCCTTCGTGCGCTCGCGCACTTCCTTGCCGCGGTCGAGGATGATCGGGCGGAAACCCATCTGCGCCAGGATCAGGCCGGCGAACAGGCCGCAGGGGCCGAAGCCGATCACCAGCGGGCGGTGTTCGAACCGCGGCGGTGCCTCGGCCACGAAGTGGTAGCGGGTGTCCGGCGTGGGCCGCACGTGCGCGTCGTCGGCGAAGCGTTGCAGCAGTTCGGCTTCGCGCGGGGTGTCGATGTCCAACGCGTAGATCAGCGTGATCGCGCCACGCTTGCGCGCGTCGTAGCCGCGGCGGGCGATGGTGTAGCCGGTCAGCTCGCCGGGTTCGAGCTCAAGCCGCCTGGCGATGGCAGCGGCAAGCGCGGCCTCGCCGTGGTCGAGCGGCAGCTTGAGGTCGGTGAGTCGCAGCATGCGTGGGGTCCGGTGCGCCGATGGCGCGCGCGATTCCCGGCGCCTTCGATGGGCCGGCCATTGTCGACGCCTTGCGTGCGGCCGACAAGGCGGCCGGCGAGCGGAAACTGACGCTGCGGGTCACTCAGGCCGCCAGCAGGGTCAGGAACTGCTCACCGGTTGCCCGCGGGTGCAGCAGGATGAAGCGCGTGTGCGCCGGGTCCGTGTGCTTGCGTGCCGCGGCGACGCAAACCTCGCCATCCTCCGCGATGATGGCGGGGGGCGTGGCACGCTGCTCATCCCAGGGCGCGCGGCACAGTTGGCCGTGTTGCGGGCCGCCGGCGATGATGCATTCAAAAATCCTGTTCATGGAAAGTCACTCGAAGGGGAAGAACCGTGGGGACGAGTGACAGCAAGCAGGGGACGCGCCAGCAGCGGGCAGGCAAAGGTGGTGTGCGTCACAGTTTGGGACATGCGCCGCCAGTCGCGGCTGATCGCCGTGGTTTCAACGAGTGGAGCGGCTGGGGCGACTGCTTGCGGTGGCGAGTCCGGCCTCCGCCCGGACTCGCTCCCGCAGGACGGAGTTCGCCCGCTCAGGCTTCGCCGATGAAGTCTTTCTTGCCGATGTCGGTGCCCGCTTCGCGCAGGATGTTGTAGGCGGTGGTGCAGTGGAAGAACAGGTTGGGGATGGTGAAGCCGAACAGGTACGCCTGACCCTCGAGCGTGACTTCGCCGGCGCGTGTCTTCATCACGATGGTGCGGGTCTCGCTGCCGTCGATCTGTTCGGCGCTGAAGCTCTTGACGTAATCGATTGCGCGCGCGATGCGGTCGTAGGCCTGGGGCAGGGTGGTCTCGTTGTCCTCGAAGGACTTCGGTTCGACGCCGGCGAGGCGTGCTGCGCCGCGCGTGGCCATGTCGCAGGCGATCTGGATCTGCTTGATCAGCGGCAGCATGTCCGGGATCAGCCGCACCTGCAGCAGCACCTCGTCGCTGACGTTCTTCGACTTGGCGTGTTGCTCGCCCTTCTGCAGCACATGGTTGAGGTTGCCCAACGCGCGGACAAAGACGGGGACGGAGGCCTGGTACATGGAAAGTGTCATGGTTTTTCTTCCTGCGGGTGAACCGCCTGCGGCGGATGGGTGGGTGTTGCCGGATGGATGGCGGACAGTGCCGGCGCGTCGCCGGGCAGCGGTTCGGCCGTGATGTGGGCGGCGGGTTGCGGCAGGCGCCGGGTGGCCCGCGCGGCGATCACCAGGCCCGCCAGCATCAGGCCCGCCGACAGCACGAAGGCGGCGCCGGGCAGGTGCAGCGGCGAGCCCGGCGCGATCGACAGCGCAAACACCTGGGCGAACAGGTACGGCCCGAAGATGCCCGCGAAACTGCCCAGGCTGCCGATCGCGCCCTGCAGTCGACCCTGCTCGGAGGGATCGACCTGCTGCGTCATCAGGGACTGGATCGGCGGCATCGCCAGGCCCCACAGGGCCAGCAGGGGGATGCCGAACAGGAAGGCCCAGCCGACATCGGCCACGCCCATCACCAGGAACGCGCCCACGCCGAACAGCATGCCGGCCAGCAGCACGCGGCGTTCGCCGAAGCGCGGCGCCAGCTTGCCGGTGAGCACCGCCTGCACGAAGCCGTCGCAGGCGCCGACCAGCATCAGCACGTAGCCCACCGCCTGCGGGCCCCAGTGGTAGCGGTAATCCGCGTACAGCACGAACACCGTCTGCAGCACGTAGTGGGCGAGGTAGACCAAGAACAGCACGATGGCCAGGTGGAACACCTGCCGCTGGCGGCGCAGCAGCTTCAGCGAGCCGAACGGATGCGCGCTGTGCAGCTCGATGCGCGCGGTGCGGCGTTCGGCCGGCAGCGACTCGGGCAGGATGAAGCAGCCGTACAGGAAGTTGCACAGCGCCAGCCCGGCCGCCACCCAGAACGGCAGCCGCAGCGCGATGCCGCCCAGGAAACCGCCCAGCCCCGGGCCGATGATGAAGCCCAGTCCGAACGCGCTGCCGAGGATGCCGAACGCGGCGGCGCGCTTCTCCTTCGGCACGATGTCCGCGATGTACGCGTTGGCGGTGCTGAAGCTGGCCGCCGTCATGCCCAGCAGCACGCGCGCGGCGAACAGCAGCCACAGCGTGGGCGCCAGCGCCAGGATCACGAAATCCACGGCCAGGCCGAGGTTGGAAACCAGGATCACCGGCCGCCGCCCGAAACGGTCCGACAGCGCGCCCTGCACCGGCGAGAACACGAACTGCACGATCGCGAACACCGTGCTGAAGATGCCCACCCACCACGCTGCCCGGGCGATGCCGCCGCCGGCCAGCTGCTCGATCAGGTGCGGCAGCACCGGGATGATGATGCCGAACGCCAGCATGTCGAGCAGCACGGTGACGTAGATGAAGGCCAGCGCGGCGCGATGGCGCGGAGCGACAGGCATCGACGGCTGGTCCATGGACGTGGCGAAGCGAGGGGAAGGCGACGATAACCCACGCCTGCCGCGGCCGCATGTGCAACCGGTCAGGTATCCCCGTGCCGCCGGAGCGATACCATGCAACATTCTCTCGCCAGGACACGATCATGCTGCGACGCCTGCTTCCCGCCTGCCTGCTGCTCGCGCTGTCCGCCTGCTCCTCCCATCCCGACGCCGCGCAGCCGGTGTCGAAGGAAGAGCTGGCGCCCGCGCCGACGACCTCCGTGGTCGCGCCCGCCGCCGTCGAGACGGCGGCACAGGTGCAGCGGCATCTGTCCGACTACGCCACGGTGAAACTCACGGCGGACCTGTCGGCGTTCGATGCCGGGCGGAAGCAGATGATCGCCCTGCTGGTGGAGGCCGCCGACAGCATGAACGCGCTGTACTGGAAGCAGAGCTGGGGCGACCGTGACGCTCTGCTGGCGAAGATCGGCGACCCGGCGGTGCGCGAATTCGCCGAGATCAACTACGGCCCGTGGGACCGGCTGGACAACGACAAGCCCTTCGTCGACGGCATCGGCCCGCGCCCGGCCGGCGCGCAGTTCTACCCGGCCGACATGACGAAGGAGCAGTTCGAGCAGTCGCCGCTCAAGGACAAGACCGCGCTGTACACCCTGTTGCGCCGCGACGCGCAGGGCCAGCTGCTCACCGTGCCCTACCACGAGGCGTACAAGGCCGAACTGGAAAAGACTGCCGGCCTGCTGCGCGAAGCCGCGAAACTGGCAAAGGACGCCGGCTTCCGCAAGTACCTGACGATGCGCGCCGACGCGCTGCTGAGCGACGACTACCAGCCCAGCGACTTCGCCTGGATGGACATGAAGAGCAACCCGGTCGACATCGTGATCGGTCCGATCGAGACCTACGAGGACCAGCTCTACGGCTACAAGGCCAGCTACGAATCCTACGTGCTGATCAAGGACCAGGCGTGGAGCGCGAAGCTCGCGCGCTTCGCCAAATACCTGCCCGAACTGCAGCGCGGCTTGCCGGTGGCCGACAAGTACAAGGCCGAGAAGCCCGGCTCCGACGCCGACCTCAACGCCTACTTCGCGATCTACTACGGCGGCGACGCCAACGTCGGCGCCAAGACCATCGCGATCAACCTGCCCAACGACGAGCAGGTGCAGCTGAAGAAAGGCACGCGCCGGCTGCAGCTGGAAAACGTGATGCAGGCGAAGTTCGACAAGATCATGCTGCCGATCGCCCATGAGCTGATCGCCGAGGATCAGCAGAAGAACCTCACCTTCGACGCATTCTTCCAGAACACCATGTTCCACGAAGTGGCGCACGGCCTGGGCATCAAGAACACGCTGGACGGCAAGGGCACCGTGCGCAAGGCGCTGAAGGACCAGGCCTCCAGCTTCGAGGAAGGCAAGGCCGACATCCTCGGCCTGTACATGGTCAGCAAGCTGGCCGACAAGGGCGAGCTGGACAAGTCGAAGCTGATGGACAACTACGTCACCTTCCTCGCCGGCATCCTGCGCTCGGTGCGCTTCGGCGCCAGCGATGCGCATGCCAAGGCGAACATGGTGCGCTTCAACTTCTTCAAGCAGCAGGGCGCGTTCAGCCGTGACGAGAACACTGGCCGCTACCGCGTCGACTTCGACAAGATGACCGCGGCGATGAACGCGCTGTCGGCCAAGCTGCTGACCATCCAGGGCGACGGCGACTACGCCGCGGCGAAGCAGCTCACCGAGCAGATGGGCGCGGTCGACGCCGAACTGGCCGGCGACCTGAAGCGGCTGGATCAGGCACACATCCCGGTCGACATCCGCTTCGAGCAGGGGTTGGACGTGCTGGGCCTGAAGAAGCTCTGACGAGTCTCGGACGCGGTAGGGCGGGCACTGCCCGCCGGCTTCTGCTCCTGCCTTGTGTCGTCATGCAGTGCGGCGGGCATTGCCCGCCCTACGGCAGCGGTGACGAGTTTTTGATCCAGTCGGTGACGGCTTGCGGGTGTTCGAGGTGCAGGTGGTGGCCGCCGTCCATGTGACTGACTGCGATGTGCGCCACGCAAGCGGCGCGGGTCTGCATCATCGCGTCGGGCAGGTAAGGCGTCGTCGGCTGCGCCAGCAACAGCGCGGTGGGTGCGGTGATGCCGCGCAGCAGCGCGTGCACTTGCGCCTCAGCCATCCGCACGGCGCTGGAACGGGTCAGCCGCGGGTCGCTGCGCCAGCGCCAGCCGCCGTCGGTTTCGAGCAAGCCGCGTTCGACGATCGGTCGTGCCTGTTCGGTGGGCAGGCCACTGGCGATGCTGCGTGCGCTGATCGCCTGGGCGACGTCGCGGAACACCCGCAGCGGCTTGCCGTTGCTCTCGCGTGGCGCCAGCGCGTCATGGAAGCGCTGCAGCGTGTGCGAACCGTCGTCGCCGAGCGGGCCGAGGCCTTCGATCAGCAGCAGGCGCTCGATCCGCTCGGGCCGCGCCGCAGCGACCAGGCTGGCGATGCCGGCACCCAGCGAGTGGCCGAGCAACGCGTAGCGATCCAGCTGCAGCGCGTCGACGGCTGACAGCACCGCCTGCACGTGGTCGACGTAGTGGTAGCTGGCGCCGGCGGGGAGATGGCCGGAATGGCCATGGCCCGGCAGGTCCAGCGCGATCACCCGCCAGTGCGCGGCCAATCGCGGCGCCAGGCGCGCGAAGCTTCCGGCGTTGTCGAGCCAGCCGTGCAGGGCCAGCAGCGGTGGCAACGTGGCCTCGCCCCAGACTTGCGCTGCCAGCGTCGACGCGGGCAGCGCGATGCGCCGCTCGACCGGTTCGGTCATGCGCCGCCTTCCGGCCAGCCACCGAGGTGTCGGTGTATCAGCGCGGCGAGGCCGGCCACCTGTTCGGCGCTGTCGTTCAGTGCGGGGATGTAGCGCAGCGTCTCGCCGCCGGCTTCGGTGAAGAAGTCGCGGTTCTGCATCGCGATCTCCTCCAGCGTCTCCAGGCAGTCCACCGCGAAGCCGGGGCAGGCCACGTCGAGCCTGCGCACGCCGGCGGCAGCGAGCCGGCGCACGGTGGCGTCGGTGTACGGCTGCAGCCAGCGCTCGCGCCCCACTCGCGACTGGAAACTGACGACCATGTCCGCTTCGCCCAGCTGCAACCGTTCGCGCAGCAGTTGCGCGGTGCGCCGGCATTGTTCCGCGTAGGGATCGCCGAGCCGCACGTAGCGCTCGGGAATGCCGTGGAACGACAGCAGCAGTTTCTCGCCGCGGCCGTTGGCCGCCCACCAGCGTTCGATGCTGGTGGCCAGCGCTTCGATGTGGCCGTCGTCGTCGTGGTAATCGTTGACCAGGCGCAGCTCCGGCGGCCAGCGCAGCGTCTTGAGCGCGTCGGCGACGGCGTCGATGACGGAACCGGTGGAGGTCGCCGAGTATTGCGGGTACAGCGGCAGCACCAGCAGCCGGCGCACGCCCTCGCGCTGCAGCTGTTCGGCGGCGCGTATCACCGACGGCTCGCCATAGCGCATCGCCAGTGCCACCCGCAGCGTGCCGGGTTGCCGGCGATCGAACTCGGCCTGCAGCGCCGCGGCCAGCGCCTCGCTGAGGTAGCGCAAGGGTGAGCCGCGTTCGTCCCAGATCCGCGCATAGGCGTGCGCGGAACGTTTCGGCCGCACGCGCAGGATCACCCCGTGCAGGATCGGCCACCACCGCCAGCGCGGGTAATCGATCACCCGGCGGTCACCGAGGAACTCGGCCAGGTAGGGGCGCACGGCGGCGGCGGTCGGCGCGGTCGGCGTGCCCAGGTTGACCAGCAGCACGCCAGCCTGAACGGTGGCCGGTGCGGCCTCGTGGGAATGGCCGGCAACGCCGGTATAGTGATCGGGCAAGGGCATCGTGACAGTCGTGAAGCGGCGCGGTCGTACCGGCCACAAACCGCAGTCTGCCACAAGCACGCCGGCAGCCGACGCCCGACGAAATCATCTCAAGCCTATGGAGCTCCCATGTCCAAGACCATGCTGCCCCACGTGTTGCTGATCGGCCTTGCCCTGCTGCTGCCGCTGACCGCGGCGCACGCTGAGGACCCGCCGCTGGTGCGCGCGACCAATGCGGTGACGGTGCTCAACGAAATCATGCAGGCGCCCGACAAGGCGATTCCGCGCGACCTGCTGCGCGACGCCAGGGCGATCGCGGTGATTCCCGGCATGCTCAAGGTCGGTTTCGTCTTCGGCGGCCGCCGCGGCGAAGGCCTGGTCTCGGTCAAGGCCGCGGACGGCACCTGGTCCAACCCCAGCTTCATCACCATGACCGGCGGCAGCGTGGGTTTCCAGGCCGGCGTGTCGTCCACCGACGTGGTGCTGGTGTTCCGCACTCAGAAGGGCGTCGATTCGATCGTGAACGGCAAGTTCACCCTGGGCGCCGATGCCGCTGCCGCCGCCGGCCCGGTCGGACGCACCGCGCACGCCTCGACCGATGCGCAACTGAAGGCGGAGATCTACTCCTACTCGCGCAGCCGCGGCCTGTTCGCCGGTGTCGCACTGGATGGCGCGGCGCTGCGCATCGACTATGATGCGAATGCCGCCGTGTATGGCACGGGCATCACGCCGCGCCGCATTTTCGAAGGCGGCGTCAGCAACGTTCCTGCGCCGGTCGTGAAGTTCCGCGACCAGCTCGAGGAGTACACTTCGCAATGATGCGGAAGGCCGGCGCGCGCGTCGCGATGGTTTCCGGCCGTCCGTTTTCGAGGTAACACATGAGCATCTGGCATCTCGTAATCCTGCTGGTCGTGGTGGTGGTGATCTTCGGCACCGGCAAGCTGCGCAACATCGGCTCCGACCTCGGCAATGCCATGCGCGATTTCAAGAAGGGACTGAACGGCGACGAGGAAGAAGCCCGGCGCAAGGAAGATGCCGAGCGGCTGCGCGCCGATCCGCCGGCCGGCTCCGCCGACCGGGCGACGCAAGGCCAGCGCGACTCCAGCGACCCGAAGTAAGCCGCGGGCGGCGGGCGGGTTGCGGCGATGATCGAGATCAGCTTCGGCAAGCTGGTACTGCTCGCGCTCATCGCGCTGATCGTGCTCGGCCCGGAAAAACTGCCGGGCGCCGCGCGCACCGCCGGCGCCCTGCTGCGCCGCATGCGCAGCGGCTGGGACAACGTGCGCGCCGAGGTGGAGCGCGAGCTGCAGGTCGAGGAGATCAGGCGCGCCGCACGCGAGGCGGCGGCACAGGCAGAAGCCGCGCAGCAGGAAGTCCGCGACGGCGTGGATCGGATGCGCGAGCCGCTGGCGCGAGCCGTCGATGAAGTCACTGCGGCCGGCGAGTCACTGACCGCGCCGACTCCGGCCGCAGTTTCCGCGGAGGAACCCGCCGAGCCCAACCCGCAGACCGAGTTGCCGCTGGGTGAACCGGCCGCGAACCAGACCGCGGCACCGACCCGCCGGATGGCCCATGGCGACAGCTGAACCGCGCGCGCCGGAGCCGGAGCAGGACGACCTGCAGCAGGGACTTTTCTCGCACCTGCTGGAGTTGCGTTCGCGCCTGCTCAAGGCCAGCGCCACCGTCTTGCTGGTGCTGCTGGCGTTGGTGCCGTTCGCCAACCGGCTGTACACCGAGCTGGCCGCGCCGCTGGTGACGCGCCTGCCCGCGGGCGCACACCTGATCGCCACCGAGGTCGCCAGCCCGTTCGTCACCCCGCTGAAACTGGCGTTCTACGCGGCGTTGTTCATCAGCATGCCGATGATCCTGTACCAGCTTTGGGCGTTCGTCAGCCCCGGCCTGTACAAGAACGAGAAGCGCCTGGCCCGGCCGTTGCTGGCCGCGGCGCTGGTGCTGTTCTACCTTGGCTGCGCGTTCGCATACTTCTTGGTGCTACCAGCGGCGTTCCGCTTCCTCACTGCGATCACCCCGCAGGGCGTGGAGATGATGACCGACATCACCCACTACCTCGACTTCGTGACGCTGATGTTCTTCGCGTTCGGGCTGTGCTTTGAGGTGCCGGTGGCGGTGGTGGTGCTCGCCGCGGTGGGCATCGTGGACGTGGACAAGCTGCGCGCCAGTCGCCGCTACGCCATCGTGGGCGCGTTCGCCGTCGCCGCCTTCATTACCCCGCCGGACATCACCTCGATGATCATGCTGGCGGTGCCGATGTGCCTGCTCTACGAGCTGGGCGTGGTGGCGGTGCGCTGGCTGGTGAAGCCGGGCGCCTCGAAACCCGACACGGCCCGCTAGCGCGTCAGTACAAATCGATCGGGTCGACGTCCAGCGACCAGCGCACCTTGCGTGCGGTCGGCAGTGCGCCCAGCGCCAGTTGCCACGGCCGCAACACGTTGCGCAAGCCCGCGCGGCTGGCCGATTCGATCAGCAACTGGCCGCGCTGGCGCCCGGCGCGCAGCGCCATCGGCGCCGGCATCGGGCCCGCGATCTGCAGCGCCGCGCCGGCGGGCAGCGCGGCATGGGCGGCGGCAAGGAACGCATCGACCGCCTCGCGCGCGGTCGCCTCGGCACGCAGCAGCACCTGGTGGCTGAAGGGTGGCAGCCCGGTCAGCCGGCGCTCGGCCAGCAGCTCGCGCGCCGTGGCCGCGTAGCCGTGGGCGAGCAGGTTGCGCAGCAGCGGGTGGTCGGGCTGGTGCGTCTGCAGCAGCACCTGCCCGGGCTTGCGCGCGCGGCCGGCGCGGCCGGCGACCTGCACCACCAGTTGCGCCAGCCGTTCCTCGGCGCGGAAATCCACGCTGTGCAGGCCCTCGTCCACGCCGACGATCGCGACCAGGGTGAGGTTGGGCAGGTCGTGGCCCTTGGCCAGCATCTGGGTGCCGACCAGGATCGCCGGCTGGGCGTCGTCCAGCGTCGCCAGCATCGTCTCGAGGGCATCCTTGCGCCGGGTGGTTTCGCGATCCACGCGCAGCACCGGCACTCCGGGGAAGTGCGCCAGCAGCGCTTCTTCCAGTCGTTCGGTGCCGTGGCCCTGGGCGGTCAGTTCAACGGCGCCGCAGGCCGGGCACGCCGTGGGCATGCGCTGGCGGCGGTCGCAGTGATGGCAGATCAGCTGGCGCCGCCCCGCGTGCAGGGTCAGCGGGCGCTGGCAGCTCGGGCATTCGGCGTGCCAGCCGCAAGCGTGGCACAGCAGCACCGGCGCATAGCCGCGGCGGTTGCGGAATACCAGCGCCTGCTCGCCGCGCGCGATCGTCTCGGCCACCGCACTCAGCAGCGCCGGCGACAAGCCGTGCTGCAGCCGCTGGGCGCGGATGTCGATGATCTGCACCTGCGGCGCCCGCACCGCGCCGGGGCGCGCGCGCAGGTGCAGCTGGCGGTAGCGGCCGGCCTCGGCGTTGGCCAACGACTCCAGTGACGGCGTGCCCGAGCCCAGCAGCACCGGGACGCCCAGCGCGCGGGCGCGCACCACGGCCAGGTCGCGGGCGTGGTAGCGAAAGCCTTCCTGCTGTTTGTAGGAGGCGTCGTGCTCCTCGTCGACGATGATCAGGCCGGCCTGCGGCAGCGGCGTGAAGATTGCCGAACGCGTGCCCAGGATCACCCGCGCGGTGCCGGCACGGGCACGCAGCCAGGCGCGCGCGCGGTCGCCTTCGGCGAGATTGGAGTGCAGCACCTCCACCGCCACGCCCAGCCGCTCGCGCAGGCGGCGCACGGTCTGCGGCGCCAGGCCGATCTCCGGCACCAGCAGCAGCGCCTGGCGGCCTTGCGCCAGCACCTGCTCGATCAGCGCCAGGTAGACCTCGGTCTTGCCGCTGCCGGTGACGCCATCGAGCAGGAACGGCTGGTACTGGCCGAGGCTGGCCCCGACGGCGGCCACCGCTTGCTGCTGCTCGTCGCTGAGGACGGGAGCCGTCGATGGGGGGGCACGCGGTTCGGTCGGCGGTCGGTCGCGGCGCTCGACCAGGTTGGCAGCGGCGAGGCGCCGGGCGGCCTCGCGCCAGCCGCTCTGGCGCTCGTTGAGCTCCTGCGCGCCGAGCGCGCCGTCAGCCAGCAGAGCCAGCAGGGCGCGGCTGCCGCCACGGCGACTGCCGGCCGCGAGCGCTTCGCGGCCGGTCGCGGTGAGCGCCCAGTATTCCTCGCCGATTGCCGGCAGCGGCCGGGCTTCGCGCAGCGCCAGCGGCAGCGCATTGGTGCAGACCTCGCCCGGCGCGCCCAGCCAGTAGTCGGTGGCCCAGGCCAGCGTCTGCAGCAGTTCGGCGTCGAGCAGGGGGTCGTCGTCCAGCGCCCGCAGCACCGGTTTGAGCCGGGGGCCGTCCAGCGTCGATTCGACACCGCTCTCCACCACCACGCCGACCAGCTTGTCGCGGCCGAACGGCACCAGCACCCGGCTGCCCGGGCGCGGTACATCCCCGGCGGGCGGCAGGTAGTCGAACAGGGTGGGCAGCGGCAGCGGCAGGGCGACGCGAAGAACGGTCGGCATGGGGACCTCGATGGCGTCCGCCAGTGTAACCGAGGGTGCTTTTCGGCCCGCCCCGCCGGCACCCGCAGCGACCCGTCGAGTTGCGTGCACTTGCTGGCCGAAGGTCGAGAAGTTCCGGGTAAGTCGCTATGGCTACGGTGTTTTCATGCTTATCCACAATCGCTGTGGATAACTCTGTGGATGCGGCGGGGAGCGCAGCCCGCGAAGCCCGTCGTGGCGCCTTCCGTGACGGCTTGGCGAGCTTTTCGTCATGAATAAAACCGGATTTTATTCAACGACTTGCAAAACGGGTTCGGTCACCGTTCACAGAATCGACAAATGCCCGTCACATCCTTGCCGGGCGTTGCGGTGCTGTGCAAAACCTCCCCGGGCGCTCATTCCGCCAAGCCCATCGCGGCGGCGCCGAGGATGGCAAACGCCAACAGCCAGCAGTAGCACCAGCCGACCACCAGATACTTCAGCACCGTCATCGGCCAGCCCTGCCGGTAGACGCGCTTCTGCATCACCAGCAGGTAGATCGGCGCCCAGATCCAGAGTGCGTTGATCAGCCAGCCCAGCGGCGTGGAAAGCCAGGGCGCGTGTGGCTCCAGCGCCACCGCCAGCAACTGGAACAGCACCCCCAGCAGCAGGCACAGGAACAGGAAGGCGTGGCTGTGCAGGGCCACGATGAGATGCTCGACGTACAGGCGGCGGCGGAACAGGTACATCACCTTCAGCAGCAGGGCGAACGCCGGCAGCATGAAGAACATCGTCCCCGGCAGGGCGGCGAGCACCTGGCCCAGCAGGCGTGCCTTGACCGCCGAATGATCGCCCGGACCGCGCATGGCGGCGAGGTTGTCGTGCATGCGCTGCAACGACCGGTTCATCCGCGTGTTGAGGAAATCGGGCAGCCAGCTCACGTGGACCGGGTATTTCTGCGCGTCCCAGGCCATGTCCAGCGGATTGTGCCGGGCCGCTTCGGAGGGCGCGCGCGGGGCAGGCAGCGCGGGCAGGTCGGCAACCGTCTGCGGCACCACCGCGGTGGTGTCGCCCAGCTCGATGCGCCGCTGCATCGCCTCGCGGGTCAGTTGCAGGCGCGCCTTGTCCAGTTGCTGCGCGGCCAGCGAACCGACCACCGGGATCTGCTCGGTCGGCGCGAACTGCTTGAGCTGCTTCTTCAGCAGGCGATCCACCTCGGCCGGGGTTTTCGCATCCTGGAAGCTCGCGCCGGCCACGGTCACCTTCATCGGCGTGTCCGCGGCGCCGCCGGTGTCCAGCGCCATCGGCAGCAGGAAGAATGCGGCCAGGCACAACAGGAACATGGTGCGGAACGGCGCCAGGTAGCGCACGCGGCGGCCGGCGAAGTACTCCAGGGTGAGGAAGCCCGGCCGCAGCAGGAGCGGCGGCAAGGTGTGCACCACGCGGCCGTCCCAGTTGGCCACCAGGTCGAGTGTGTCCTCCAGCATGCCGTGCACCGGCCGCAGCACGCTGCGTACCGATTGTCCGCAGGCGTGGCAGAACTCGCCCTGCAGCACGGCGCCGCAATTGGCACAGTGGCTTTCGGTGGGCAAGGTGAGGGCTTGCGGCATCGGGGTCCCCGGGCAACGGCGCCGCCGATCTTCGCACAGGCGGGCCGCGTCGTACCCATGACCGATGGCTCGGGTAAAATGCGCGGCCCTGGAGTCAGATCGTGTCATGAATCCGTTTCGTCCCGAGCGTGCGCGCCTGCGGCATGAGGTGCGCGCCACCGTGCGCCTGGCGCTGCCGCTGATCGCCGCGCAGCTGGCGGCGGTCGGCAGCAACGTGATCGACGCGGTGCTGGCCGGCCACGTCAGCGCGCACGTGCTGGGCGCGGTGGCGGTGGGCGCCAGCATCTGGTCGCTGGCGATCGTCTGCGGCATCGGCATGATGATGGCGGTGCCGCCGTCGGTGGCGCAGCTGGACGGTGCCGGTCGGCGCCATGAGGTCGGCGCGGTGTTCCACCAGGCGCTGTGGCTGGCGCTGGGCATGGGCGCGCTGCTGTGGTTCGCGGTGCGCCATGCGGAGCCGCTGATCGAGCTGATCGGGGTGACGGCGAGCCTGCGCCACGACGTGCAGCGCTTCCTGCTGGCGATCAGCTGGGGCGCGCCGGCGCTGACTTGCTATTTCGCCTTGCGCGGCCTGTCCGAAGGCCTGTCGATGACGCGGCCGTCGATGTACTTCAGCCTCGGCGGGCTGGTGCTGCTGGTGCCGCTGGGCTATGTATTGATGTTCGGCAAGCTGGGCATCCCGCCGCAGGGCGCGCACGGCTGCGGCGTGGCCACCGCGATCGTGCTGTGGCTGGAGTTGCTGGCGTTCGGCATCTACGTGATCTTCCGGCGCAACTACCGCGGGCTGGGCCTGTTCGAGCGTTTCGAGTGGCCGGACCTGCACCGGATCGGCCAACTGGTGCATATCGGGGCACCGATGGCGGTGACGCTGCTGGCTGAGGCCGGATTGTTCGTGGCCACCGCGCTGATCATCGCCACCCTGGGCGAGGACGTGATCGCCAGCCACCAGGTGGCCATCAACATTGCCTCGCTGTTCTTCATGATCCCGCTGGGCCTGGCGATGGCAATCACCGTGCGGGTGGGCAACGCGGTGGGTCGCGGCGACGAGCAGGGGGTGCGCTACGCCGGCTTCTGCGGCATCGGCCTGACGCTCGGGACGCAACTGCTGTCGGCGGCGCTGATGCTGAGCCTGCCGCACTTCATCGCGTCGCTGTATACGCACGACAACCGGGTGATCGCGCTGGCCGCGCAGCTGATCATGCTGGCCGGACTGTTCCAGTTCTCCGATGGCGTCCAGGTCGCCGCCAACGGCGCGCTGCGCGGGTTGAAGGACACCCGCGTGCCGATGGCGATCACCTTGTTCTCGTACTGGGTGGTAGGCATGCCGGTGGGCTGGTGGCTGGCCTTCCACCACGGCATGGGCGCGCGCGGCATGTGGGTCGGCCTGATCGCGGGCCTGTCGGTGGCGGCGGTGATGCTGTTCGTGCGGTTCTGGCGCAGCGCGTGGAAGCAGCGCTGGCGGGCGGCTGCCATGACCGCCGTGGCCCGACCGGTTACGCTTGACGCCTGATCCCCGGGACCCTTTCCATGACTCCACCCCTGCCGCCCCCGTCCCGCCGCCGCAGCGCGCTGCAGCAACTGGGGCACGGTCTCAACGTGGTGCGGCTGATCATCATCAACGTGGTGTTCTTCGCGTTCCTGGCGATCGTGCTCATTCTGGTGGTGGCCGTCACCGCCGCCGACGAGCATGGCGTACTGCCGGGCAGCGTGCTGGTGCTCAAGCCGCAGGGGCAACTGGTCGAGCAATACAGCGCCGCGCCGCTGCAGCGGGCGATGTCGCGGCTCTCCGGCGAAGACGTCAGTCAGGTGCAACTGCGCGATCTGGTCGGCGCGATCGACGCCGCGGCGAAGGATGCGCGGATCAGCCGCATCCTGCTCTTGCCAGGCGATCTGGACAGCAGCGGCTTCGCGGCGTTGCGCGAGGTGGGCGCGGCGCTGGACCGTTTCCGTGCCGCCGGCAAGCCGGTGATCGCCTGGGGCGTCAATCTCGACCAGGGCCAGTATTACCTCGCTGCCCACGCCGACCGGGTGCTGCTCGACCCGCAGGGCGGCGTGATGCTCACCGGGCTGGCCAACTACCGCCTGTTCTACAAGGATCTGCTCGACAAGCTCGGCGTCGACGTGCACCTGTTCCGCGTCGGCGAGTTCAAGAGCGCGGCCGAACCGTACATCCTCGACCACGCCTCGGCCGAGGCGAAGCAGGCCGACAGCTACTGGATGGACGGCTTGTGGGACGGCTACCTCGACGAGGTGGCCGGCCTGCGCAAGATCGACCCGGCCGCGCTGCGCGACGACGTCGACAACCTGCCGCAGCACATCGCCAGCACCCAGGGCGATCTGGCCAAACTGGCGCTGGACCAGCATCTGATCGATGGCACCGCCACCCGCGCCGAGCTGATCGCGATGCTGCGCGGGCAAGGCGTGCCGGCCGGGGAGAAGCAGCGGGGCTTCCGCCAGGTCGATCTGGCGCGCTACGTCGACCACCTGCCGCGCGAGGGCAAGCTGCTCGCGCCCGGCGTGACGGTCGTGGTGGCCGAAGGCGAGATCGTCGGCGGCAAGCGCGCGCCGGGCACGATCGGCGGCGAGTCCACCGCCGCGCTGATCCGCGCCGCGCGCGAGGACCACCGCACCAAGGCATTGGTGCTGCGCGTGAATTCGCCCGGCGGCGAGGTCTACGCCGCCGAGGAAATTCGCCGCGAAGTGGCGCAGACCCGCGCGGCCGGCATCCCGGTGGTGGTGTCGATGGGCAACGTGGCGGCCAGCGGCGGCTACTGGATCTCGATGAACGCCAATCGCATCCTGGCCGAGCCGAACACCATCACCGGCTCGATCGGCATCTTCGGCATGTATTACACGGTGCCCGGCACGCTGGCCAAGCTCGGCATCCACAGCGACGGCGTCGCAACCGGCCCGATGGCCGGAGCCTTCGACATCACCCGCCCGCTCGATCCGAAGGTCGGCACGGTGATCCAGGCCGTCATCGACAAGGGCTACCGCGATTTCGTCGGCAAGGTCGCCGCGGCTCGCGGCAAGACGTACCAGGCCATCGACGCGATCGCGCAGGGCCGCGTGTGGACCGGCCGTCAGGCACTCGAGCGCGGCCTCGTCGACCGGCTCGGCGGGCTGCGCGACGCCGTGATCGAGGCCGCGACGCTGGCCAAGCTCGGCAAGGATTATCCGGTGCGCTACGAGGAGGCCCCGCTGGGCGGTTTCGAGCGCTTCCTGGTCAACCTCAACCACGAGGCCGCCACGCGCGTGTTGCAATCGTGGGGCGTGCGCCTGCCGCGCTGGTTCGCGCAATTGCCCGAGCTGGCGCCGGAGCTTGAGCTTCTGCGCCACGCCAGGGCCGGTACGCCGAACATCTACGCCGACTGCTTGTGCAGTCCGCGCTGAGGCGCGGGCGTTACTGCTGTTGCGCCTCGATCTGCTTGCGCTGCTCCTCGGCGTGCTTGTCGACCAGTTTCTGCACGTCCTTCGCCCGCTGCTCGTCCGCCTTCAGCGCATCGAAGGGCGTGCTGGCGGCAGCGGCGGGCTTGGCCTCCGGCTCGGGCGGCTTGTTCGAACAGGCGGCCAGGGCCAGCACGCAAAGCAGGATCGGCAGCGGCTTCATTGAGCGGTTCTCGGCGAGATGACGCTGCGAGTGTCCCGCCGCGCGACGCGGCAGGCAAGCTGTTGCCGGCAGCCGCGCGCGAGCACGGACACGTTGCTAAGCTGGCGTCATGAACAGCCTCCCGTATAACCGCGCGGACGCGTGGCAACTGCGCGGGCATACCGCCCTGGTGACCGGCGCGAGCAAGGGCATCGGCCTGGCCACGGCGCGCGAACTGGCCGGCCTCGGCGCCGACCTGCTGCTGGTGGCCCGCGACGAAGACTGCCTGGAGCAGGTACGCGTCGAGCTGGCCGAGGACTTCCCCGCAGTGCAGGTGCTCGCCTGTGGCGCCGACCTGGCCGAGGCAGAGGAGCGCTTGGCGGTGTTCGACTGGATTGCCGACCTGGGCGTGCCGCTGTCGCTGCTGGTCAACAATGCCGGCGGCAACCAGAGCGCTGCCACCCTCGATTACAGCGACGAGGCCTGCCACGCGATCTTCGAGCAGAACCTGTTTTCCGCCTTTGCGATGTGCCGGCTGGCCCATCCGCACCTGGTCCAGCACGCCAATGCGGCGATCGTCAACGTCGGCTCGGTCTCGGCGGTCACCCATGTGCGCACCGGCTCGCCCTACGGCATGAGCAAGGCGGCGCTGCACCAGCTCACCCGCAACCTGGCGGCGGAGTGGGCGGTGGACGGCATCCGCGTCAACGCGGTCGCACCCTGGTACATCCGCACCCAGCGCTCGGAGCCCGCGCTGGCCGACCCGGATTACCTGGACGAGGTACTCGACCGCACGCCGCTGCGACGCATCGGCGAGCCCGAGGAGGTCGCCGCCGCGATCGCCTTCCTGTGCCTGCCGGCCGCCGGCTACGTCACCGGCCAGGTGCTGGCGGTGGATGGCGGGTTTCTCTCGTACGGGTTCTGAGCCGCGGAGCGCGGCGGCGGCCTCAGAACTCCGGTTCGTGCTCCTCGGCCACCAGGCCCAGGGTGACCGCGCCTTCGCCGACATTCACCATGCCGGTGATGCTCATCGGGGCTTCCATCAGTTCGACGCTGCTTTCTTCGCACGCCGCGCGCAGCTCGGCGTACCCGGGGAACTGGTCCAGCACGGCCAGGTCCCCGCCGTAGCTGACGCAGACCAACGGCACCAGCAGGCCGGCCCTGACCCGCTTGGCGGCGTAGCCGAACAGGGCTTCGGCGCCCTGCTCGAAGCCGCGCACCTTGCCAACCGGGCCGGTCTCGCCGCGGAAGCAGCGCAGGATCGGCTTGATGTCCAGTGCCGAACCCAGCATCGCGGTGAACAGGCTGACGCTGCGATCGTTCTTCTTCTTGGCACGCGCGCGAATGTAATAAAGGTCGCGCGGCAGCATGTAGCCGTAGGTGTGGTTGGCGAGATCCAGCAACCGCTCGCGGATCGCCGCGGGTGCGGCGCCGGCGGCGATCATGCGGGTGGCCGCGTACACCACCGGCGCGGCGCCGGCGAAGATATTGCGGGTGTCGATCACGCGCATCATGAACGGTCCGGCCACCCCGGCCTGCTCGCGGACCTGGCGGTAGTTTTTCAGGATGGCGAAGCTCGCCTTGTTGACGTTGTCGTTGATCGGGCTGCGCGTG
Organism: Rhodanobacter sp. UC4452_H20; assembly: GCF_052978205.1. Next base: position 2,575,818 of record NZ_CM129662.1, on the reverse strand, counting down.
GCGGTGATGGTCAGGCAGAACACGCAGTCCTGTTCCAGCACCAGCTTGCCCAGGAACAACTGCTGCACGTCCTCCACCGGGCAGGGCTCGGTCTCTGCCGAATGGCTGCGGCTGCCCAGCCGGCGAGCGATGAATCGCTGCAATTCGCCGGGCTTGCGATCGTCCATGAACGTTTCGCCGTCGATCTTCACCGTGATCGGCATGACGGCGATGTTGTTCCGTTCCAGGAAGGACTGCGACAGGTCGCAGGCCGCGTCGATTGCCAAGCCCATTCGCATCATGTCGCCCCCGCCATGAGTGACCATCAGAACATAGCACGTAGCCTGCCACACCAAGGCCGTCAGCGGAGCACGTGCGACCTTTTTGCGGTACGGCTGGCCGGGCGGTGGCGCGTCCTGCCCCAGCTTTTCACGGCCGAAATGCCGAAGCGGCCGCGCCAGACGGTTCAACAAAGGCTGAATGACGACGCTTCGCCAAGTGTATGATGTCGGTTCACATAGCGTTATTTGCCTGTTAGTATCGGCGCGGATCGGGAGCTCATGGGTCCGAAATCCATCGGTCTGAGAACAGGTCGGGTTGTACTTCTGGGCTGAGCGGTGCAGGCCCATGACAAAAATCAATTCGGAGGGTGTCGTAATGAAACTTGGGGTCAAGAAACTTTCTTCGGCAGTTCGCCTGGCGCTTTCGCTGGGTGCTGTCATTGCGGTCGGTGCTTCCGGCACGGCCTTCGCCCAGGACACGGGCAACCAGGATGCGGCCAACCAGCCCAGCACCCAGAAGGCACAGACGCTGCAGACGGTGGTGGTCACCGGTTCCAACATTCGCCGTGTCGACCTGGAAACCTCCAACCCGGTGGTTGTCATGGACGCGCAGGAGATCAAGGCCACTGGCGCGCTGACCGTGGGCGACCTGGTGCAGGAACTGCCCTCCGTCACCGGCGGCGTGGTCAACCCGCAGGTCAACAACGCCGGCGGCACCGGCGGCTCCTCGATCGGCCTGCGCGGCCTGGGTTCGCAGCGCACCCTGATCCTTGTCGACGGCCGTCGCGTCGTCAACACCGACCCCAACACGATTCCGGTCGACATGATCGAGCGCGTTGAAGTGCTGACCGACGGCGCGTCCGCCATCTACGGCTCCGACGCAATCGCCGGCGTGGTCAACTTCGTGCTCAAGAAGGACTACCAGGGCGCGCAGTTCTCGGCGACCTACGGCGAGTCCGATCGCAACGACGGCAAGTCCACCGGCTACTCCTTCACGTTCGGTCAGACCGGCGACAAGGGCAGCATCATGGGTGGCATCGACTACAACAAGACCGATGGCGTGGAGGCTTCGAACCGCGACTTCTCGAAGAACTCGGTCTCGATCACCGGCAGCCCGAACAGCGCGATCTACTCGTACATCGGCGGTTCCAGCTTCCCGGCCTACGGCAACATCCAGTTGCCGGCCGCGCTGCAGGCCCAGTACGGCTGCAAGAACGTGGCGCTGAATCCGGGTGCCAGCGGTCAGAACGTCAACACCGACTACCACTGCTTCGGCAACAGCGACAAGTACAACTACGCCACGGTCAACCTGATCCAGACCCCGCAGGAGCGCACCAGCGGCTTCATCAAGGGCACCTACAACCTGACGGATCATGTCGAGGCCTACCTGACCGCGTACCACAACAAGACGACCTCCGGCTTCCAGCTGGCCCCGTCGCTGTTCGGCGTCATCTACGGCGGTTACATCTCCAAGGACAGCTACTACAACCCGTTCGGCGTGGACTTCAACCCGGATGGCAATGACTTCCGCCTGCGCCTGGTGTCCGCCGGCAACCGTTCGGCCAACTTCGGTCTGACCACCGACCAGGTGGCGACGGGCCTGAAGGGTGACTTCACCATCTTCGACCAGAACTGGACCTGGGATGCCGGCTACAACTACGGCCATCTTTCCACGAACACCATCACCCGCGGCCTGCCCAACGTGGACCTGATGAACAAGGACCTCGGTCCGTCGTTCATGGACACCGACGGTGTCGTGAAGTGCGGCACGCCGGGCAACATCATCGCCGGTTGCACCCCGTTCAACCCGTTCAACCAGTTCGATCCGAACTCGGTCGCCGTGCTGCAGAAGATCGCCTCGCCGGCCATCAACAACCAGATCGACATCCAGAAGACCTACTCGGCCAACCTCACCGGCGGTCTGTTCGACCTGCCGGCCGGCACGGTGCAGCTCGCCTTGGGTGCGGAGTACCGCAAGGAGTACACCCACAGCACGATCGATCCGGTGCTGCTGCTCGACCCGGAGACCGGCAACTGCACCTTGGGCAGCCAGTGCAGCTCGCCCCTCCAGGGTGGCTACAACGTGAAGGAAGGCTACGGCGAGCTGTTCATCCCGGTGCTCAGCAACCTGCCGGGCATCCAGGCGCTGAACGTCACCATCGGTGACCGCTACTCCAAGTACAGCACCTTCGGCAGCACCAACAACTTCAAGTTTGCGTTGGAATACCGGCCGATCCAGGACCTGCTGCTGCGTGGCACCGTGTCCGACGTCTTCCGTGCCCCGACCACGTCGGATGTGTTCGGTGCTCCGCTCAGCGACGCACCGAAGCTCAGCAACGATCCCTGCGACGGCATCACCACCGCCGGCAACCCGGCTTGCGTGGGCGTGCCGACCGACGGCACCTTCGTCGACCGCGACGTCGCCCTGGGCCAGCAGAGCAAGGGCATTGCCGCCGGCTCGCAGTACTTCAACTTCCCGCTCGGGCCGGAGCAGGGTCGCTCGTTCGACTTCGGCGCGGTCTACTCGCCGAGCTGGGCCCCGGGCCTGTCGATGAGCGCGGACTACTGGCGCCTGTACCTGACGGACACGATCACTTCGATCGGCGCCCAGACGGTGCTTGACCAGTGCTATGCCGGCAACACCAAGTTCTGCCCGCTGATCACGCGCAAGCCGCTCAGCTCCAACGACCCGGGCCAGATCATCCAGATCGGCGAGCCGACCGGTAACCTGGGCCGTACCGACGCCAGCGGCGTGGACTTCTCGGTGCGCTACAAGCTGCCGCAGTTCAGCTTCGGCAACTTCGTGGTGGGCGTGGACGGCACCTACCTGACCCGTTACGACCAGCAGACGGCGCCGGGTTCGGACGCCAACGTCACCTATCATGACGCCGGTTACTTCGGCTTCTACGGTTCGCCGGAATCGGCTTCCTGCCCGAGCGGTGGCGGCGTCTGCCTGTTCCCGCGCTGGCGCGGCAAGGGCTTCGTGAACTGGAACCTGGGCAACTGGGATGCGTCCTGGCGCATGCGTTACATCGGTGGGTTCCAGATGGGCCGCGCAGTCCCGGGCTACGCCGCTTCGCCGATCCCGAGCTACCCCAACTACGTGATGAAGTTCGGTTCGACGATCTACAGCGACGTGTCGATCGGCTACAACATCGAGCCGCTCAACACCCGCGTGTCGTTCGGCGTGAACAACGTCGCCGACAAGCAGCCGCCGTTCCTGTATGCGAACAACACGCTCAACGCCAACACCGACCCCAGCGACTTCGACCTGCAGGGTCGCTACTTCTGGGGCCGCGTGGAAGTGAAGTTCTGATCGTTCGCGTCGGCTTCGGCTGACAACGTTGCAACGAGCCGCGCAGGGTTCCTGCGCGGCTCTTTTTTTGGTGCCATCGTGACCAACCAAGACATCATCGCTGCTCTGCAAACCGGCCGTCCGGACGTCGCCGAAGCGTTGTGCCGCCAGGCGCTGGCGCAAGGCGGAGACGACCCTGACACCTTGTTCCTGCTGGCTCTCGCGCTGTCGCATCAGAACAGGCGGGCCGACGCCCTGCCGGTCTACGCCCGGCTGGTGGAGCTGTGCCCCGGGGACGCGGTCCACTGGGGCAACTACGCCACCGTGCTGCGCCAGGACGGACAGCTGGCCGAGGCGGCGCGTGCCGTCGACATGGCGCTGCGGCTGGCGCCGGACAATGCGGAGCAATGGATCAACCGCGGTCTGCTGCAGTTCCACGACCGGGACTTCCTGGCGGCGCGGGACTCCCTGCTCAAGGCCACGGTGCTGGCGCCGGACTCGGTCGCGGCACGCATCCATGCCGCGCGCGCCTGCGCGGTCTGCCGCGATTACCGGGCCGACCAGCTCACCGAGCACTGGCGCGAGTGGATGCCCCTGGACGACGAGCTGCAGGCCCAACTGGCGGATCTCAAACTGGTCATGGGCGATGCCAACGCGTCGCGGGTGCTGCTGGAAGACCTTTGCGCCCGCTCCACGCCCTCACTGGGCGCGCGGTTGCTGCTGGCGGCGGTCTACGAGCGGGTCAACCAGCTCGACCGCTCGCGCGCCGTGATGCAGGAGATCAGCGCTCAGGCCGGGAAGCTCGACGACGCCCAGCGACGCGACCTTGCCCATCTGTCCGCCGCACTGGAGGCGCGCAGCGGCAATCATGCCGGCGCGCGCGAGCTGCTGGAGCAGACCGGTCCGCGCCACGACTACGATTTCGCGCACTATTTCGCGCTCGCCGAGGCTTGCGACAAGCTCGGTGACGTCGAGGCCACCCTGGCTGCGCTGGCCGAGGCGCATGCCCTTCAGGTAGAGGAGCTGAAGCAGGCGGTGCCGGCGCGATTCGAACCCGGCGCACCGCTTCTGCCGGCTGCCGTCGCCCGCGTGACGCGGGAGGATTACCAGCGCTGGCCACACCTGTCCGCCCCGGAGTCGAAGGACTCGCCCGTATTCATCGTCGGCTTCCCGCGCTCCGGCACCACCCTGCTCGAGCAGATGCTGGATGCCCATCCGACCTTGCAGTCGATGGACGAGCGGCCGTTCTTCAACCTGCTCGCCGACCAACTCGCGGACCATGGCCTGCACATGCCCGCCGATATTGCCCGGCTCGACCAGCATGCCTGCGACGAACTGCGCAAGGGCTACGTCTCCATGGTGTGCTCGAAGATCGCCCGGCGCTGGGACAGTCGCCTGGTCGACAAGAACCCGTTGAACATGCTGTGGCTGCCGATGATCCACCGCCTGTTCCCGCAAGCACGGTTCATCCTGGCCCTGCGCCATCCCTGCGACGTGCTGATCAGCAACTACATGCAGAACTATCGTGCCAGCGTGCTGGCGGCGGCCGGTGCCTCACTTGAGCGCCTGGCACAGGCCTACGTCGAGGCGATGCAGTCGTGGCTTCACCACGTCGAGGTTTTCCAGCCTTCGGTGCTGGTCTCGCGCTACGAGGACCTGGTGGCCGATCCGGCGACGCAGACGCAACGCATCGGCGATTTCCTTGGCCTGGACGATGCCTCGCCGCTGCTCGATTTCGACAGGCACGCACGACAGAAGGGTTACATCGCCACACCCAGCTACACGCAGGTGATCCAGCCGGTCAACCGCAAGGGGCTGGGGCGCTGGTTGCGCTACGGCGAGGCGCTGGCGCCGGCCCAGGCGATCCTGCAGCCCATGCTCGACCACTGGGGCTACACGACGGAAGGCGGTCACTGAGCCGCATCCGCGGTCCGCGAAAAGAAGCACGCCCGTGGCTTTCGATCGCAGGTCCGGCGCGTGCACGCTCGTGCCCGCCCGAATCAGGCGCGCTGGCCTCGCGGCGGATGCCGTGCCGTTTCGGTGCAGGCTCAGTCCTCGGCGATCTGCATGAGCTCGGGCAGGAACGGCGCGTAACAGCGCCACCGATCGACCGAGCGCGTGTGGACCGGCTGGCGCGCCTGCCACAGGCTGGCGGTGCTGATCGCATGATCGTGGTCGGTGGATGCGGCCGGTGATCGCGGCAAGCCGAGCCATTGCGCCAGTCCGGCCAGGGACGTCGCCGGGTCCGCCGCCAGTTCCTCGTAGCGGATCGTTCGCACAGCGTGCGGGTAGCGTGCCTGCCAGCCGGCCATCAATTGACGCGCGCCGCGGATGTAGGCCGCGATGTCGGCGAAGTCGCAGGAGAAATCCAGGCTGCGGTCGTGGAATGACTGCATCCACAGCGACAGCGCGATGTCGCGCGCGCGACGCTGGCACTGGATGATCCTCGCGTTCGGGAACAAGGAAAGAATCAGGTCGACATGCAGGAAGTTGCGCGGCTGCTTGTCGATGAACCAGCGCGCCGCGGGCGCATCGTCCTGGCGCAGCTGTGCGGCGTATGTCGCTGCGGCGTCAGCCAGTCGTTGCCGATAATCCCCGCCCTCCGTGCCGTCGATCCGTTCGGCCAGCGCGGGCAGCCACGGCGATTCGCCGCGATGGCAGACCAGCGCATGCTCCGCCAGCTGTCGCGCCACCAGGGTGGTACCCGAACGCGGTACTCCGACGATGAACACGGGCGTCCAGCCCGGCTCGGGCTCAAGGGTGACCGCGGGCAGCCGACGCTTGCGCCGAACTTCGATGCTCCGCGCCCACCGCTTGCGCGACCAGTGCGCCTTGGCCGCGGCGCGGGCGTTGGCATCGCGCAGGAAGTGCGCCGCTTGGGCGTACTCGCCGATGTCGTCATGGGCCTTGCCCAGCGCAAACAGCAGCGACGTGCGGGCGTCGTCGTTCAACGGCGCGGCCAGGTAGCGGCGAAACAGGGCAAAGTCAGGATGACCGGCATCGGCATAGCGTTGCAGCCCCGCCAGCCCCTGCGGCACGTGCCAGTCGGGAGCCTGCGGGCTGTTTGCCGCCACGAAGGCATAGCGCTCGCGCGCCACGTCGAAGCGGCCCAGTTGCGCCTGCAGCATGCCGGCGTAGGCATGCAGCCGCGGATCGGCATTACCGGCCGCGATCTCCACCTCGGCAAGGTCCGCCGCATCGTGCTTGCGCCCGCAGTCGTCCAGCAACTCGATGGCCTGGATGCGCTGTTCGAGGTCGCCTCCGGACGCAGGGAACGCACCGCGCATCACGTCGGCGACCGCGCGCATGCGGCCCTGGCCCTTCAGCAGCCGCGCCAGCGTGAAACTGCTGGCCAACTGCGCCGAGGGTTCCGCCAGCAGCGCCCGCAGCAGCTCTTCGGCGGCGCGGGCGTCGCCACGCTGGAGCAGCAGGCCCGCCTGCGCCTGACGCAATGCAGTGGAGCGGGGATGGGCCTGCAGTGCATGCTGCAGCATGTTCCACGTGCAGTGGTCGCGTTCCAGCATCAGGCGCTGGATCAGCGCCAGCCACTCGGCGTCGGTGGCGTCAGTCCAGGCCTGGAGCAGCAGCTTGCCGTCGTCCGGCGTCGATGCGGCCCGCCGCAGATGTTCGGTCAAGGCCTGTTCGCGCCGGGCGGCGACTGAACCGGGCTTGTCGGTCGCGCTCATCCCGGCTCAGTGGACCGCGGACTTCCACGGCGCCAATCCGAGCGCCCGGCGCAGCGGATCGAGCAGCTCGGCGTAAGCCGCGGTGTGCGCGGTGTCGCGCCGCAGCGGCTGACGCACCTGGCTGGCGCTGGGCGAGCGCACCTCGCGGCTGCTTTCGTGGAAGCGTTCGCAAGCCTCCTCGTAGGGCAGGTCGCAGAAATCCAGCAGCGCGCGGATATGCTGCGGCGGATCGGCCTGCAGATCCTCGTGGCGGAACTCCAGCACGTGCTGCGGATGCAGCCGCTGCCAATGCGTGAGGCTGCGATCGAAATCGCCCCAGAAGCTGGCCAGATCGTCGAAGTCGCGGGTGTACTCGTTGTTCTCCAGGCGTTGCCGGTAGCACGAGAAGCAGGTCTCGAGCGGATCGCGCCGACAGCCGATGATGCGTGCCTGCGGCAGCATGGCGCGGATCGCGCCGGCATAGATCCAGTTGCTGGGGAGCTTGTCGGTGAACATCGGACGATGGCGCCGCCAGTGTGCGGTCCGCTCGAGGTAACGCTGGCCCAGTCGCTGCCAGTCGGCCGGCTGCATGGCTTTCACCCACTGCGGGAAAGGTTGTCCGCGCCGACGCGATTCCTCGGCCAGCACCTGCGGGAGGTCGGACAGCTCGCCGGCGCCCTCCACCCGGGAATGCGAGGCGAGGATCTGCTCGACCAGGGTGGAGCCGGAGCGCGGCAGGCCGACGATGAAGATCACCTCCCTTCCCAGCTCGCCGGGCGCGCCTTCGGGCGGCGGGTCGAACGCCTGGTTGAGCGCCGTCACGCTGGCGGAGAACGCGCCGCGATCCCAGTGCCGGCGGCGTCGCGCCAGGTTGTTGGCCTGCTCGATGGCCCGCAGGGCGGCTGCCGGGTGACCATGATCGTGCAGCGCGGCGGCCAGCGCGAAGCCGGTCGCGATCAGGTCGTCGTCGCTGTTGCACCGGTCCTGCAGCGTCGCCTGCATGCTGGCGATGTCTTCCTCGCTGAACTGGCCGCTGCGCAGGTCGGCCAGGCCCCACCATGCCATGCCCGCGCCGGGGTTCTCGGCCAGCACGCGCCGATACTCGGCCGCGGCCTCGTCAGCACGACCCTGCATGCGCAGGATGTCGGCAAGCAGCGCACGTGCCTGCATGTGGCGTGGTTCCAGCTCCACTGCGCGTTGCAGCGCCGCGGTGGCCTCGTCGTTGCGCACCGAGCGCGTCAGCATCACGCCCAGGTTGTACCAGGCCATGCCCAGCGTCGGCTGCAGCTCGCAGCTGCGCCGCAGCGATTCGATTGCCGCGTCGTAATCGCCCGCCTGGCCTTGCAGGCTGCCCAGCGTGTTGTGGTAGACCGGGTCGTCGGGCCGCATGGCCATGGCGTCGCGCATGACGGCGATGGCGTCGCGGTGCTGACCGCGCATGCCGAGGATGCCGGCGTGCATGCGCAGGATTTCCGGATGGTGCGCCTCGTTGCGCTCGATGCCCGCCAATTGCCGCATCGCCTCCTCCACGCGTCCCGCGTCGAGCGACTCACCCGCCGCGACGACGCGGCGGGCGGTGGTCGGGGTAAGTCCATCCAGCCGCGTTGCCATGCTTTCTCCACGATCCGGTTTGGGTGAGCCGTGGCCGAAGGCGCGTCCGGCGCAGTCCGGCTGCCACCATCGAGCGGCAATGAACGCGTATTATGCCCGTTTGGCTCCCGCCCGTGCTGGCGCACGGCAGCACTCCAAGGCACTGTTCCATGGACATGACCCACCCGCTGACTCCCGAAGCCTGCCGCCGCGCCGCCCACGAGCGGTTGCAACGGCGTGACCCGGAAACGGCCGAGCAGTTCTTCCGTCACCTGCTGGAACTGCTGCCGCACGATGTCGAGGCGCTCAGTTTCCTGGCCAGCCGCCATTACGCGCGCGGCGAGCTGGTTCCGGCGAGGGATCTGTCATTGCACGCTGTCGCGCGGGAACCGGAGCGGGTCGACCTGTTGCAGCTGCTGGGGGCAGTGCAACTGGCCAATGGCGATTTCGGCGACGCCGCCGGCACGCTGCAGCGCAGCCTGCAACTGGCGCCGCAGGCATTTGTCGCGCGGCTGCAGCTGGGCGTGGCCCAGGAACAGCTCGGGCGCGCGCACGATGCGCTGGTGACCTGGTACACCGCCATCCGCACGGCGCAGAACCAGGGCCGCTGGACGAACGACCAGACCACCGCACCGGCCGTGCGCGAGCTGGTGAAGTACGCCATCAACTACGTGAACCGCGAACGTCGCCGCTTGTTCAGCGAGGTGCTGGAGCCGCTGCGCGATCGTTACGGCGCGTCGGAGCTGACCCGCGTCGAGCAAAGCCTTTCGATCTATCTTGGCGAGCAGCCGGCGAACATCCCCGACGCCCGCCAGCAGCCGAAATTCCTCTACTTCGCCGGCGTGCCGAGCCAGCCCTACTACGAGCGCTCGCGTTTCCCGTGGCTGGAAGCGCTCGAGCAGGCAACCGGCGATATTCGGGGCGAACTGGAAGAGCAGCTGGGCGCAGCGCGCGATCTCGAACCCTTCCTGGGCACATCCGCCGGCCCGGCGACCGGCGAGATGCTGAAGTCGTGGGGCAAGGACGAGGCGGCGTGGGACGCGTACTTCTTCTATCGCCACGGCAAGCGCTACGACGACCATTGCGCGGCTTGCCCGATCACCGCCGGCATCCTCGACCGGTTGCCGCTGGTCCGCATCCGCGACCACGCGCCGGAGACGCTGTTCTCGGTGCTGCGGCCTGGCACGCACATCCTGCCGCATCGCGGGGTCACCAACACCCGGCTGGTCACCCATCTGCCGCTGATCGTGCCGGACCATTGCGCCATCAACGTCGGTGGCCAGGAGCATGTCTGGCAGCCCGGCAAGTGCGTGACGTTCGACGACACCTTCCTCCACGAGGCGTGGAACCGCAGCGGCGAAACCCGCGTGGTGCTGATCCTGGACAGCTGGAACCCCGACCTGAGCGAGGCCGAGCGGGCCGCGGTGACCGACCTGGTCGAGGCGATCAGCGATTTCAACGACGCCACCGCCCCGCCCGCGCAAGCCTGATGGGGTCCGGCCGCCCGGGCCGGCGCAGAGCCGGCCGGGTGGGCGAAGGCGTGCTTACTTCGCGCCGGGGAAGGTCAGGCTGAGTCCCTCGCCCTGCACGGTGGAAACCCAGTCGATCACGATGCCGCGCGCGCGCTGGGCGCTGGCGGGGTCGAAATGCACTTCCAGTCCGTTGGACTGCGTCACCACGTCATGTTCGCCGGCCGGTGCCAGCTGGAAGCCGGCGCCGTGATCCGGGCCGATTTCCAGGTGCAGGACCATGCCTTGCGCATTGGCCGTGCCCTGGCGGATCGCCTCGGCGGCGGCATCGGTGATGGTGATTTCCGGCGGGGTGCGATCCGGTGCCGGCATGCCGAACACCGCATGCAGCTCGCCGCTGCGGTACATCTGGCTGATGATGTCGGCGCCGCCGATCAGCTCGCCGCCGACGTACAGCTGCGGGATCGTGGGCCACTCGCCGTAGAGCTTGATGCCCTCGCGGATCTCCGGGTCGTCCAGCACGTTGACCGTGTGGTACTCCGGCAGCAGCTCGTTGAGCGTGTTGGTCGCGGCGGCGGAGAAACCGCACATCGGCTGGTGGCGGTCGCCTTTCATGAACAGCACCACGCGGTGCTCCTTGAGCAGGCTCTCGATGCGTTCGCGGGTGGTGTTGTCCAGTGACATGCAGGGCTCCGGGTAAAGGGACAAATGATACGCCGTGGAGATGACGGCGCGCAGCGAAGCTTTCAAGGTGGCCGCGACAGCGCCGCGCGCGCGGCCGGCGCGATCGCATCTGCCCAAAGCGCGTACTGCTCCGCCGACGGATGCAGGCCGTCCGCGGCGACCAGCTCCGGATGCCGGCGCGAGATCGGGGTGATGTCGACAAAGCGGACGCCGCGGCTTGCCGCCAGGCCGCGGGCACGCGCGTTGAAATCGTCCAGTTCGCGGGCGATCCGCGCCGCATCGCGGCCTTGTTCGCGCGCAAAGGGGGTGACGCCCCAATCGGGGATGGAGACCACCAGCGTCCGCGCGACGCGCCCGCCGGCCAGCGCGATGGCGCGTTCGAGCAAGGCGGCGAACTGCGCCGCGTATTCATCGAGGCTGCGGCCGCGATACTGGTTGTTGACGCCGATCTGCAGGGTGACCAGATCGTAGGGCGGCGCCAGCGCGGCCTGATCCATGCCTCGTGCCAGCTCGTCGGTGGTCCAGCCGGTGACGGCCACGAGGCATGGCTCGTCGACCGCCGCGCCGCCGCGGCGCAGCTGCTGCGCCAGCACCGCGGGCCAGCACGCGTTCGCGGCCACGGCTTCGCCGACGGTGTAGGAATCGCCGAGCGCGAGGTGACGCAGCGGCGAGCGGGATGCGGGCATCGACAAGCCTCAGGCCGCGACGACGGCGTTGTCCGCCTGTTCGCGCGCCATCCGCTGCAGCACCTGCTCGATCCGCACGAACACCTCGTGCAGCTGCGCGGGCGGCGGCAGCAGGGTCAGCCGGAAGTGGCGGCTGCGCGACACGTTGAAGCTGCTGCCGGGCACCACCAGCACCGACTCCTCTTCGAGCAGGCGCAGGGCGAAGGATTCGTCGTCGAACTGCGGGATGCGTTCGGCGCGCACCGCGGGGAACGCATACAACGCGCCGGCCGGCGCCACCAGGTCGAGGTGTTCGCTGGCGACGACTCCCTGCAGCACCGCCGCGCGCGCCTCGTGCAGGCGCCCGCCCGGCGCGGTCAGGGCGCCGATCGTCGGCGCGTCCTGCAAGGCGGGCGGCACCGCCCACTGCGCGGTCACGTTGGCGCACAGGCGCAATGCGGCCAGCAGTTGCAGCGCGTCGCGATACACCGACGTTCCCGCGGGCGCGCCGGACAGGCTCATCCAGCCGACCCGATAGCCGCAGGCGCGATGCACCTTGCTGAGCCCGCCGAAGCTCAGGCAGGGCAGTTCGCCGGCGACTTCCGCCAGTGGCTGGAAGTGCGCGCCGTCGTAGAGGATCTCGTCGTAGATTTCATCGGCGAGCAGCAACAGGCCGTGCCGCGCTGCGACTTCGGCCAGCCGCTGCAGCAGCTCGCGCGGATAGACCGCGCCGGTCGGGTTGTTGGGGTTGATGAGTACCAGCGCGCGGGTGCGCGGGGTGACCAGCGCCTCCACCTCGTCCGGGTCGGGCAGGTGGCCGCGGCTGGCCGGGCAGCGGTAGTACTGCGGCCGTCCGCCGTTGAGGATGGTGGCCGCGCTCCACAGCGGGTAGTCCGGGCTCGGCAGCAGCACCTCGTCGCCGGGCTGCAGCAGAGCCCGCAAAGCCAGGTCGATCAGTTCGCTGACCCCGTTGCCGATGAAGATGCGCTCGGGCTGCACGTGCCGCGCTCCGCGGCTGCGTTGCTGCGCGGCGATCGCCTCGCGCGCCGCTTCCAGTCCCTGCTCGTGGCCGTAGGCGTCGCTCTCGTGCAGGTGGCTGGCGATCGCCTCGCGCAGGTGCGCCGGCGCCTCGAAGCCGTAGCGGCCGGGGTTGCCGATATTCAGCTTGATGATGTCGCGTCCGGCGGATTCCAGCTCGCGGGCACGGCGGGTCAGCGCACCGCGGATCTCGTAGCGCACGTCTGCCAGGTGCGCACTGGGGATGATCGGAGCCAACGCCTGGGTTCCTTTGCGGGTGGGAAACGGCGCGAACGCCGGCGACGTGGATGCTAGCAGCGTGATGCAGTGCAGCGCGAGCCGATCGGCGGGCGCGACGCTGACCATCGTCGGGCCGTGGCCGGGCAGGGCATAATCGCCCCACCATGCCAGGCAAGTCTCGCCATGAGTGATGTCGAAACGATCGAGCGGCTGCGGCATATCGGCTGGCGCGGCGACCGCCTGCCGGCCGGCGGCCTGCGCCTGGCGCGGGTGGTGGCGCAGCATCGCGCCGGTTATGAACTGCACGATGGCCACGCACTGTTCGGCGCGCAGCCGGACGGCCGCTTCCTCAAGCGCGGCATCGACCCCGCCGAGCGACCGGTGGTGGGCGATTTCGTGGAGGTGGCCGACGGCACGCCGCCGCACATCGTCAGCGTGGGAGCGCGCCGCAGCATGTTGTCGCGCGCCGCCGCGGGCGAGCGCTACGAGCGCCAGCTGATCGCCACCAATGTCGACTACGTGCTGGTGCTGACCGGGCTGGACGGCGACTTCAACCCCGCCCGCATCGAGCGCTACCTGTCGCTGACCGAAGGCTCCGGCGCGCAGCCGGTGGTGCTGCTGAGCAAGCTGGACAAGCACGAGGATGCGGCGGCGAAGGTCGCCGCGCTGCGCGCGCGCCTGCCGCAGGACACGCCGATCCATGCGCTCAACTGCAAGGACCCCGCCAGCGCGCAGGAGCTGGCGCGCTACCTGCAGCCGGGTGACAGCGCGGTGCTGGTGGGCTCCTCCGGCGCCGGCAAATCGACGTTGACGAATACCTTGTTCGGCACCGCGACCATGGCCACCGCCGCCGTGCGCAGCCACGACAGCCGCGGTCGCCACACCACCACCCACCGCGCGCTGCTGCAGTTGCCCTCGGGCGGTTGCCTGATCGACACCCCCGGCATGCGCGAGCTGAAACTGACCGGCGAGGAGCAGCTCGACCTGTTCGCCGACATCGAGGCGCTCGCCGAGCAGTGCCGCTTCGCCGATTGCGGCCACGGCAGCGAGCCCGGTTGCGCGGTGCAGGTGGCGCTGGACACCGGCGAGCTGAGCGCCGAGCGCTGGCGCAGTTACCTCAAGCTGCACGACGAGCGGGAGGAACAGGCTGCCACCCTCGAAGCGCGATTGCGCCGTCAGCGCGGCGGCCGCCCGCTGGAGCCGCCGCGCGGCCACCGCGTCAAGCGCGAGCGGGAGTAGTTCGATGGCGCGCGGGGGCAGCCCGGGAAGAATTCGCGCCGACGGTGCGCGGCGTGCCGGGGTCTCGCGATGAACGCGGCCATTGCACCGGAGCTGCAACGCTACGCGGCGCTGGACCAGCGCTTGCTGGCGGCGGTGCGCGGCATCCACATATTGCCCACGGTGGCGTGGCCCGCGTCGCTGGAAAACCGCATGATCGAGGCCTACGGCCAGGGCCGCTTCAGCCTGCCGGCGGTGTCCTACCAGGTGCCCGGGCTGGCGGCGGCGCGCACCGAACTGGCGGCGATCGAGACGGCGGCGGTGGAGGTCGGCGCGGGCGATCCGCTGGGCGAGTACCTGCGCCGCACCGCCGAGTCCTGGCAGGTCGCCGCGCAGATGCTCGAGGCGGTGGGTACGGCCGGCGTGACCGCGCCGTCGATCGCGCTGTACGGCAAGCCGGACGACCGCATCCCCGGCAGCCAGCGCAGCAACCTGGATGCCGCGCGCTATTTCGTCGAGCTGTCCGACGAACTGGGCGCCGACCTGCTCGCCGACGACGGCGGCGACATCGACGCGGAGGTGCTGCGCGCGGCGCTGGCCGAGACGCTGGATGTCTTCTTCGGCGACGGCACGATCCGCGTCGAGGTCGATCCCGAGCTCACCGCCAAGGCCGCCGCCGGCGCCACCCGCATCCGCCTGCGCGGCGGCGCCAGCTTCAGCCAGTACGACCACCACCAGTTGCTGGCGCACGAGGCCTTCGTGCATTCGCTGACCGCGCTGAACGGCCGGCGCCAGCCGTTGCTGGCGTCGCTGGGGCGCACCTCGCCGCGGGTCACCGCCACCCAGGAAGGGCTGGCGGTATTCGCCGAGCTGATGTCGGGGGCGATCGACATCGCCCGGCTGAAACGCATCAGCCTGCGCATCGTGGCGATCGACATGGCCCTGGGCGGCGCCGATTTCGTCGAGGTCTATCGCTACTTCCATGCGCGCGGGCAGAGCGTGGCCGACAGCTTCCATTCGGCGCAGCGGGTGTTCCGCGGCGTGCCGCCGGGCGGCGGCGCGGTGTTCGCCAAGGACAACGTCTACCTGTCCGGCCTGCTCACCGTGCACACGTTCTTCCGCTGGGCCCTGCGCCAGCGCCGGCTGGATCTGCTGCGCTATCTGTTCGCCGGCAAGCTGGCGCTGCACGACGTGATCAGCCTGCAGCCGCATTTCGCCTCCGGCGCGATCGTGCCGCCGCGCTGGCTGCCGCCATGGATGCAGCACGTGCACGGGCTGGCCGGAAAGCTGGCGTTCTCGGTGTTCATCAACGGCATCCACATGGATCGGGTGCGCGAGGACGACCTGCTGCCGGGCGCGTGAGGGCGCCGGGCGTGGGCCAGCGACGCAGGCCCAGGTGCTAACATTCTCGCCAGCCATCCGCGCTCGCGCGATGGCGCCCACTCACTGGAAAAAAGCCCCTCCCATGGCCCTCCCCGAAGAACTGCGCCTCGCCGCGCTGGAGTATCACCGTCATCCGCGGCCGGGCAAGATCAAGATCACCCCGACCACCGCCCTGCTGACCCAGCGCGACCTGTCGCTGGCGTATTCGCCGGGCGTGGCGGCGGCGTGCGACGCGATCGTCGAGGACCCCGCGACGGCGGCGGAGTACACCGTACGCTCCAACCTGGTGGCGGTGATCACCAACGGCACCGCGGTGCTTGGTCTGGGCGACATCGGGCCGCTGGCGGCCAAGCCGGTGATGGAAGGCAAGGGCATCCTGTTCCAGAAGTTCGCCGGCATCGACGTGTTCGACATCGAGATCGACGAGAACGACCCGGACAAGCTGGTCGAGATCATCGCCAGCCTGGAGCCCACCTTCGGCGGCATCAACCTGGAGGACATCAAGGCGCCGGAGTGCTTCATCGTCGAGCGCAAGCTGCGCGAGCGGATGAAGATCCCGGTGTTCCACGATGACCAGCACGGCACCGCGATCATCGTCGGCGCCGCCCTGGTCAATGCGCTGGAGGTGGTCGGCAAGAACATCGCGGACATCAAGCTCGCCACCACCGGCGCCGGTGCAGCCGGCATCGCCTGCCTCGACATGCTGGTGGCGCTGGGCGTGCGGCCGGAGAACATCCTCGCGTTCGACCGCGAGGGCGTGATCCACACCGGCCGCAGCAACCTCGACCCGGACAAGGCGCGCTACGCGCGCGACACGCCCAAGCGCAGCCTGGCCGAGATCGTGGCGGGGGCGGACGTGTTCCTGGGCCTGTCCGCCGGCGGCATCCTCAAGCCGGAGATGGTCGCCACGATGGCCGAGCGCCCGGTGATCCTGGCGCTGGCCAACCCGAACCCCGAGATCACCCCGGAAGACGCCAAGGCGGTGCGGCCGGACTGCATCATCGCCACCGGCCGTTCGGATTATCCGAACCAGGTCAACAACGCGCTGTGCTTCCCCTATATCTTCCGCGGTGCGCTGGACGTGGGCGCCACCGTGATCAACGAGGCGATGAAGACCGCCTGCGTGCGCGCCATCGCCGCGCTGGCACGCATGGAGGCCTCCGACCTGGGCAGTGCCTACGGCGGCGAGATCCCCTGTTTCGGCCCGGAATACCTGATCCCGCGTCCGTTCGACCGGCGCCTGCTGGTGATGCTGGCGCCCGCGGTGGCGCAGGCGGCGATGGATTCGGGCGTGGCCACCCGGCCGATCGTGGACATGGACGCCTACAAGGAGAAGCTCGGCCAGTTCATCTACCGCACCGGCCTGCTGATGAAGCCGGTGTACGAGCGCGCCCGCGCCGATCCCAAGCGGGTGGTATACGCCGAGGGCGAGGAGGAGATCGTGCTGCGCGCGGTGCAGACGGTGATCGACGAGCGCATCGCGCGGCCGATCCTGATCGGCCGCCCGGACGTGATCGACACGCGCATCCAGCGGCTGGGCCTGCGCATGCGCGCCGGCGTGGATTTCGAGCTGACCAACATCCACGACGACCCGCGCTTCAACGACTACTGGCAGCAGTACCACGCCATGACCGAACGGCGCGGGGTCAGCCCGGCGGCGGCGAAGAACCTGCTGCGCTCGCGGCCGACCCTGATCGCCGCGATGATGGTCGAACGCGGCGAGGCGGACGCCATGATCTGCGGCATCGTGGGTCGCTACCACAAGAAACTCGGCTACCTGCGCAGCGTGTTCGGGCTCGACCCCGGCGTGTCGTGCACCTCGGCGATGAGCGGCGTGATCAACGACAAGGGTGCGTGGTTCTTCCTCGACACCCACGTGCAGGTCGATCCCACCGCCGAGCAGATCGCCGAGGCGACGCTGCAGGCCTGCTACCGGCTGAAGAACTTCGGCATCGAGCCCAAGGTGGCGCTGCTCTCGCACTCCAACTACGGCAGCCACGACAACCCCAGCGCGGCGAAGATGCGCAAGGCCTGGCAGATCCTCAAGGCGCGCGCGCCCAAGCTGGACATGGACGGCGAGATGCAGGCCGACACCGCCTGGGACGAGGCGCTGCGCCTGCGCATGTTCCCGCACACCACGCTCAGCGGCCGCGCCAACCTGTTCGTGATGCCGAACCTGGACGCGGCCAACATCGCCTACAACATCGTGCGGGTGATGACCGACGGCGTCTCGATCGGGCCGATCCTGATGGGCGTCAACCGCTCCGCGCACATCCTCACGCCAGCCTCCACCGTGCGCCGCATCGTCAACATGACCGCGGTGGCCGCGGTCGATGCACAGATCCGCGCCGCGCAGGGCAGCCGGCGCGGTTGATCGGAACACACCACCACCGGCAGGGACGCAGCGCATGGCACGCAGTTCGATGGACGGCATGATGGGGCAACTGCGCCAGATGGCGAAACGCATCGCGCCGTTGTACTGGCTCGTCGGTGCCGCGAGGTACGCGCAGTTCCGCCTGCGGTTGGCGCGGGCGAACCGGGTGGACCCCGGCGTGCCGGCGCTGGGCCTGCCGCCGCCCATGCTGCGCTACCGGGTGCATCGGGCTTTCGATTCGGCCAGCTACCTGGCCAATGGCCGCCGCATCGCGCGCTGCCTGCTTGACACGCTGGCCGCGCACGGTGTGCGGCCGGAGCACCTGGTCGTGCTGGACTTTGCCTGCGGGCCGGGCCGGGTCATCGGCGAATTGGCGGCTGCCGCCAGCTCCTGCGAAATGCACGGCTCGGACATCGACGTGGAGGCCATCGACTGGGCGCGGGAAAACCTCTCCGCCGTGGCCCGGTTCGCGATCAACACCCCGGCCACGCCGACGGCTTATGCCGGCGGGATGTTCGACGTCATCTACAGCGTGTCGCTGTTCACCCACCTCGATGCGCCGGCGCAGGACGAGTGGCTCGCCGAAATGGCGCGGCTGCTGAAGCCCGGTGGCCTGCTGCTGGCCACCACCCACGGCCGTTCCGCCACCGGCAGCTGCACCGCGGAGGAACTCGCCGCGCTGGCGCTTGACGGGTTTGTCTATCGCACCGACCGCAAGGGTCGTTTCAAGGTCGACGGCCTGCCCGATTTCTACCAGACGACCTTCCACACCGTGGACTATGTACGCCGGCACTGGGCACGCCATCTCGCCGTGGTCGAGCACATCGAAGGCGGCCTGAACGGCAACCAGGACATCGTCGTGCTGCGCAAGCCCGTGCCGCAGCTCGTGCAAGCCGGATAGCCGTCCCTCTCCCGCCGGAAACCGTCTTCGTCGGTGCCGGCGCCATTGGCAGGTATCCGGGCAAACAACTAAACTCATGTGTTGTCGCGCCGCGGCCCCGGCGGCGCGAACCTTTTGCAGGCACACCCCACGGTGCCGTGGAGAACCCCGATGGACCAGCTCGACGAAATCCTGGACCAGGATCTTGACCCCACCGAAACCCGCGAGTGGATCGATTCGCTCGATGCGGTGATCCAGCACGACGGTACCGAGCGCGCGCATTACCTGCTGGAGAAGATGGTCGACACCACCCGTCGCTCGGGTGGCTACCTGCCGTTCAACCCGACCACCGAATACGTCAACACGATCCCGCCCGGGATGGAGGCCAAGAGCCCCGGCGATGCGGCGATGGAGTGGCGCATCCGCTGCCTGATCCGCTGGAACGCGATGGCGATGGTGGTGCGCGCCAACCGCCGGCCCGGTTCGCTGGGCGGCCACATCGCCAGCTTCGCCTCCTCGGCCACGCTGTACGACGTGGGCTTCAACCATTTCTGGCGTGCCCCCAGCGCCGACCACCCCGGCGACTTGATCGGCTACCAGGGCCACATCAGCCCTGGCATCTATGCGCGCTCCTTCCTCGAAGGCCGCATCGGCGAGGAGCGGCTCGACCTGTTCCGCGCCGACGTGGTCGGCGGCGAGCAGTCGCTCACCTCCTATCCACACCCGTGGCTGATGCCGGACTACTGGCAGGTGCCCACCGTGTCGATGGGGCTGGGTCCGATCCAGGCGATCTACCAGGCGCAGTTCTTCCGCTACCTGGAGAACCGCGGCCTGATACCCAAGACCGACCGCAAGATATGGTGCTTCCTCGGCGACGGCGAAGTGGACGAGCCGGAATCGCTGGGCGCGATCTCGCTGGCCGGCCGCGAAGGCCTGGACAACCTGATCTTCGTGATCAACTGCAACCTGCAGCGGCTGGACGGCCCGGTGCGCGGCAACGGCAAGATCATCCAGGAGCTGGAGGGCGTGTTCCGCGGCGCCGGCTGGAACGCCATCAAGGTGATCTGGGGCAGCTACTGGGATGCGCTGCTGGCGCGCGACAAGGACGGCACGCTGCGCAAGCTGATGATGGAAACCGTGGACGGCGAATACCAGGCCTGCAAGGCCTTCGGCGGCGCCTACACGCGCGAGCATTTCTTCGGCAAGTACCCGCAGACCCGCGAGATGGTGGCCAACTTCAGCGATGACGACGTCTGGCGCCTGAATCGCGGCGGCCATGATCCGCACAAGGTCTACGCCGCCTACCACGCGGCGGTGAACACCAAGGGCATGCCCACGGTGATCCTGGCCAAGACGGTGAAGGGTTACGGCATGGGCATCGGCTCGGGCGAGGCGGAGAACCCCACCCATCAGCAGAAGAAGATGACCGGCGATGCCGTGCGCACGTTCCGCGATCGTTTCCAGATTCCGGTGCCCGACGACAAGCTGGACAGCGTGCCGTACTACCACCCCGGCCCGAACTCGCCGGAGGTGGAATACATGCTGGAACGCCGTCGCGCGCTGGGCGGCTTCCTGCCGCAGCGCCGCCGCCGCACCGACGTGCCGTGCAAGGCGCCGGAGTTGTCCGCGTTCGAGCAGATCACCAAGGGCAGCGGCGAGCGCGAGATCTCCAACACCATGGCGCTGGTGCGCGGCATGAACCTGTTGCTGCGCGACAAGCAGCTCGGCCCGCGCGTGGTGCCGATCGTGGCCGACGAGGCGCGCACCTTCGGCATGGAGGGCATGTTCCGGCAGATCGGCATCTACGCGCCGTTCGGCCAGAAGTATCGTCCGCAGGATGCCGACCAGCTGCTGTACTACCGCGAGGCGCAGGACGGCCAGGTGCTGCAGGAAGGCATCTCCGAGGCTGGCGGCGTGTCGGCGTGGATCGCGGCGGGCACCAGCTATTCGCTGTCCAACCAGCCGATGCTGCCGTTCTTCATCTACTACTCGTTCTTCGGCTTCCGGCGCATCGGCGACCTGATCTGGGCCGCTGGCGACCAGCGCGCGCGCGGCTTCCTGGTCGGCGCCACCGCCGGCGCCAGTTTCCCCGGCGAAGGCCTGCAGCATTCGGACTGTGCCTCGCACCTGATGGCAGGCACCTTCCCCAACTGCCGCGCCTACGACCCGACCTGGTCGTACGAGGTGGCGGTGTTGCTGCACCACGGCGTCAAGGAGATGTACGAAGAGCAGCAGGACGTCTTCTATTACATCACCACCACCAACGAGAACTATGTCCACCCGGACATGCCCGAGGGCTGCTACGACGGCATCGTCAAGGGCATGTATCTGTTCCGGGACTCGGGATTGGGGAATCGGGATTCAGGCAAGGGCAAGAGCAAGGGCAAGACCGGCGCGCCGTGCGTGCAGCTGATGGCGGCGGGCGGTTCGCTGATCGAGGCGATTGCGGCGGCCGAGCTGCTGGATGCCGACTTCGGCGTGAAGGCCGACATCTGGTCCTGCCCCAGCTTCAGCGAACTATCGCGCGACGGCTTCGACTGCGAGCGCTGGAACCGCCTGCATCCGGAAGCGAAGCAGCGCGTGCCGCACGTCACCGCCAACCTGGCCGGGCGCGACGGCCCGGTGATCGCCGCCAGCGAATACGTGCGCGGCATGGTCGACCAGGTGCGCGCCTTCATGCCCGAGGGTCGCTCGTTCACCGCGCTGGGCGCCGACGGTTACGGCCGCTCCGACACCCGCGAGCACCTGCGCGAGTTCTTCGAGATCAGCCGCTACTGGATCGCCCACGCCGCGCTGGCCGCGCTGGCGAAGGAAGGCAAGGTCAACGCCAAGGACGTCAGCCGCGCGATCAAGGAGTACAAGCTCGACCCGGACAAGCCCAACCCGCTGACCGTCTGAGCCGGGTCGCCGCGATCGGAAAAGCCGCCCTCCGGGGCGGCTTTTCGCTGCCTGTCACTCCGCCGACAGAGCCTGCTGGATCGCTTCCAGTCCATGCCCGCGGGTCTCGATGCCGCGGCGGGCGAGCATCCATGCCGCCAGCCCCATCGGCAGGGCGATCAGCAGCGCCGACAGCACGAAGTGCCCGAACAGGCCGGACACGCCCAGCAGCGCGCCCAAGATGCCGCCGAACTTCGAGCCGCCGGCGATCAGTCCGGCGCCGGTGCTGCGCAGGTGCACCGGGTAGATCTCCGCCGCGTACGGGATCAGCGTGGCGATCACCCCGCTGATGCTCAGCAACAGCAGCACCGTGGCGGTGGTGGTCAGCGCCGGCGAGCGCAGCTGCATGGCGCCGATCGCGCAGAACAGCAACAGTGCGGCGGCGGTCAGGGCGATGAACAGCACCAGCGTGCGGATGCTGCTCCAGCGCTGATAGCCCCACACCACCAGGGCGATGCCGGGCAAGGCGAGCAGCGCCGAGCGCGCCAGCAACGCCGCGCTGGCCTGCGCATCGACGCCCAGCGTGACCAGGTTCGCCGGCAGCCACAGCAGGAAACCGAAGTTGGCCAGACCCCAGGCCACCGCGCAGGTCAGCAGCCCCCAGGTGATCGCGGCGTGGCGGCCGCGCAGCAGCGCGCGCATGCCGAGGCGCGCCGCATGGGCCGGCGCGATGACCGCCCCGGTATCGAGGTGGACCGGCGCCGCCTGCCCGGAGAAGCGCTGCAGCACCGCGCGCGCCTGCTCCTCCAGGCCACTCAGGGCGAGGAAGCGCGGCGACTCCGGAATGTAGCGGTTGAGCAGCACGATCAGCGCGCCGGTGGGCAGGTTCAGCAGCCACAGCGAGCGCCAGCTGTAGGTCGGCTCGAAGAGGGTCGCCGCGCCGGAGGCGAGCAGGTAGCCGGCCGAAGTGCCGACGCCGCCCAGCGCCACCAGCAGCCAACCGCGGTGCCGCGTGGGGATGGTCTCGGCCATCAGGGTGAAGGTGATCGGCAACATGCCGCCGGCAGCGGCGCCCATCATGAAGCACATCACCAGGTTGCCGCCGAACGCCGGCATCGCGCCGCAGATGGCCGTGCCCATGAACATCAGCGCCGACAGCAGGATCGCCGCGCGGCGGCCGAACAGATCGCCCAGCCGGCCCCATACCACCGAGCCGACCACGGTGCCGGTCAGCGCCGACAAGGCCAGGAAGCCCGCGGTGGAACCGCTGATGCCGTACTCGGCCGCCATGCCCGGCATCGCGAAGCCGATCGTGGCCGGCTTCATCACGTCCACCGCCAGCGCGACGGTGAGCACGCCGACCAGCTTCCAGTGCTCGCGGTTGAGCGGCACGTTGTCGGCGACGTGGAACGACACCGCGCCGCGATCCGGATGGGCGGTGCGGCGCATCTGCTCCATCCGCGGCATCAGCCCGTAGGCCGCCAGCAGCACGCCCAGCGGCACCAGCGCCATGCCGGCGAGCATCAGGCCGTCCATCGGCATGCCGGCGAGCCGGTAGTGCATCGGCGCGGCCATCGCCAGCATCGGCAGATGCGCCAGCACGCCGGCGATCACCGCGGCACAGCCAAGCCAGAATGCGACCGGGTGATGGAAAGTGAGATCGGTGCGAGCCATGCGACGACCGCCGGAAGGGCAAGTCGCAGCTTAGCAGCGACTCGGCGGCATGCCGCCACGACGCCGGCCATTACCGGTGCCGGGGCGGCTTGCGCGTGGTTCAGTGGTTCATTCGTCGTCGCTGCGGAATGCGCGACGCAACAGCAGGAACGCGCCGATGGTGCCGGCGATGATCGCGACCGTGGCCACCGGATGCCGCTGCACCTGGCGGCGTGCGCGGCGATAGCGGTAGTTCGCCTCGTCGGCGAGATCGCCGGCGACGCGCGTCAATTGCCGCCGGTAGTCGCTGCCGCGGTCGGAGAAGCGGTCGCGGATGCGCTGGCCGTGCCGGAACAGGCCACGCATCGCGCTGCCAGCGCCGTCGGCGTATTCGTGCGCACGGTCGCCGGCACGCTCGGCGGCGACCTCCGCGGCATCGCGAAGATGCTGCTCGATTTCCCGGTGATGCATGGCGGTCTCCTTCAGGTACAGCGGGAACGCCAATCTGCCTGTGGCGCCGTGACCACCGCGTAAAACCAGGTCGCCGTGACCATCGCGCCGTTCAGCCGCCGAGCCGATACTCGCCGCCGCGCTGCAGCGCGCGCTGGTAGGCGGGCCGCGCATGGATGCGCTGCAGGAAGGCGGACAGCCGCGGATGACGTGCATCCAGTCCGCCGCGCGCAGCGAAGGCTTCCAGCGGAAAACTCAGCTGGATGTCCGCCACGCTGAAGCGGTCGCCGACGAACCAGTCGCGCTGGCCCAGCTCGCCTTCCATGTAGTCGAGATGGAGTTTCAGTTGCGGATCGACGAAACCGCGCTGCGCCGTACGCGCGATGCGCTTCGCCACCGGCCTGGCGTAGAACGGCATCGGCGCCGCCTCGACGCGCCGGAACACCAGCTTGAGCAGCAGCGGCGGCATCGCCGACCCTTCGGCGTAATGCAGCCAGTAGTTGCAGCGCAGCCGTTCGGGCGTGCCGTGCGCGGGAATCAGCGTGCCGGCGCCGTGGCGATCGGCCAGGTACTCGACGATCGCGCCGGATTCGGCCAGCGTGAGTTCGCCGTCCGTGATGACGGGCGACTTGCCCAGCGGGTGCACCGCGCGCAGCTCCGCCGGGGCCAGCATGGTCCCGGGATCGCGCAGGTAACGCTTGATCTCGTATGGCAGGCCGAGCTCTTCCAGCAGCCACAGGATGCGCTGCGAGCGCGAGTTGTCGAGATGATGGACGGTGATCACCCGTGCATCAGAACGTACCGCACCGCCAGCTGCAAGCTCGGGGTTCCGGCACCGCGATCCGCGACAGCCCCGACCCCCCGCGTTCGTCGGATGCCTCCACCGTCACCACGTACGTCGCGCCCTTGTTCAGTGCGTGCAATTCCAGCCGCGTCGGCGGGCCCGCGAAGCGCTGATTCGTCTGGTGCTGGCGATCCGCGGAGATCTCCCGGCTCGCGATCAGTAGATCTCGCCCACGCAGCAGCGCAGGCTGCCGCCGGCCTTCTCGATCTCGCCCAGTTCCACTGCGCCGATGGTGAAGCCGTAACCGGCCAGCGCCGCGCGCTGTGCGCCGGTGAGCGAGGCGGCGGCGCGGGCGCTC